>CAKTAM010000083.1 GCA_934527255.1 uncultured Oscillospiraceae bacterium | reverse complement strand
GGAAAACCTTTCGCTTGTCCGTCAGTTTTTTGAAACCTTTTTAAGGGAAAGCGGCAAGGAGTTTGCCGCTGCGGCAGAGGAAAGCGCCAAGGTGTTTGAGGTGCTGCAAAACTGGGCTGTCTATGGCTTTGTGGGCGGCGTGCTGTTTGTGCAGCAGCAGGTGGCGGCGTTTGCACTGGGCGAGATCGTGGGCGATACCCTGTATGTTCACACCGAAAAAGCCAGTCTTGCCTGGCACGGCACTTACCCGATGATCGTGCAGCAGATGGCGCAGGCGTATACTCCCGGCGAACAGGGCGGCGTGGTGTGGATCAACCGTGAGGACGATGTGGGCGACGAGGGCCTGCGCACCGTCAAGCTGTCCTATCATCCGGCGGCCCTGCTGGAAAAAAACAAGGTCATTGTAGCGCCGCATCTGTTGGCGGCCTTTGGGCAGCAGGGGCAGTGATGCGGGCGGCCCATGACGGCGGCCCTTGCCGCTGCGGCGCGGGCTGATATGCCAAGGACCGACGGACAATACAAGGCGCGGCAGGGCAGAGGCATGCTTTGCACGGCCGCCCCAAAACGGCCGAGTGCGGCTGAACTTCGGAACGTGCCATGGCAAATGAAAAAAGAGGAAAGCATCATGTGGAAAACAGAACAGCGCGACCCGGCCACCCGTCATATTGATACCGCCCCCACCGCAGAGATGGTGGCGCTGCTGCAGCGCGCCAACGAGCAGGCCGCGGCTGCCGTCGGGGTGGTAAGCGCGGAGATCGCCGCCGCCATTGATGCCGTTGCCGGGCGCATGGTGCAGGGCGGGCGGCTGTTTTATGTGGGGTGCGGCACCTCCGGCAGGCTTGGCGTGCTGGATGCCTCCGAATGCCCGCCGACCTTTGGCGTGGCGCCGTCTCTGGTGCAGGGGTTGATCGCGGGCGGCGACCGCGCACTGCGCTGCGCGGTAGAGGGCGCCGAGGATGACGCCGCTGCGGGCGCGGCAGATCTGGCCGCCTGCCAGCCAAACCGGCTGGATACGGTGGTCGGCCTTTCGGCGGCGGGCGGCGCACGCTACGTGCTGGGCGCACTGCGGCAGGCCCGGCAGGCGGGTTGTCTGACGGTGGCCGTTACCTGCAACCGTGACAGCGCGCTGGCAGGGCTGGCACAGCTGGCCATCTGCCCGGATACCGGGGCCGAGCCCATCACCGGCTCTACCCGGATGAAGGCGGGCACGGCGCAGAAGATGATCCTGAACATGCTTTCCACCGGCGTGATGATCCGTTTGGGAAAGGTGATGGAAAACCTGATGGTCAATGTGCAGCCCACCAACGAAAAGCTGCGCGGCCGCTGCATCCGCATTGTGCAGGAGCTTGCGCCCTGCACGGCGCAGCAGGCACAGGAAGCCCTGCTGAAAGCGAATTGGGATATTCGTCGAGCGGTGGAAACGCTGGGCGGCAGCGCCCACTGAGGGCGGCCGCGCTTGCACCCGTCAGGAGAGTTGCTGACGGTCACTAGACCGCTTCTCTCTAAGGGCGGAGGGATTGCTTTAAGAAGAATGCTTGGAATACCCGGCAGCATGAAAAAAGCCGTTTCGGATGACAGTCAGTCAACCGGAGCGGCTTTTCTGTCGGCTTTTTTCAGGCGCACCCGCGGCGATGCTGCACCGTGCGGTGTCGGGGTTACAGCCAGCGTGCGGCGTCCTCCGGCCGCGGCAGGTAGCAGGCCGGGGGGATCTCCGCCATGGTTCGGCAGCCGGTTTGCCCTGCCTGCCGCAGCCGTACGGCGGCGCGTGCACAGGCCGTCAGAATACCGGCGGTGAATGCGGTGTTCGAGCCAAGCGACAGCTGCAGCTCGACGCTCAGCGCGGGCTGCCGCTGCGGATCGCCGCCGCCCGTGCAGATGACATGCCCGCCGTGCGGCATGCGGCTGTGCTGCGCTTTCATCTGCTGCGCCGTGATAAAGTGTATTTCGGTCTCATACCCGGCAAAGTAGCCCGGCATGGAACGAATGGCCTGTTCCAATGCGCGCCGGTCGGCATCCGGCGTGGGGACAATGTAGCAGATGCGCCGGTGGCTGTGCATGGCGTCCGCTGCGCGGCCTGCACGCGCCTGTGTCAGCGCCTCCTCCAGCGGGATGGTGTACTGCCGCGCGTCGGCCACGCCGGGCAGGCGGCGCAGAGCATCCGAATGCCCCTGACTGACGCCCGGCCCCCAGAATGTGGAAATGCTTGCCTGCGGCACAAACGCGCTGCCCAGCAGCCGCGCCAGGCTGAACAGTCCGGGGTCCCATCCGGCACTGACAATGCACAGCGTACCGGCTGCCCTGGCGGCGGTGTCGGTGCGCGCGCGGTGTGCCGCAATGGCGGCGTGACAGTCAAAGCTGTCAACAACGCAGCAGCGTTCGGCCAGCGCGGGCGTCGTTTGCGGCAGGTCGGCGGCGCTGCCGCCGCAGTTGATTACAACGTCTGCTGTCGGCGGGTGCGAAAAAAATGCGTCGGCCTCCCACAAAGCGAACGGCTCGCTCCAGTGCGGCAGCAGGCGGGCGGCGCGTCGGCTGTAAACGCCGCAGACGGTGAGATCAGGCGCCTGCTGCAGGGCGTCACAGACGGCGTGCCCCAGATAACCAAAGCCATATACGGCAGCGCGGATCATGAGCGTTTTTCCTCCTTACAATGTTCTGGCGGGTGTGCCCGGCGCTCTGCCAGCAGCTGCGGCATAGTGTACAGCCCGGGCGCACGCCCCAGCAGAAAGTGTGCCGCCAACAGCGCGCCCAGCGCATAAATGCGCGGATGGTGCACGATGTGGGTCAAAACGACGGTTTCGTCCCCGGCGGACAGCAGCACGCTGTGCGTACCAGCCAGTGTGCCCAGCCGTACCGCGTGCACACCGATCTCACCCGCTGCGCGGACGGCGGCTTTGCCCCGGCCATATTGCAGACGGCTGTCGGGACGCGCTTCGGCAAGGGCGGCGGCCAGCTGCAGGGCGGTGCCGCTGGGGGCGTCCCGTTTGCCGCTGTGGTGCAGCTCGATGATCTCCGCATCGGCATCCGGCAGGGCCGCGGCCGCCGTGCGGCAAAGCTCGCCCAGCAGTGCGCCGCCCGGTGAAAGATTGGCTGCCTGAAACACCGGCAGCACCTGTGCACATTGGGCAAGGCGGGCGTTTTCGGCTGTGGTCTGCCCGGTCGCGGCGATGACCAGCGGAACCCGGCGCTCCTCGCAAAAGGCGCACAGGTCAAAGGCGGCGCTGTGGTGAGAAAAGTCGATCACGGCGTCGGTATTGCCGTCAAAATCGGCCAGCCGGTGCAGAACGCCGCTTTCCGGCGCGGCCCGCAGGTCAACGGCGCCGGAAAGCACATCCTCTTGATAACCGTCCTCCAGCAGGCGGCACAGCTCACTGCCCAAGCGTCCGCAGGCGCCGTTGACGAGAATTTGCATGACCCTGGCCTCCTTTTTGGCTTTTCACCAAACAGTATGCACGCGGGCGGCGTGCCATACCGTCAAAAAGCAGTCGCTTTTCGGCGGCCGATGTGGTACAATGATAAAAACCGCCGTTTCTTTTGTCGGCATGGAAGGAAAGCGAGGCGCAGAATGGAGAATACGGTGCTGTTTTATCTGGTGTTTTGCGGGGTTTGGGCCGCGGTGGGGGCCGTTTTTCTGGGCATTGGCCTTACCATGACCCTGAGGGGCAGAAAAAAGCGCAGCCGCTGTATCGAGCGTGTCTGGGGCCGTGTGGCAGATATTTTGCCAAACCGTTCCAGCGAGGGTGGCACAACGCTGACACCGCTGGTGGAGTACGAGACGCCGCAGGGCCTGATGCGTCAGTGCAGCCCCTATTCCTCCAGCCGCTGCCGCTATGCCATTGGCCAGCAGGTGGGTGTATGGTACGACCCGGAGGATCCCTCTTTGTGGTATCTGGAGGGTGAAACGACGGGCCGCTTGCTCTCTGTCATCTTTACGGTGGTCGGCATCGTTTGTCTGGCCGTTGCGCTGACGGTCTGCGCCATTGGTCTGACCACCGGAGCCCTGGGCGGCCTTGCCGGCATCTGGCAGGCCGACTGACCGCAGCAAAAAAGGAGGAAAACCAACATGCAGCGATCCGGACATACGGCGTGGTATCGTCTTTGCGGCGTTCTTCTGGCGGTCTGTACCGCCCTGCTGGTGATCGCGGCGGCGATCGCCGTGCCCATTGTGCTGCGGCCGTTTTATTATGCGCAGATCGACGCGCTGCAGCTGCCGCAGCAAACCGGCTACAGCGTCGGCGTCATCCGGCAGGCGTACGATCAGGTCATGGATTTTCTGGTTTGCGGCAAGCCCTTTGGTACGGGCGCGCTTCCGTATTCACAGGCAGGCAAAAGCCATTTTGAGGATTGCCGCACCCTGTTTCAGCTGGATTTCCAGGTGCTGGGCATCGGTCTGGCGCTGACGGCGGCTTTGACGGCCGTGCGCGCCGTCCTGCGCAAAAAAGGGCTGGCCGGGCGGCAGCGGCGACTGCCGGTGTTCTGGTCGGCTGTGTTTAGCTGCGGCGTTTTTGCACTGCTGGCGGTGTGGGGCGCGATCTCGTTTGATTCGCTGTTTGTTGCGTTTCACGCCACGTTTTTCCCGGGAAAAAGCAACTGGATCTTTGACCCGGCGACAGATGCCATCATCAATATTCTGCCGGAAACATTTTTTCTGCGCTGCGCCGTGCTGATCGCCGCACTGATTTTCCTTGTCAACGGCCTCTTTTTTGCGGCGGATGCCGTTTGGCGGCGCAGAAAAAGGGGATAAGCAGGTTTGCGGAAGAAACCGGGCATGCCCATACGGTCTGCGGCAGGCGGTTTCGCCCGCCCGCCGGTGGAATGCCGGTGAACGGAACATTCAGCCCACCATCAGCTCCTTATCCGGCCCATCGGCACAAGCAAAAGCCCGCCTTTCTTTGGGGCATCGGCCGTAAAGGGCCTGCAGGGAGAGTGCAGTGTTTTCGCCGCGGCGTTCCCGCGGCGGCGGTTCCACGTCTGTGCTTTCGCCGCGGCATTCCCACCGCGTTTTTACCGAAGAGTCTCGCTTTGATAAATCTTCTTCAGCGTCCGACGGAAAGTGTTCGGCTGAAAGCAGCGAACCCCCGCAGAGCTTATCTGCGGGGGTTCGTTCGTGGTTTATTTGGGTACTCTTTTCGATCATCGTTCCATTATTGCCGCAAAAAAACGGCTTTCCGGGTGAAAAGGAAAACACCTTGTCAGTTGCTTTTCGCGCATAATTGGCGCGAACGCTGCACAATACGCCGGTAAATGGGCAGCATGGCAGGCTCGCTGACAAAGTGCTCCAGCTGCGCAAGCGGGAGCCAGCGTGCGCCGCTGTTTTCCTCCGGCCTGCTGTGCAGCGGCAGGGCAGGGTCAGCCCAAAAGGAATAGCACAGGTTCAGATGCAGGTGCGCCGGAACCCAGACGCCGCGTTTAGCGTGCCCGGTCACCGGCAGAATATCCAGCCCGGTGGGGCGTGTGCAAAGGGGAGCAAGCCCGCAGATGCCGCTTTCCTCCTCGGCCTCCCGTCGGGCGACGGCAAGGCCGTCCGGGTCGCCGTCGGCATGCCCGCCCGTCCACGACCAGCTGCGGTAAAGATTGTGAAAAACCATCAAAGTCTGCTGCATTGCCGGGTCAAAGATCATGGCCGAAAACGTCATGTGTGCCAGCGTGTTTTCCCGGTACAGAATGCTGTCGGGAAATCGCTCTGCCCATTCCAGCAGTACACGCTGCTCGGCGCGTTCGCGCCCGGTGGCAGGGGTATATTGCCGGGCGTCCTCCAAAAAGCTCATTGTGCGGCAGCCGCGTTTTCGTCGGCTGCGGGCAGCGCGGGCGAGTCGGTCGGCACCAGGATCGACAGGGCCTCGCGGCAGACACCAATATCGATCTCCCGGTCGCTGCCGCCGTACTCGCCGTCCAGCGTCCAGGGCACATCCTCCGTTTCCAGGTTGGTGATGTGTACCGAACGTACCTTAAACGCATAAAAAAACGGCGAATTGACCTCCATATTCTGCAGGCTGGCGCTGGCGGCAGTGGCGTCAAAAGGAATGGTGGGCTTTTTGACCAGCAGCACCTCCAGAATGCCGTCGTTCATGGAAACGTCGCGGCGGCCGTTCAGCGGCATCCCGCCGACGGAAACGGAATTGGAGACCATGCCGAACAGAAACTCATCCTCAATGACCTGATCGTCAAAGGTCACACGCATCCGGTAGGATTTCAGCGTCGGCAAACGGCCGATGCCCTCAAAAATGTAAGCGGCGCGGCCCAGCAGGTTTTTGGAGGCCTGCGGCGTCTGATAGGCCACGTCGGTAAATGCGCCGAAGGCGGCAACATAGGCAAAGTAGCGATCCTGAAACTGTCCCACATCGCACCGGAAAATGCTGCCGTTCACAATGTCCCTGGCTGCCTGCGACATGTTTTTGGAAAGCCGCAGTGTGGTGGCAAAATCGTTGACGGTGCCTGCGGCAATATAGCCGAAGGGAATGTGCAGCCCGCTGCTCATCAGCCCGTTGATGGACTCGTTCAGCGTGCCGTCGCCGCCGCTGGTGACCAGCAGATCGTAGCCTGCGGCCTTTTCGCGGATGATCTCCGGCAGCTCTCCCGAGCGGCGGGTGGTCTGCACGGTCACCTCGTAATCGGCCTCGACAAACGTTTTGATAATGCTCAGCAAATGCTCCTTGATCGCCGCCCTTCCGGCGTGCGGGTTAAATGCAAACAGCAGTTTTCTGGCCATGGATAGAACGCTCACTTTCTGAGAATAGTCTAAAAGAGTAGGAAAGCCGGGCAGCTGCGGTCCGGTCTGTTCCGCCCCTATCATACACCAAAACAGCGTCGGATGTAAAGAAGAAATCAGCAGAAAAAGCGGTTCCTCTCATTTGGTTAATTTTTTGTAAATTAGCCGCAAATGCGTGCTTTTGCCGCGCTTTTTTACAGGAAAAAACTTGTCAGACGCGTCAAAATCGTATATGATTAAAGAACATATCGCTTTTGCGGCGCCTTGGCGTGATGCTGCAGCGGCCGCCGCAAAGAACAAAGGGGTAGTTTTCAGCGTGAAGCATATTTTCATCATCAATCCGACGGCGGGGCGTGACAACGCGGCCGAAACTCTGCCGCAGCGCATCCGGTCGGCGGGCAGCCGCCTGAACGCCGATGTCGAAATTCAGGTGACACAGGCGCATGGGCACGCCATTGAGCTGGCGCGCCAGGCATCGTCACAGGGGCAGCCGGTACGTCTGTATGCGTGCGGCGGCGACGGCACCCTCAACGAGGTGCTGTGCGGTGCGCACGGGCAGCCGCTGGTGGAGGTCGGGCACATTCCCTGCGGCTCCGGTAACGATATGATCCGGAATTTTGGCCCGGAAAAGGCATTCCAGAATATCGAGGATATGATGCGCGGCCGCTCCCGCCTGATCGATCTGATCTCCGTCAACGGCCGTATGACGGCCAGCATCTGTGCGGCCGGGCTGGATGCCAAGGTGGCGGATAACATTCCGCGTTTTCGCCGCATTCCGCTGTGCGGCGGCAGCATGGCGTACAATCTGTCCATTGTAAAATGTCTGATGGGCCGTCTGGGGTATCACATGACCATTGAAAGCGAGGGCAGACGCTTTGAGGATGAGTATCTGCTGGCGGCGGTCGGCAACGGCGGCTATTATGGGGGCGGCTATCACAGCCTGCCGCTGGCCAAAACGGACGACGGCCTGCTGAATGTCGTTCTGGTGAAAAAAATCCCGCTGCTGCGCATTCCGCCCATTCTCGGCCGCTATAAGGCAGGCACGCACTTTGGTGCAGACGGCGGCATCGCGCCGGATCTGCAAAGCGTCATTTCCACCTTTACGGCAAAAAGCGTTACCATCTCCTGTGACAGAGAGTTCTGCTATACACTGGATGGCGAATGCTCGCATTCGCGCTGCATCCGGGCGCAGGTCGTGCCCTCCGGCATCCGTTTCATTCTTCCGCAGGGCCTGTCGTCCGCCGAGAACTGAACGGCCGTCCGCTGAAAAGGGCGAGAGAGGGAAGGGTATCATGCTGCGTATTTTTCTGTGCATCTTGGCGGCGCTCTGCGTGATAGAGACCGTCTGCTATACGGCGGCGGCAAACCTGACGCTGGGGCTGGTGCTGCTGTATCTGCTTTCCGGCGTGCTGGTGGCAAGCGCCGTTTTTTACCGGCCGCTGGCGGCCTTTACCGCGCATGGCGTCGGCGCCTGGCTGAAAGGGCTGGTTCTGGCGGGCGCGGCGGTCTATTTCGGCATTGCCTGCTTTCTGGCGGCAGCCTCGCTGGCGCACCCGGCCAACGGCGGCGAACAGGCGCTGGTTGTGCTTGGCGCGGGGCTGAAGGGGCAGGAGATCAGCGGCACGCTGAAGCGTCGGCTGGACGCTGCGTATGCC
>CAKTAM010000082.1 GCA_934527255.1 uncultured Oscillospiraceae bacterium | reverse complement strand
CCCGCCGAAAATGTGACCCTCAAGGCCGTTTTTGAAAAGGAGCTGTACCGCATCTCCTTTGATGCCAACGGCGGCAGCGTCAGCCCCGCCGGTGCGCTCACCAATCAGGAGGGCAAACTGGATGAGCTGCCCAGCCCGACCCGCACATGGCCGTATTCCTTTGACGGCTGGTACACCAAAAAAACCGGCGGCACGCGCATCACGGCGGATACGGTGTTCTGGGCCGACACGATGGTATATGCCCACTGGATCCTTGGCGAACAATTCTCGCTGACCGTCGGCGAGACCTATTATTTTGATCTTTCCGGCTTAACGCTTCCCGGTACGGCGGATGCCGGACTGCCGGATCCCACCCTGCATTACGTTCCCTTTGTCTATGCGGGCACCGTGGAGGCCTACCGCCTGCAGAAGGCTGCCGCCCCCGATGAGGCATACGCCGCGGCGAACGCCTATGCACACAGCCTGTTTGTGGCCAAAATGCCGCTTAGCCGTCAGCTCAGCTGGAATATGCTGGATGATGCCGCGCTGATCTTCGGCAAGGACCATGCCGAAAGCGGCGTAAGCTATCTGCTGCGCGCCCCCTCGGTCGGCAGCGGCGTTGGCTACCTGGCCAACGGCTCCATGCAGGCCCTGCCTGCCGCAAACGAATGGAGCGCCCTGCTGGCCAAGGGCGGCATCTCCTATACGGCTGCCTTTGCCCTTTGGGGGCAGGACAGCGCCGTCAACAGCAGCGGCTATCGCAGCCTGCGCCGCAGCGCAGCGGGCGAATGGCTTGCCGATACAACCGACGCCGCACTGGAGGAGTACGCCTATCTGCCGGTGCTGGAGGTACTGCAGGCGGATGCGCTTGGCGCTGACGGCCTGCAGACCGTCACCCTGCAGCTGAATGGCGGCAGACTGGGCGAGGCCGAAACCGTCCGGCTGGTCGTGAAAAACGGCGAGGCTTACCCGGCGCCCTCCGCGCAGGGGCTGACCCGCCCGGCGGGCAACCGCAGCTCCGTCTTTGCCTGGGAAGATGAAAACGGCACGCAGTATCTGCCGGGCGAAAGCGTCCCGGCCACCGTCCGGCAGCTGCACGCCGTTTGGGTCAGCTATGACATTTATCTGAATGACGGCGCACGCACCGAGGAGATCACTCCCGAAAACGAAGCCGATGTTCTGGAGGACGGCACGGCCGCCTTCCGCCCTGCCAGCGGCAGCCTGCCGCAGGCCCTTACCGGCCCGCAGGCGCTGGAGCTGGCCCGCACCGGCGGCATTGGGGCGACCTATGCCGCCGCCTGCCTGACGCTGAACAATGCCGGGCTTTCCGCGCTGCTGTTTGGCAATGAGGCCGCGCAGCTTTACCGGAACCAGCCGTTCTTCCTGAAGCTGCAGGGCAGCAGCTGCATCAGCAGCTGGAATGACCAGCTGCCCGGCGCACAGCAGCTGTATCTTCTGGGCGACGGCGCCCTGACCGTTGACCGGCCGCTGGACGGCTTCCGGTCCTTCCTGCAAAGCGGCGGCAGCCTGACGCTGCAGCAGGGTCTTTCCAGTGAGACCGAAAATGCACTGTTCACCTTCCTGGGCGGCTCCTTTACCGCCGTCGGCCAGCCGCAGGCAGTCTCGACCGCACGGGTGTTCCTTCCGGCCGAAAACGCACACCTGTTCACCGGCAGCACGGCGGAGGATGCGCAGGAGGTCACCATTCCGACCCTTTCGGAAGAGGGGCAGGCGCTGTATGCCCGCTATCTGGCTGGCGAAACCCTTACCGATGCGGAAAAGAGTCGGCTGTCTCTGCTGCTGGAGCAGTGCGAGGCCGAAACGGCGGCCCTGCTGCAAAGCAAAGCCTATGTGCGCATTGCTGTTGGATATACGGTAACACTGGATGCCGCCAATGGCGACGCCCCGGCACAGACGACCGTTTTGTACGGCGACGCCATGCCGCAGCCCCAGACGCCCATCCGCCCCGGCTATCGCTTTGACGGCTGGTACCAAAACGGCAGCGCCTATGATTTCAGCGCGCCGGTCACCGATGACCTGACCCTGACGGCCCGCTGGATCGCCGTCGAGCCTTACACCGTGACCTATGCGCCCGGGCAGACCGGCACAGGGGCCGTGCAGACAGCCGAAAAGATCCACGATGCCCCGCTGACCCTTGCCAGGGCGCTGTTTACCCGCAGCGGCTGGCAGCAGAACGGCTGGGCCGTCGCCGACGGCGGCGAAAAGGTATATGAGCTTGGCGGCCTGTATGCCGAAAACAGCAGCGTGACCCTGTACCCCAGCTGGACGGATGTGGAAGCACCCGTCATCACCGGGCTGACTGCCAATGCCGTGTACTGCCTGAACGTCCGCTTTACCGTGCGTGACAACGACGCCGTTGCCAGCGTAACGGCAGACGGCGCCGCCCTGGCGGCAAGCGCCGACGGCAGCTATGCCCTTGCCCCGAAGGCGGGCGTGCAGACGGTCGTTGTCACTGACCGCAGCGGTAATGCCGCCCGCGTGACTGTCACCGTCAACGCTGCGCACACCGGCGGCACGGCCACCTGCACCAAAAAGGCCCGCTGCACCGTCTGCGGCGCAGAATATGGCGCGGTCGACCCCAACAACCATACCGGCCTGGAATATTCGGCAGCAGTGGCCGCCACCACGACCGGCGAGGGACACCGCGAATACTGGCACTGTACCGACTGCGGCCGCTATTATACTGATGCGGAGGCCCGGCATGAAGTGCCGTGGAGCGCCCTTGTCGCCGAAAAGCTGCCGGATACCTCCGGCAGCTCCGGCGCCGCCGGTACATCGGCCACGCCGGACACCGGCGACAACGCCCGCACTGAAGCATGGGCGGCACTGCTGGCGCTGAGCCTTGCCGCCCTGCTGTGCCTGCTGCCCGCAAAGCGGCGCAGAATGCGCGGCTGATCTTTCTCTGACTGCTCCTTTCCTTTTGGCTGGCCCCGGACGCCATTTTCCTGTTTTCGGCGTCCGGGGCCTTTTCTGTTTTTTACCTGAAGCGTTTGAAGCTGTGCAGGGCAACAGACAGTCAGAACCCTCGGCTAAGCCGGTGGCTTGAGTAAGCCCTATAAGGGCTTATTACTGGCAAGCCTCTCAAGAGGCATCGAATAATCTGTCGCCTGCATCACTTGCACTGCTGCCCGTGAACGGGCGATTATCCAAAATGAAAGCGATTTAATCAGCAGAATTTCTTTGCTTCTCGCTTTGCTCGATTCTTGAAGCTAAAGCTTTTTTATCCATCCCAGCAGAGCTGGGGGTTATTGTTCCGCTAAAGCTAACCAATAGAAAACGCCCGGTGTGAATCATCACACCGGGCGTTCTTTCTCTTCTTTTTCAGCCAGGCCGCCTGCTTTCCCCTGCGGGCACAGAGCAGCTCAGGCAAACCAGACCAAATCACAGAACAGCAAAAACAGCAGATACACTCCGCCAAACACGGCGGCGATCAGCAGGGCGGCCTTCAGCACGCCGCCGATCACGGCGCGGCTTTGCTCCCGCGTCAGCTGCAGGGGCTCGTCATTGCCGCGCTGCTCTTTGTTGACGTACCAGGGCATCCCCTCAACGTTCATATCCGCAATGGTGCGGCCGTCGTCATCCGGCGGCAGCGGCCCGTGCTTCTTTTTCACGCAGGAACGCCCCCTTTTGCTGTGCTGCCGTACGCCGAACGCTGTGTGCACATGCCCACACACGCAGCGCTCCCGCACAGCGGCTTATTTCTTTTTGTTCTTCTCCGCCTTGGCAGCCTCGGCCTTTTCGGCCGCGATCGCCTTTTCCAGCACCGGCTTCAGCTCGGCGTTGCGCTCCTCGCTGTTGTACAGGTGACAGGCGCAGAAATGCTCCGGCTCGATCTCGCGGAAATCCGGCTCGACATGCTTGCAAATTTCCATGCACTGCGCACAGCGGGTGTGGAATTTGCAGCCGTGAGGCGGGTTGGCGGGCGAAGGGATGCTGCCCTCCAGCACGATACGATCCATCTTATAATCGGGATCGGGCACCGGAATGGCGCTGAACAGCGCCTTGGTGTACGGGTGCAGGGGGTTGGAGAAAATTTTATCCGTCGGCGCATACTCGACCAGATTGCCCAGATACATAACGCCGACCGTGTCGGAAATGTGCTCGACAACGCTCAGGTCATGCGAAATGAACAGATAGGTCAGGCCGAACTCGCGCTGCAGATCCTTCAGCAGGTTGATGATCTGCGCCTGAATGGAAACGTCCAGTGCGGAGACCGGCTCGTCACACAGGATGAAATCGGGGTTCAGGGCCAGAGCACGGGCAATGCAGATGCGCTGCCGCTGGCCGCCCGAAAACTCGTGCGGGTAACGATCCTTGTGGTATTCCTCCAGGCCGCAGGCCTTCATCACGCGGGTGATATAATCATCCAGCTCGTTTTCCGGCACAATGTTGTGCTCGCGCACGGCCTCGGCGATGATCTCACCGACAGGCAGACGCGGCGACAGGCTGGAATACGGATCCTGAAAAATGATCTGAATTTTGGGACGGATGGCGCGCAGCTCCTTTTTGGAGAGCTTGAAAATATCCTGTCCGTCAAAGTAGACCTCGCCGGAGGTCTTTTCCTGCAGGCGCAGGATGGTGCGCCCGGCGGTGGATTTGCCGCAGCCGGATTCGCCCACCAGACCCATGGTCGTACCGCGCTTGACCTTGAACGAAATGTCGTCTACGGCCTTCACGTTGCCGACTGTCATTTTGAAAAAGCTGGATTTGATGGGAAAGTACTTTTTCAGATGCTTGACGACCAGCAGATACTGCGGGTCCTTTTCCGCACCGTCAAAGCCGGAGGAAGCGTATTCGTTGAGAACATCGTTGTTTTTCTGTTCCATTACAGCAGATCCTCCACATTCACGGATTTGGGATAGCCCTGTACCTCGCCCTCATCAAAGAAGCGGTAGCAGGAGACCACATGCGTATCGCTGATTTTGATCTCGGGCGGGTAAACGCCGTTGCACTTGTCACAGCAATAATCGCAGCGATCCTTAAAGTAGCAGTAGTTGGGCATATCGACCGGGTTGGGCACGCTGCCGCGGATGTTGTACAGCTCGTCGACCTTTTTGCCCACGACCGGCTTGGATTTCATCAGGCCGATGGTGTAGGGGTGGCAGGGATGGTGGAAAATATCATCCGCCGTGCCCTTTTCGATCACGCGGCCGGCATACATGACCACAACATAATCTGCCATGCTGGCCACAACGCCCAAGTCATGCGTAATCAGCATGATGGAAGAGTTGATCTTGTTTTTCAGATCACGCAGCAGATCCAGAATCTGTGCCTGAATGGTCACGTCCAGAGCCGTGGTCGGTTCGTCTGCCACAATCAGCTCGGGGCTGCAGGCCAAGGCAATGGCAATCATCACACGCTGCCGCATACCGCCGGAAAGCTCGTGCGGGTACATTTCGTACACGCCTTCCTTGTTGGCAATGCC
Organism: uncultured Oscillospiraceae bacterium; assembly: GCA_934527255.1. Taxonomy (GTDB): domain Bacteria; phylum Bacillota; class Clostridia; order Oscillospirales; family Ruminococcaceae; genus UBA1762. Next base: position 3,098 of record CAKTAM010000082.1, on the reverse strand, counting down.
GACAAGGCCCAGCATTTCCAGCGTGCGCGCCTTGATCTCTTCCTTGCTCATTTCCGGATGGTGCAGCTCCAGCACCTCATTGACCTGCGCACCGATCTTGAACACCGGGTTCAGGCTGGTCATGGGCTCCTGAAAGATCATCGAAACACGGTTGCCGCGAATTTCCTGCATTTTGCTGGTGGGCAGATTGACAATGTTGTATGCCTTGCCATCGCCGATGTTGAAGCGGATCTCGCCGCCGACCGTCTGCCCGCTGGGGCGCTGCAGCAGCTGCATCAGCGACAGACTGGTGACGGATTTGCCGCAGCCGGACTCGCCCACGATACCAACCGTTGAGCACTTGGGCACATCGAACGAAACACCATCCACCGCCTTCACCGTACCAATGTCGGTGAAGAAATACGAACAAACGTTATCAAATTCGACCGCATTGTTGGGGTCGCGCATTTTGGTGGTGTAAAGCTCGGGGTTTTTATGGGCATTCTCGCGCTCTTTTTCCAGCTTGCGGGTAACCTTGCGGTTGAACTTGGTGATCTTCCGCGAGGTGCTGCCCGACAGATAAGAAGCGCCTTTTCTCTTCTTCTCAGCCATAATCCTCTGTACCTCCTTACCGTTTCATCTTGGGGTCAAACGCATCGCGCAGACCGTCGCCCACAAAGTTGAAGGCGATAACCGTCAGGCAGATAAGGAAGCCGACCGGGATCCAGATGTAGGTGTAATGGGTCATAGCCGTGGCCGTAGACACCGAGTTGATCATGGTGCCCCACGTTGCCAGCGGGTGTTTTACGCCCAAGCCCAGGAAGGACAGAGTGGATTCGGTCAGGATGACGCTGCCAAGGCCCATGGTGGCGGTAACGATCAGCTGCGGCATAACGTTGGGGATCAGGTGGCGGAAAATGCGGCGGTTGACCGGCATACCGGTCGCCTCGGTCGCCACCATGAACTCCTGCTCGCGCAGCGAGAGGATCTGGCCGCGCACCAGACGAGCCACACCGGCCCAGCCCATAACGCCCAGCGCCGCCATCATGACCATCAGACGAATGTAGGTTCCCATACGCATGGCGTCCATCACCGCGCCGATGATGATCATGATGGGCATCATCGGCAGGCAGTAGAAGATATCCACCAGACGCATGATGAGGTTGTCGACCCAGCCGCCGAAATAACCGGCCAGGCCGCCCATGATGACGCCCAGCACTGTTTCCAGAATGACCACGACGAAGCCGACCATCAGCGAGATGCGGCCGCCGTACATGATGCGGGCCAACACATCAAAGCCGTCGCCGTCGGTGCCCAGCAGGTGCGTGCGGGAGGGCGAAGCGTAAATATCGATCAGGTAAATGGTCTGCTCGCAGTTGACAACATATTCACCGGTATTGCGGCAGGTAACCGTCAACTCACCGTCACTGTACTGAAGGTTGCCCTCTTCGTCATAGACGTACTTGCCGTCCGAGCCCTGCTGCGGCAGCACATAACTGAAGGTGCCGGATTGTTTGCCCGCCGACTCCATCTCTTCGATCTGGTCGATCAGGGCTTTTTTCAGGCCGTACTCCATGGTGTCATCACCGTTGTAGCGGCGGATGACAAAGGTGGTAAATTCGGCATATTCTTCATTGGCCGAATCATAAATGATCAGGGCATCCTCGGCGGCTTTGATGGTATAAGAGGCGCCGTCCGCCGTAAACTTGCCGGTGCCATTGGCAGCGGCTTCCAGAGCGGCTACACGGAACGCATCCGAAGCCGAAGCCCCCGTCTCACGCAGATCCAATGCATAGCGGCTGTACAGGCTGACCGGAACACTTTCGCCGGCCACGCCGAAGCTGCCGCCTTCCTCCGTCAGGGTCAGGCTGTATTCGACGCCGTCGAACGTCACCTTCTCCTCGCCGGCCTCGGCTGCTGCCAGAACGGCCGCTTCAAAATCGGCCCCCAAAGCAGCATCCGTCGTATAGGTAAAGCCATCGGTCACAGCATAAATGTCAAAGGTTTTGCCGCTGCCGGCGCGGAAAGTATACGTAACACCGCCGCTGGTAAATTCACCGCTTTTGCCCTTGACGTTTTTGTTTACGGCAGCCTCAAACGCGTCATCCGCCGAAACGCCGTCGGCATACTGCAGCTGGTGGCCTTTCATGCTGTAGGAAGCAACCTTGGTTTCGCTGTGGCCAAAAGTACCCAGCTGATCCAGCGCATACTCGCTGAGCTGATAAATATTGTCGGCCGTTTTTTCCACAAGATAAGGCTGGCCGTTTTCATTGACAACCAGCGAGCTCAGGCCCTCGCTCTCCATCTTGGAGGCATAGGTGTTCATTTTGCTGCTGACGGTGCGGTCAATCTCCACACTGTCATCGATTTTGTAGCCCACATATTCGGTACGCTGCTTTGCCAGAGCATAATCCACGTTCTGGGCATCATATTTATAGAACACCTGCTTCTGACCGTAGTGGTAGAACCACGGCCCGCAGAACGAGAACACAAACATGATGATGAGCAGCACGGTGCCGAACACCGCCAGCTTGTTGCGGATGAAGCGCTTGAACACCTGACGGCTGGGCGACAGCACCTTGACACGAGCCGCGTCGCCCAGATCCATTTTGTCTTTTTCCTGTTTGTTTTCCGCCTGTGCCTTTTCCTTGAGGATTTTGTTCAGATTGTATGAAGCCATTCCAAATTCCTCCTCAGCTCAAGCGCACGCGCGGGTCAACCACGGCGTACAACAGGTCAGAAATCAGGTTGCCCAACAGCGTCATAATCGCCATAAAGGCAAGGTAGAACATGGTGAACGGAATGTCGCCGTTGACCATGGCATAATACGAAGCATATCCAATGCCGCGGATGCCGAACAGGGTCTCGGTAATCAGCGCGCCGGAGAACAGGCCCGGCAAGCTGCCGCCCAGCGTGGTGACCAGCGGAATCAGCGTGTTGCGGAAAGCATGATAATTGATAACCTTCTTTTCCGGAACGCCTTTGGCCCGTGCAGTGCGGATGTAATCGGCGTTCAGAACTTCCAGCATATTGGTACGGGTATAGCGCATCAGGCCGCCGATGCTGATAATGGTCAGCGTAATGGCCGGCAGCACAAAATGCTTGGCTATATCCAGTAT
>CAKTAM010000081.1 GCA_934527255.1 uncultured Oscillospiraceae bacterium | reverse complement strand
GACCCGGTCTGTTCGTCCTATCTGGTGGCAGGCGCGCAGGCCCTGCTGTATACCGGCAATATTGCTGTGATCGCCCAGGCCTTTGAAGGCTTTGCCGCCTGGGAGGATTTTCTGCTTTCGCAAAGTAAGGATTATATCGTCCAGTACAGCTATTACGGCGACTGGGCGGCCCCGGCTTACGCCTGTCAAAGCGACGAGTCGGCGGTTTCGGCTGTGACGCCCGGCCTGCTCATGTCCACCGGCTACAGCTATTTCAACTGCCGCACGTTGGCGCAGCTGGCCCATCGGCTGGGCCGCGCCGCCGATGAGCAGAAATATGCGGCGCTGGCGCAGCGGGTGAAGGAGGCGTTTCTGGCCGAGTGGTGGCATCCGGACACTGCCCTGGTGGCGACCGGCTCGCAGGGGGCGCAGGCGTTCGCCCTCTGGCTGGAGCTGCTGCCGCAGCAGGATGCGGTGCGTGCGGCCGCGCAGCTGCATAACGATCTGGTGCAGAAGGAATACCGCTTTACCACGGGCAACCTCTGCACACGCTATATGCTGGATATGCTGGCAAAATACGGCTATCTGGAGGATGTCTGGCAGCTGCTCAATTCCACGCAGTACCCGTCGTTCGGCTATATGATCCAGAACGAAGCCACCACGGTGTGGGAGCGCTTTGAGTTGAAAAAGAACCCGGATATGAACTCGCACAATCACCCGATGTACGGTGCGGTGGATGCCTGGTTCTACCGCTGGCTGTGCGGCATTCGTCCCACGGCCGAGGGCTTTGACGAGGTGGAAATTCGCCCGTGCTACCCGCAGGGGCTGCTTTCGGCGCAGGCTGTGGTGGATACTGTGCACGGCGATGTGGGGGTGCGCTGGGTCAAGCGGTACGGGCAGCTGCACCTGTATGTGCACCTGCCGTTTGGCATGCATGGCACCGTCTGGCTGCCGGATGGCCCGGCGACGGTCGGCAGCGGTTCGCATCAGTACCACTGGGCACTGCAGGAATAAGGCTTTGGCCGGGGCGTTTCCCGCCCATAGCCAAACAAATCAAAACGGCGGCCGCCTCTTCGGCAGGAGGGACGGCCGCTTTTTTGTGCGGCAAAATGGACAAAAAACCGCTCCGTTCTTTGGCTATTCTGCACATTGCCGGAAACACGCGCAGGCTTTATGCTAGAAGCAAACAAAAACAAGGGGGTTCTTTATGGCGGCAGCCTATTTATGGATCTTGGTGGCGGCGGCTTTTTTCGCCTGCCAGTTCGTGTTTTCCAAGCTGTATCAGTGCCGGACGGACGGAAGCCTGCAGGCGAACCTGTGGATGGTGGAGCTGCAGGGCATCTGGATGCTGCTGATCTTTTTCCCCGTCAACCGCTTTGCGCTGACGGCAACGCCGCAGGCGGCGGGGTATGCGCTGGCCTATGCGCTCAGCAGCATCTGCTGCACGGTGGCCTCCATCTGGGCGGTCTCCATGGGCAAGCTGGTGACGGTCACGCTGTATACCATGATCGGCGGGCAGGCGGTGCCGTTCGTCTACGGGCTGCTGTTTACCCATGCGGCCCCCACCTGGCTGGATTATCTGGGCTTCGCCCTGATCGTGACCTCCTGCCTGCCCGGCGCGCTGGCGCCGCAGCCTGTGCAGGAAAAAACGGGCCGCGGCAGCCGACGGCTGTTCCTGCTGCTGTGCATGGTGGTGTTTTTCGGCAACGGGTTCGTCAGCGTGTTTTCGGATGTCAACGCCAAATCGCCGCACGGCGCGGCCAGTACGGATTTTCTGCTGCTGTGCGCCCTGTGGATGCTGGCCTTTGCCAGCGTGCTGCTGGTGTGGCAGACGCTGCGCTGCCGCCGCAGGGGGGCGCGCGGCGCACAGGCGCTGTGGGGCTGCATCCGTCGGCCGTCGGCAGCGGCTGATGCGGCAGCCGCGGTCAGCGCGCGCGGGCTGCTGGCGGTGTTTGGCATTGCCGGGGCATACACCGCGCTGAACGGCCTTGGCAACATTTTCAGCCTGCGTGCGGCGGCCGTGCCGGGCATGCAGTCCTCGGTGCAGTTCCCGCTGCTCAATGCAGCCATCATGCTGCTGACCACGCTGTTGGGGCGGGTCGTCTTTCACGAGAAGGTCAGCCGCCGCGACGCTGTCGGGCTGCTGATGCTGATTCTGGGCATTCTGCTGTTCATGGCATCGTTTTTGCTTTACGGGCGTTGAATCATACCTGAGCGAAAAAGGAAAGGAGCTTTTTTATGGAAAACAAGGTGTATCCGGTACTGGATAAATTTACCTACAACAAGCCGCACCAAACCGATTATTCCTATACGGCAAACAATTTTGAAGAAAGCGAAAACCGCATTCAGCCCCGCCTGCTGACCCGCCGCGGGGCAGAGCTGCTGCCCGGGGCGACCCCGTTTGAGCTGTGCGATTGTGCCATTCCCAAAAACTCGTTCGCCTTTTTGGAATTTGAAGAACCGGTGACCTCGCTGGAGGGCAGCACCGGCTTTGCCGTGGAATATGACTGTGACGCCGACGGCCCGGTTGAGGCGGTGCTGCGTATAACGCTGTATTCGGCAAAGGGCGAAACGTTTTTAAGCATCGGCCGTCTGGCGGCCGGGCGGCATACGCTGCTGTTTGAAACGTCGGCCCTGCGGTTCCCGGCAAAGATCACCGGCCTGAAGGCCGATGTAGTCAGCCTGTGCAACGCGCCGCGGCTGCGGGTGGAGATCGTCGACCTGTATGCCATGCAGGCACTGGATCCGCTGTGCCGGCTGCAGGGGCAGACGGCATTCTTTCAGGCGCGCGGCGGCGTGCTCAGTCAGGGCGAGGACGGCCTGTCTTTCTATTTCGGCGAGGAAAGCGAGCTGATCTCGCCCGAATTCCCCGACAACAGCGACACCGTGTGCAATATGCTCATGCCCCGGCGCAACACCATTTTTCTGGCGCTGGAAAACAACAGTGCGCTGCAGCAGCTGACCGTTGCCTACCGCACCACCACGCATGACGATTGGTGCGAAAAGACCATTCCCATTCAGCCGCACTCGCCGCTGACGGCCTATTACTGCAACCTTTCCGATACGCCCAACTGTGACGGGCGCCTGCGGCAGTTTGCCCTGCGCACGCACGGCAGCGGCGGCGCGCTGTGCATTCGCCGCTATACCTTTGAGGAAGAAAAGGCGCTGGAGACGCTGGCGGGCGCCGTCGAGCGCTGCGAGGTGCAGGCAGAGGAGCTGTTCATCAGCGGCCGTCTGGACAGTGCTTTTCGCACGGGTACCGTGCTGCTGTACCAGACCGATCCCTCCGACGGCGACGACGGCCCGGACGGCAAGGAACTGATCGCCGCCTGTCCGGCGGCTGAAACATTTGCGTTCGAGGCGCTGCCGCTGCGGCACAACGGCATCACCCGGCTGTCGGCACAGTTCCTGCTGCTGCTGCGCCGACCGGACGGCACACTGTGCAAAATTGCCGACCGCTTCGGCGTGCAGAACGCCGCCTCGCTGATCCCGAACCTCTACGCTTTCGAGGTGCCGTCGCTGGTGGTGGACTGCGCCGAGTTCGGCGCGCGCGGCAACGCGGTGGATGACGACACCGCCGCCATTCAGGCCGCCATTGATTCGGCGGCGGCCCGCGGCGGCGGCCGGGTGATCGTGCGCGGCGACGACAGCTTTTACGGCCGCCGCTATCTTGTTACCAACCTGCTGCTGCGCAGCCGCATCGAACTGGTGCTGGAAAAGGGCGCGGTGCTGTGGCAGTCGCAGGATCCCGCCGATTATCTCTACCGCCCGACCTATGGGCATGACGGCGTGATCGAGGGCATCAACTGGACGCACTGCATGCACATCTGCAACCTGCCCATTCTGCACGCGCACAACTGCGAATGCGTCAAGATCAGCGGGCAGGGGAAAATTCGCTCCATGGATACCGGCAGCGAGGAAGGGCTGGATATGCCGGGCTATTCCTGCGGCTGCCCGGACCGCATCCATCAGATCTCCATCGGCTTTTTCAATGTCCGGCACGTCAACCTCAGCAATTTCGAGATCGTGCGTGCCAATAACTACCACATGTCGCTGTATCACTGTGCCTATGTGTCGGTGATCGGTGTAAAAATGCACGAGGTCAAGTGCGTCAGCGGCGACGGCATCGGGCTGGGCAAGGGCTCGCACCATGTGCTCATCTCCAACGTGCTGTTCCAGTCCAACGATGACGCCGTGACCATGACGGCTAGCTATCATGACCCGCGCGGTATTCTGTGGTGGTCGTCGGTGCATGACGGCTGCTGCGGCAGCCGCGATGTGCGCATCGAGCACAGCTATCTCAACTCCGGCGGTGGCAAGGCGGTGGCGCTGCTGCCGTGGGGCACCACGCAGCGCTATGCCGAAAAGGCCCAGATGCAGAACATTGAAGTGACCGACTGCCATCTGAGCTGCGTGAGCCCGGTGGGCGCATGGGCTGATAACCCCTATGCAGGCAGAATGCCGTTTGACAACGCCGAAACCGACGACTGGTCGCCGGTGATGTCGGTGCGCATTCATGACAACTTGTATCAGGGCAACTGTGCAGTTTACCCGCTGCAGCTGACCGATTTTATCACCGACTGCGGCCTGCACAGCGCCTCGCAGTTCCTCAACGGTGATTTTTCGCTGGGCGGCTTTGCCAACTGGAACGTGCAGGGCAAGGTGAGCAAGGAGAAGGAAAACCGCCGCGAATACGGCTGCATTCAGGATGGCTCTCTGTGCCAGGGCCTGTACCTGGAGCCCGGCCGCCATACCCTGACGGCCCGGCTGAATGCCGTGGGTGAGGCGCAGCTGTTTGCCCGCAACGCCGAGGATGACCGCTGCAGTGCCAAGGCGCGCGTGGTACACGGGCAGGGCGAGTTCACCCTCAGTTTTGAGACCGAGACGGCCGCCATGTGGTACCTGGGCGTGCAGGCGCAGCAGTGCACGGCGCTGTATGCCTGCCATGTGGAAAGCGACGTGGATACTGTCGCACTCAACGAGGCCAGACGGCAGGGCTTCCGCGCCGAGCTGGAAAAGTCTTTCGTCTGGAACCCGGCGGCGGAAATTTTGCTCAACGAAACGGACGGCAAGCTGTTCCTGACGGGTGACGCGGCGCTGGGCAGCACCTTCCGGCTGGAAAGCCGCCAGCCGCTGGCTGATTTTGAGCTGGAGGCCTCGTTCCGCGTGCTGGAATGGCATCGCGAACAGCGGCAGAACAGCTACGGCTTCCTGCTGCGTCAGCAGGCGGACGGCAGCGCCTACTGCCTGCGTTTTCTGGAAAGCGAGCACCGGCTGAAAATTCAGTACCGGGCGGCAGACGGCAGCACCGAAGACCTGTATTGCCGCGAAAACTTCTTTTTCACCTCGGATGATTTCCACTCTTACCGGCTGCGCCTGCAGGGCGACGCCATTACCTTCTGGATCGACAACGCCAAATATGCCGCCGTGCATGACGGGCGGCTGCGGCAGGGAACGGCGGCGATCTTTACGCAGGATCTCCGCTATATGCTGCGCCGCATTGCGCTGCGTCCGCTGGCGCAGGAGAACGGAGGCGGCAACGCATGAGCAAAAACCGCTACCGTCCCATTCTGAACAACGCCGTTTACCCGGATGTCTCGCTGCAGCAGGCGCGTGAGGATGTCGCGTGGTACCGGCAGTGCGGCTACGGCGGGTTTGCCATCAACGGAACGACCCGCCAGCCGCTGGAGAGCCTGGAGGATTGGCTGCCGGGCTATATGGCCTCCTGCCGCAATTATGTGCAGGCCGCCCGCGAGCAGGAGCTGGATGTCTGGATCTTTGACGAGTGGGGCTACCCCAGCGGCTGTGCCTGCGGGCAGGTGCTGATGGACGAGCGCTACCGCGCCAAAAAGTACCGCATCTGCTATGATGTGCTTTTGGAGCCGGGGCAGACGCTGGAGCTGCCCTGCCCGGATAAATTTGTCAGCGCCTGTGCGTTTCCTGTTGATTATTTCTCGTTTTACACCCCGGTCGGCAGCGGCGAGCGCATTCTGCCGCGTGACGGCCGCCTGCAGTATGCGGCGCAGCGGCGCACCCGCGTGGTGGCCGTCGGCTGGGAATACCTGACCTTTGTCACCCATGTGATGAAAAAGGCCGTGCCCGGCGACCCGACCATCGGCACCATTGACATCCTCAGCCGCGAGGCCGTCGCACGCTTTCTGCAGTGCATGCACGAGCGGTATGTTCCCGTGCTGGGCGAGGAGTTTGGCAAAACGGTCAAGGGCTTCTTTTACGATGAACCGGAGATCTGCTATGATTTCCCCTGTACGGAGGAGCTGCCCGCCTATTATGCCGAACGGTTCGGCAGCCCGCTGGAGGATATTCTGCCCGAGCTGATGGCATGGATGCCGCCTCACAGCGGCCTGATCAGCCAGCAGGGCGCGACCGAGCGCCTGAAAAAGGAGTTCGACGCCTACAGCCATGCCTGGACCGAGCTGTTGGCCCGCAACTTCTACGGCCAGATACAGGAGTGGTGCCGTGCGCACGGCCTGCTGTCGATCGGCCATCAGGATCTGGATCACGCGCTGGTCAGCCTGCGGACGGTCAGCGGCGATTTCTGGGCCAACAGCGCGCGGAACGACCGCCCCGGCGTGGATGTCATCTGGGATCAGGTCGCGCCGGATAAATTTGCCGATTTTCCGCGTTATGCGGGCAGCGCCAAGCGCACCATGCAGAAATCGGGCGCCATCAGCGAGACCTTTGCCGAAATGGGCCCCAGCATGTACCCGGATCGCATGCGCTATACCATGGAGCAGCAGCTGCTGCGCGGTATCGACCAGTTCTTCCTGTACACCAACCACAGCAGGGAGGATGCGAACGTCCGCCATTTTGCGGCGGCCGTCAACGACCGTGTGACCCGCACGGCCGAGCTGCTGGCGCAGGGCCGCCCCGGCGCACAGATCGCCGTCTATGTGCCCATGGATGCCATTGCCTTTGCGGCGGCGCACAGCGACCCGCACCTGCACAACAGCGACCCGCAGGCGTGGCAGCGGGTGGATGCGCTGGCCCGGCGGCTGTGCTATTTTCCGCTGGAATATGAATATGCCTGGCAGGGAACGCTGGGCTCGCTGGGCTGGCGCTGCATGAAGGTGCTGCTGCTGGCCGGAGAGACTGACCTGCCCGAAGAGGATGCGGCCGCCATCCGCGCGTTCTGCACGGCGGGTGGGCAGGTGGTCAGCCTTGGCAAGCCATGCCTGCCGCTGGAGGATATCGCCGCCTTTTACCCCACGGCGGATGCCTGGCTGGCCGAATGGAAAGCGCCGCTGACGGTACAGCCGCTGCAGGGGCGGCCGGTGTCGGTCTCGCTGGCAACACGGCTGCTGCCGCAGGGCCGCCTGTATTTCCTGCTGAATGAAAGCGATGCCCCTGCCGCCGTGCGTCTGACCCCGCCCTCCGGCGGTATCTGGCGGCAGCTGGAGCAGACCTCCGGCCTCTGGCAGGATGAACAGCGCACCCGTGCGGTCGAGTTTCAGCCGCGTGAGCTGAAGATCTTCTGCCGTCTGGAGCGGGAGGGAACGGAAGCGCCTGTGCGGCGGGGCGAACCGCTGCCGCTGACGGCGTGGAGCCTTACCGGCCCCGGCGACAGCGCGCCGCGCCCGTTGGAGGCACTGCTGCCGTGGCCGCAGCTGGGCCTTGGCGATTACACCGGCTTTGCTGCGTACCAAACGCAGTTCGACTGGCCCGGCGGCCCGGCCGAGCTGGATCTCGGCGATGTGCGTTTTGCCGCCGTGGTCACGCTGGATGACGGCGCGCCGTACCCGCTGCCGCTGGCTCCGCACCGGCTGCAGCTGCCGCTGACGGCGGGCCGTCACACGCTGAAGGTCGAGGTGCTCAACTCCAACGCCAATCGGCTGTATTCCGGCGAGGATACCGGCCGCCGCAATTTCAGCGGCCCCTACTGGATGCTGTACCAGTTTGAGCGCGCCTATCTGGACTGCGGCCTTCTGGGCCCGGTAAAGCTGACCCCGCTGCAGCCCGCCGACAGCGCAGACTGTTGAAAAAGCGCCGCCTGTGCGGCGCGGGCAGAAAGCCATACTCTTTGGACGAAGCGGCGCCTGCTGCCCGCAGAAGAAAGGTCAGAGCGTCTATGCGGCCGGGTAAGACCGACTGCGTGCGCGCCTGCTTTTCCGGCCGCCCTGCCCAAAGAGAAAGCATTCAAAAGCAAGCCGCAAAAAAACGGCCGTCCTGCCAGGGCGCTTCCTGGCGGGGCGGTCGTTTTTGATGTGCGTGCGTTTTTTCAGCGGCGGCCTTTCTGAATGCGCGGCCGCAGCACGGTAAGATATACCATGCCGAGGCGGGCAACGGCCACATCGTACAGGGCAAAGGTCAGGTTGGCCAGTGCCAGCAGCGCGGCCCACAGCCCGCCGGTCATTCCGGCAAAGTCCTCTGCCAGACCGGCAAAGCCGAACAGGTGCAGCATGGCATAATAGGCGGCCAGCACCGTTCCGTTGAACAGCGCCAGTTTGACCAGCCAGCGCAGCGGCCGACAGGTGATTTTTTCCAGCGTGGCCTTTACCAGCGGGTAATAGCCCAGAAAAGCGACAAAAAGCACGGCGGGTTCGCGGTCGGGCAAAAGCAGCAGCGACAGCAGCGAAATGCCGATGTAAAACAGCCAGCCGGTGCGGCGGCCGGCCTCGTACGCCACCGGTAAGATCAGCAGCCCGGCCAGTGC
>CAKTAM010000080.1 GCA_934527255.1 uncultured Oscillospiraceae bacterium | reverse complement strand
TCTGTATGGTGCCGCTGCTGAAATAGCTGATGACAAAATCATCCATAGAATAGGTGAAGCTCATCAGCAGCCCGGAGATCACCCCGGGCATGATCTCCGGCAAAACGGCCTTGAAAAAGGCCTGACGCGGGTTGCAGCCCAGATCAAGCGCCGCTTCATACAGACGGATATCCATCTGCCGCAGCTTGGGCAGCACCGAGAAAATGACAATGGGCAGGTTGAAGGTGATGTGCGCAATGAGCAGCGTCGGAATGCCGAACAGCCGCACGCCCGTCAGATTTTTGAAGCCCACAAACAGCAGCATCAGGCTGATGCCGGTAATAATCTCCGGGTTGACGTTGGGGATGTGCGAAATGCTGGTGACGATGCCGCGCGGCGTTTTTTTCATGCTGTTGATGCCGACGGCTGCCAGCGTGCCCAGAATGGTGACCAGGATGGACGACACCACGGCGATCAGCAGCGAAACACCCAGAGCGCTTAAGATCATATCATCCTGAAACAGGTTGCGGTACCAGTTCAGGGTAAAGCCGGTGAACAGCGTGCGGCTTTTGCTTTCATTAAAGCTGAATACGATCAGCACGGCAATGGGCACATACAGAAAGCCGAACAGCAGGCAGAAATACACCGTTTTGAGGATCTGTGCGGAACGAGAGCGCATCTCACATCACCTCCTCAACATCTTCATTGCCCAGCACATGGGTAATGCTCATGCACACCAGCACGACCACCATCAGCACCAGACTCATGGCGCTTCCGAGGTTGTAGTTGAGGCTGTTGCCCAAAAACTGCATTTCGATGAGGTCGCCCATCATCAGGTTGTTGCCGCCGCCCAGCATACGGCTGATAATAAACGTACTGACGCTGGGCACAAACACCATGGTAATGCCCGCCACAATGCCCGGCACGCTGAGCGGGATGAGCACCTTGCAGGCCATATGCACGGTATTGCAGCCGAGATCCTCGGCGGCCTCGATGACGCTTTGGTCAATTTTGACCATAATGGTATACAGCGGCAGGATCATATAGGGCAGGTAGTTGTACACCATGCCCAGGATCACCGCGCCGGAGGTGTTGACCATCTGCAGGGGGCCAAGCCCGAACAGCGCCAGAAAGCGATTGATCAGGCCGTTGTTTTCCAACAAGGTCATCCACGCATAGGTGCGCAGCAGAAAGTTCATCCACATAGGCAGCATGACCAGCATCTGCACCGTGCGCTGCGTGTTGCGCCGCATGCGGCTGAGCATATAGCTGAACGGATAGGCGATCAACAGGCAGATGACCGTGGCCGCAGCCGCAAACAGCAGGCTGCGCACAAACACCGGCAGATAGGCTGCAAACTCGTTGATATTTGCCAGCGTAAAGGCACCGTCGGCCGTGGTAAAGGCAAAGTAGACCACCACGCCCAGCGGCACCAGAATAAACAGAACCATCCACACCAGATAGGGCGAAGCGGCAAGCTTGGCTTTCATCCGCTCAGCCCTCCATCCGGTGCATGATGTGAATTTCATCCGGGCCGATGTTCATGCCGATCATCTCGCCGGGCTGCGAGGCGCGGGTGGAATGAATGATCCACTCATACCCGGCCTGCTCGACGCGCATTTCAAAATGAACGCCCTTGAACACCACGCTTTTGACCACGCCGGTCAGCTGGCCCTGAATGGCGGGCACGACCTCGATATCCTCGGGGCGCACCACCACGTTCACCAGCTCCTGCCGGTCAAAGCCGCGGTCGACGCAGGTAAACTCCCGCCCGGCAAACTCTACCACAAAATCGCGCAGCATCACACCGTCCAGAATGTTGCTGGCGCCGATAAAATCGGCCACGAAGCTGTTGGTAGGCTCGTTGTAAATATCCTCGGGCGTGCCGATCTGCTGAATGTCGCCGCGGTTCATGACCACGACGGTGTCGCTCATGGTCAGGGCTTCCTCCTGATCGTGCGTCACATAAATAAAGGTGATGCCGGTCGACTGCTGAATGCGCTTCAGCTCGGTCTGCATCTCCTTGCGCAGCTTGAGATCCAGCGCACCGAGGGGTTCGTCCAGCAGCAGCACCTTGGGCTGGTTGACCAGCGCGCGCGCAATGGCCACGCGCTGCTGCTGCCCGCCGGACATACTGGTGGTGCTGCGGCGCTCGAAGCCCTTCAGGCCGACCAGCTCGATCATACTCAGCACACGGGTACGGATCTCCTTCTCCGGCAGCTTCTTCAGCCGCAGACCGAACGCGACGTTTTCAAACACGTTCAGGTGCGGAAAAAGGGCATACTTTTGAAAGACGGTGTTGACGGCCCGCTTGTACGGCGGCAGGCGGGTAATATCCCGGCCGTCAAAAAAGACACTGCCGGATTTCGGCTCGATAAACCCACCGATCACACGCAGAGTTGTCGTTTTGCCGCAGCCGGACGGGCCGAGGAAGGTGACAAACTCCTTGTCGTGGATATCGAGCGAGAGGCCGGGTAAAACGACCTCCCCATTGAAATCAACAACAATGTCCTGCAAGGAAATAATCGTATCGCTCAATTCTGCATCCCCCTTTGCGGTAATGTCCCGGGGTGTTCCCCGGGTCAGCGCCAATTATGCTGCCCCGCAAAAGGTTTGTTACACCCCCGGGAAAGACCGTTTTAACGGACCCACACACCCCGGCGGCTACAGCGGCACATACAACGCCAATGTGTTAAAGATGCAACACACAACTGATATAATAACGACCCATGCCTGAAATGTCAATAGTACGCTTGAAAAATTTATGAATTCTCCAGTTTTCTGGTCGAAAAACGCAGAATTTTGCCACAACAGACGGTTTTCTCGCTTTTGCAGTGGAAAACGACGCTTTTCTCGTTTTTTCGTTTGACCCCTTGCGGCCTTACCCCACACCGCCGCCCGCAAAGTAGCGCTGCAGGAACTGCCTTGTACGGGCCTGCTGCGGCGCGCCGAACACCTGCTGCGGCGGGCCGCTTTCGGCGACGGCCCCGCCGTCCATAAAGCAGACCGTATCGGAGACCTCGCGGGCAAAGGCCATTTCATGCGTGACAATGATCATGGTGCGCCCCTGCTGCTTCAGGCCCTCCATCACGCGCAGCACCTCGCCGGTCAGCTCCGGATCCAGCGCGCTGGTGGGCTCGTCAAAGCACAGGATGTCCGGATCCAGCGCAAGTGCGCGGGCAATGGCCGCCCGCTGCTGCTGCCCGCCCGACAGCTGCGAGGGAAACGCATCGCATTTTTCCTCCAGCCCCACCTGCCGCAGCAGAAGCCGGGCCTTTTCTTCAATAAGCTGCCGGGCCTGCCGCCAGCTCTGCGCCCCCTGATAGCTGCCCTGCGTGCGCAGCGCCCGCCGGGCCAGCAGCTGCTCTGCCAGCATGACGTTCTGCTGCACCGTGTACTGTGCAAACAGATTGAACTGCTGGAACACCAGCCCGAAATGCAGACGGCTGCAGCGAATCTCCTTTTCCTTCAGCGTTTCCCTGCGGCGGCAATCCAGCAGGGTGCAGCCGTCGACCGCAATGCGGCCGGTCTCGGGAAGCTCAAGAAAATTCAGGCAGCGCAGCAGCGTCGTTTTTCCGCTGCCGGAGGAGCCGATGACGGACAATACCTCGCCCTTGCGCATGGTCAGGCTGATATTTTGCAGCACCGGCGTTTTGCCAAAGCTGCGGCTCAGCCCCTCGACCTCCAGAAACGGCATGGTCTTTCTCCTTTTCCAACGTGGATCACGGGCGTTCACCAGCGCGCAAGGCGCTTTTCCACCCGCTGAAACAGCAGCGTCAGCAGCCCGCTGAACGCCAGATAAAACACGCCTGTATACAGCAGCGGCCACAGCAGACCGTCGCGCTTGATGTAGGACTGTGCCGTCCAGATGATCTCGTACACGGCAATGACCCGCGCCAGCGACGTATCCTTGACCAATGTGATGATCTCGTTGCCCATGGGCGGCACAATGCGCCGTATCACCTGCAGCAGCACCACGCGGGTGAAGATCTGCCCGCGGGTCATGCCAAGCACCTGACCGGCCTCATACTGTCCGCGGGGAATGCTTTCCAGCCCGCCGCGGTAGATCTCGGAAAAATAGCAGGCGTAGTTGATGATGAACGCGGCCAGCACCGCACCGAAACGATCCATCACCGTCCAGCCGGACAGCCACTGCAGCAGCCAGCCTGCCCCGGGCTGGGCCGTCTGTGCCAGCGCCCATTTGCCCAGCAGGCCCGGGCCGTAATATACCACGATCAGCTGCAGCATCAGCGGCGTACCGCGGATGATCCAGACAAAAACGCGGCACAGCCAGCGCAGCGGCCAAACGCGGCTCATAGAGCCAAAGCAGATGAGCAGCCCCAACGGCAGCGCCCCCAGCAGGGTCAGCGCAAAAATTTTCAGCGTTGAGCCAAAGCCCAGCAGCAGATCCTCCGTCACGGAAAGAAACATGGCATCCTCCCTCTGCACCCCGACCATACCGGCAGGCAAGGCGTTTTACACCGTGCCCGCCGGTGCGGCAGGAGCGGCTGCGCCGCCGCTCAATCCGCCAGCGTCAGACCGTATTTTTCGGCCAGTGACTGCAGGCGGCCGTCCTGCCGCATCTGCGCCATCAGATCGTTGACCTTTGCCGTCAGATCCGACCCCTTACGGAACGAGATACCGTATTCCTCACTGGTCATTTTCAGCTGATAGTCCAGCAACGCATAGCTGGTGCCCTCGCCGGTCATGGCCTGCGCCATGGTAATATCCAGCACGCAGGCATCCGCGCTGCCGGAAGCGACCTCCATCAGCGCATCCGCCTGTGTGGAGACCGCCGTATAGGTATCCAGCCCCGCCTCCTGCAGGGCCGCTTCTCCGGCGCTGCCCGCCTCGACCGCAAAGGTCAGCCCAGCCAGCGAGGCCGTGTCAGGATATTGCTCCAGCCGCGCCTTTTCCATCACCACGACCTGTGCATTGACCACATACGCATCCGAGACCGAGGCATTTGCCAGCGCCTCGTCGGTGATGGTCATGCCGTTCCAGATGCAGTCGATCGCACCCGATTCCAGCTCATAAAATTTGTTGTCCCACTCAATTTCAACAAACTGTGCTTCCACACCCAACTCGGCAGCCACGGCGCGGGCAAATTCGGCGTCAAAGCCGGTCCATTCGCCATCCTCACCGCGGTAATCCATCGGCTCATAATCGGTAATGCCGACGATCAGCGTTCCCTTTTGCTGAATGCTCTGCAGGTCGCTGGCCGTGGTCTCTTTCTTTCCGCAGGCCGTCAGTGCCGCCGTTAATGTCAGCGCCAACAGCGCCGTCAGGCATACTTTCCAAAGCTTCTTCATATTTGTTTCCCCTCTTATTTTTTCTTTTGGGGCGGCAATGCTTTGCCCGCCGCCGTTCTCTGTGTGCCCGGGCCCGGCCTTTCCCCTGCCGTGCCCGCCGCGTTGCTTTTCTTATTTTTCTTCTTTGTCGGCATCGGCCGCTTTTTCGGTCTCCTCCAGCCGCTGCAGCGCCAATGTGTAGCCGCCCGCACCGTAACTGAGGCAGCGGTTGACCCGGCTGATGGTCGCCGTGCTTGCCCCTGTTGCAGCGGCAATTTCGCTGTAGAGCCGCCCGGCCCTCAGCTGCCGCGCCACCTCCAACCGCTGTGACATTTCGCGCAGCTCGCGTATGGTGCAGATATCCTCAAAGAATGCGCAGCACTCCTCCTCCGTGCGCAGTGACAGCAGCGCACGGAACAGATGGTCAGTTTCCTCGGAATGAAAGCCCGCCATGGCGACTCCCCCTTTTCTGTCGTTTTCGCTTCATTGCTTTATCACTTTATCACTTTATCGTGCTAAAGTCAAGTGATATAAGGAATTTGTCAGAAAAAATTTTTTCGGCGGCAAAAAGGCAAAAAAGCCGACTCTTTCTGCATTGTGATTTTTGAGCAAATAGAGTATACTGAACTGGCTGGCGTTGTTCTGACCGCAGCGGCCGCTCCGTTGGCCTTTCACCGACGGCCGCGAACGCCGTTTTCATTTTGAAAAAGGAGCTGTTTTCATGCTGAACGCCTTTCCCCGTCTGCTGTATTTTCAGAAAAAGAACATTTTTACCGGCGATCACTGCGGAATGCGCATGCGGCTGTGCGCCGTACAGCCCGAGGAGGGCGACCGTCTGCTGCGCGCCTGGGTTTGGGAGGAGCCGCTTTGCTTTGACGCTTCAGACCCGGAAAGCCGCATCACGGCGGATTTCCCCTTGACAGAGGAGGGGCTGGCCGCAGCCTGCGACTGGGTGCGCAGCCAATACACCGAGCAGGAGGAGCGCTGGCTGCGGCATTACGTCAAGCCGCGCACCTGATTTTACAAAACGGAAAAGAAAAAAGGAGAATGGATGATGGCTGATTTTGAGGTGATTTTGACAGACAGTCTGGAAAAGGTACTGCCGAACGCCCGTCCCCGCCCAATGGCGGATACACGGCTGACGGTTTTTGGCGGTGAAACGGTTTCGTTTCAGCTGGCCGCGCGGGCAATGCACGATACCGTCGGCAGCGGCGAAGCGCTGACGCTGCGGTTTTTGGGCCCGCTGGCCGACCGGGTGCGGGTGCGCCGGGTGGAGCTGGAGCCGGTGCTGCTGGCGGCCTATGACGGCGTGGACGGCAATTATCTGACCCATACGGCCGCCATGCTGCCCGACCCGCTGACGCCGTTTGCGCCGGGCGAGCCTGCCGTGCTGCGCTGCGTGGGCAGCCAGTGGGGCAGCGTGTGGTGCGACCTTGTCCTTTCGGCCGACGTACCGGCCGGGGAACAGCCGCTGACCGTTGAGCTAACGGACGGGCTGCAGCGCACCGCCGCCCGTTTTGTGCTGACGCTGTGCGTTCAGCCGGACGCGCTGCCTGCGCAGACGCTGTATCACACCGAGTGGTTCCATGCGGACTGCCTGGCGGATTATTACCATGTGCCGGTGTGGAGCCGGAAGCATTGGGAAATTGTCGAAAACTTTATGGCCGCCGCGGCCGATGTCGGCATCAACATGCTGCTGACACCGCTGTTTACCCCCGCGCTGGATACCTGGGTCGGCGGCGAACGCACCACGACCCAGCTGGTGGACGTCACACGCGAAAACGGCGTTTACCGCTTTGGCTTTGAGCGGCTGGATCACTGGATCCGCCTGTGCCGGAAGCACGGTATCACCGAGCTGGAGCTGTGCCATCTGTTTACCCAATGGGGCGCGGCTGCCGCACCCAAGGTGATTGCCACCGTGGACGGCGTGGAGAAGCGTCTTTTCGGCTGGGATACCCCTGCCGTCGGCGGCGAATATACCGTGTTTCTGCAGGCGTTTCTGCCGCAGCTGAAGGAGCATCTGGCCGGGTGCGGCATGCTGGAGCACAGCTGGTTTCACATCTCGGACGAGCCAAGCGAGGAGAACATGGAGCAGTGGAATGCCGCCCGCTGCACCGTGGCCCCGCTGCTGGAGGGCTGCCATGTCATCGACGCGCTTTCCAGCTTCCGTTTGTACGAAAAGGGCTACATCCGCACGCCCATTGTCAGCGAGGAGCATCTGGAGCCCTTCATAGAGGCCGAGGTGCCCGGGCTGTGGACGTATTACTGCTGCGGCCAGCACACGGATGTACCAAACCGTTTTCTGGCCATGCCGTCGGCCCGAAACCGCATTCTCGGCGTGCTGCTGTATCGCTACCGGCTGGCCGGATTTCTGCAGTGGGGCTTCAACTTTTATAACGGTGTACACTCCACCTGCCGCGTAGACCCGTGGCGCAACGCCGACGGTCTGGGCACCTGGCCCGCAGGCGATCCGTTTCTGGTGTACCCCGCGCCCGACGGCACGGCCTGGGAAAGCCTGCGCGCCGCCGTGCTGCGCGAGGCCATGCAGGATCTGCGCCTGCTGCAGCTGGCCGAGCAGCGCCTTGGCCGCCCGGCCGTGCTGGCACTGCTGCAGCGCTGCTGGGAGGGCGGCGAGCTGACCATGAAGCATTACCCGACCGACCCCGCCTATTTCACCCGTCTGCGCCGCGCCGTGGCCGCCGCCCTGGCCGGGAAATAAGCCGCCCCGAAAGCCTTTCCGCCCGGCGCCGTCTGCAAAAAGCCCCTTTGCCTCTGTCTGCAAAAGGCTCAGGCCGCGGCAAAAAATGCCGCTGACAAAATTCCCCCTGTGCAGAAGCCGAACAGGCTTCGCACAGAGGGAATTTTTTTACTGACCGTATCCGCGCCAAGGCGGCGCAAAAGCGCGGCGGCCGTATCTGTCGGCCGCCTATGCGTACCGGCATAAAAAGCGGCGGCACAGGGGCGGTCAAGCCCCCCAGAAGCCGCCTGCGGCAATGCGGCGGCCGCACACCGTGAAGAAGAGGTTCAGGGTGCGGGCGGCGCTTCGGCCTTTGTCACCGCAGGCTCTCCGACAGCGGCGGCCGTTTTCTCCGGGTGAAAATGCGCATACACGGCTTCGGCTGCCGTGCGGCTGACGCCCTTCACCCCGGAAAGCGCCGCACGGTCGGCCGATGCCACGGCCCCCACCGTTTTGAAATGCGCCAGCAGCGCCTTTGCCGTGCTGGGGCCGACATGCTCAATGCGGGTCAGCGTGGAGGAAAAGGTCTTCTTTTTGGCCTTTTCCCGCTGGTAGCTGATGGCAAAGCGGTGCACCTCATCCTGTATGTGGGTAACAAACGCAAACACGCCCTGATTCAGGTTCAGCGCCAGCTCACCGCCCTCCGCCACCAAGGCGCGGGTACGGTGGCGGCTGTCCTTGACC
>CAKTAM010000079.1 GCA_934527255.1 uncultured Oscillospiraceae bacterium | reverse complement strand
ACAAAGCTGGCCGTTACCCAGCTTTGCAGCGTGTACTGCCCGGCGCGGAACAAAAAGCCGTTGGTCAGGCCGCTGACCACACGCCCGGCCAGCATGGCGCAAAGCAGCGTGATATACAGGTTGGCCGCATGGCTGCGGGTGCGCACCGCGCGGAACACCAGCCCGCTGACAAGGCCGTAAACGGCCAGCTCGCACAGCATGCCGGGCAGCACCGGCGCGGGCGGCATGCCGGTGGTCAGGGCGGAGATCAGCGGCGTAAGAATGCCGCAGGCCAGCCCGTACCATGGGCCGCATACAAAGCCGCACAGCAAAACGGGGATATGCATGGGCAGAAAAATGCTGCCGCCGTTGGGGATGGAGTGGAACGCCATGGGCAGTACCAGCCCCAGCGCAATGCATAAGCCGGTGAAAACCAACGTACGGATGCGGACAGAAGATGCTTTGGACATAAAAAATACCTCCCGAAATGGACGCGGCGGTTTCGCCGTCCGGCCAAAAGAGCGCCGCAAGCTTTGCCGCGCCCCGGTCTTGGGGTGCAGCCTTCTGCGAGCGGCCTTCGTGGCACGGTTTCCGTTTCGGAAAGCTCGTTGGTAACAGCTTCCTGCTGATGTTACAAACAGTATAGCATGCCCGGACGCAAAAAGCAAGGGGCGGCTCTCCCAAACGGAGAGCCGCCCCTGCGGCAGCCTGCACACGCGTTCGGTGCAGCTGCGTGCGAAGCGCTGCAGCAAAGCGGAATGCCTTAAAAATCAATTTCCTCCAGCCGCAGCAGCGCCAGAATGTAGACCTTCAGCGCCTCCAGCAGCTTGTCAAAGGGCGCGGCCTCGTTGGCGCCGTGCATCGGGCCGCCGAAAGCGGGCAGCTCCATATCGGCGTGCTCGGGGCCGAAGCTGACGGCATAGGGAAAATGCCGCGCATAGGTGCCGCCGCCCATGGTGAAGGGGGTGGCGTGCTCGCCGGTGACCTCGTTGTAGGTGTCGATGCAGGCGCGGATAGCGGGGCTGTCCGCGCTGATGTAGAACGGCGCATTGTCGCCGTTGCCCACCAGCTCGGCCCCGTCGCCGATGGCGGCGCGAATGGCGGCCGCCATGGTCTTGCCGTTGGTCGTGGTGGGGTAGCGGCTGTCCATTGTCTGCACCAGACGGCCGTCCTCTCCCCGGTAAATGCGACCGCCGATGATGGTCAGCGGGCCAAAAGGCTCATCCTCGCAGGCAATGCCCAGGCCTTCGCCCGCCGTCGAAGCGTGCAGCTTCTGCAGCGCCTTCAGGTAAGCGGTCTCCTCCGCGCTGCCAATGCCGTTGGCCAGCAGATAGTCGACCACCAGCCCAATGGCGTTGACCGTGCCCTGCGGCGATGCCGCGTGACCGGCCCGGCCCCAGCCGCGCACGCGCACCAGACCGTCCTCCTCGGTCTCCAGCGTAATGCCTTCCACCGGCGACAGCTTGTTGATGTCGGCGCGCACCAGAGCGCTGGCGCGGTCGGGCACGGCGTTGTTGGCTACGCCGCCCTCAAAGTCGACCAGCGCGCCGCGGCCCAGCACCGGGCCGACCAGGCAGCCGTAAAACTGCCCCTTTTCGCCGTTGCACACCGGAAACTCGGCGTCCGGCGTAAAGCAGAACACCGGCGCGGGGAAGTTCTTCAGGTAGTAGTCCACATCCTCCATGCCGGTTTCTTCATTGTCGCCCACCAGCGCGCGGATGGGGTAGCGCAGCGAAACGCCCAGCTGCTGCAAAAACTTCAGCGCGTACAGGCAGATGACCATGGGGCCTTTGTCGTCGGCCACGCCGCGGCCCAGCAGCCAGTTGCCGTTGACGCGCATGGTAAAGGGGTCGGCATCCCAGCCGTTTCCGGCGGGCACCACATCCACATGGCAGATGGTCGCCAGATATTTTTCCGGCTCGGCGCCGGGCAGCTCGGCATAGCCGATGCGGTTTTCGCAGTTGTGGGCGGTCAGCCCCATCCGCCGGGCGATCTCCAGCGTTTTGTCCAGCGCCTGCCGTACGCCCTCACCAAAGGGTGCGCCCGGCGCGGGGGCGGCCTGCACGCTGTTCACGGCGACAAGCGCCGCAATGTCATCCAGAATGGCCTGCCGGTTTTCGGCAATGTACGCGTCGATCTGTTTGCTCAGCTCTGTTGTTTCCCGTTTCATCTCTCTACAGCTTCCTTTCCAGAATTTTTTTCAGCCAGCCCGGAAAGCTCCGGGCCGATAAGCGTTGTTCAGCGGCGAACCTTGACCACAAGCTTTTTCAGGTGCGTGCCGTCGGCGCTGGCCACGGCAGGCTTGTGCGGTTCCTCCGTCATGACGATCAAAAACCGGCCCGGCCCCAGCACGCATGCGCAGGAAAGATCCGCCGCATACAGCGCGGTGTCGGTCGCGGCATCATAGGGGGCCTTTTCCTCCAGCGCGCCCAGCGCCGTTTCAAACAGCTCCACCCCGTCAAGGTCGATGTGAATATCCATATAGTCGCTGTGCGTTTCAAACAGCGCCTCCTCGCTGGGGCGCGCCTCGCACTCGCTGACCGTCAGATAAACGTTGTCACCGTCAATATCTGTGCGGCCTGCGGGCAGCGCTTCCAGGTCGGTCTGCGCCAGATAGGCAATGGCCGTGTCCAGATATTCAAACAGGCCGGTGTACTGCTCCAGATTTTCCAAAATGTCATAGATCATGTGAGGTTCTCCTTTCAGGCGTTGGGCCGCCCGGACGGTCGGCCGAGGGGCGGCTTTTGGGGCGGGCGTCAGGTGGCCAGCGCATCGGCAATGCGCGCCAGCAGCAGCTCCTGCGCAACGGGGTTGCGGCCGCCCTCGGGGATGATGATATCGGCATTGCGGCGGCTGGGCTCGACAAACTGCTCGTGCATGGGCTTGACGGTGGACAGATACTGGTCGACGACGCTGCGCACGCTGCGGCCGCGCTCCTCCACGTCCCGCAAAATGCGGCGAAGAATGCGCACGTCCGCATCCGTGTCTACAAAAATGCGGATGTCCATGCGGCGGCACAGCTCCGGCTCAGCCAGCACCAGAATTCCCTCCACCACAATGACCGGTGCGGGGCATACCCGGCGCACGGCGGCGGCGCGGGTGTGCTGCGCATAATCATACACCGGGCAAAGCACCGTCTGCCCGGCGCACAGGGCATCCAGCTGGCGCACCAGAAGGGCAGTCTCAAAGGCGGCGGGATGGTCGTAATTTAACCGGCGGCGCTGCTCAAACGGCAGTTCATCGTGCGGCAGATAATAATCATCATGGCGCAGCACGGCGACCTGCTCGCCAAAGCGGCGGACGATCCCCTCGGTCAGCGTGGTTTTTCCGCTGCCGGTGCCTCCTGCAATGCCAATGACCATGCTCCGTATCCTTTCTGTCGGGCGGCTGTTCGGATATGCCTGCTTCGTTCAGGCTGCCGCATCCTCTTCGGCGGCTTCCTGGGCCTGCACATAGCTGGGCTGCGGCTGGCCAATGCCGGGGAAATAGTTGGCGATGCTTTCGCGGCGGATGTGCAGCCCGTCGTAAAAATCCAGGTTGCCGCAGCCGGCTTTGGCCGGATCGTACGAGCCGTACACCTCCACCCCGCAGCGCGCCGCCAGCGCCCGCACGGTCTGCTCGGCCTGCTGTACCCCGGCGTAATCCGGGTCAGTGGTCAGCTTTTGCCAGTAAATGGGGTGAAACGGCGTCAGCACCAGCGTGACCTGTACGCCGCGGCCCACGGCGTAGGCGATAAAATCTTCAAATTCCCGTGCCAGCTGCCGCGAGACCTGTGTAAACCCGTACAGCTGTGCATAATCCACCCCGGCCAGGCTCAGCGCCTGAAAATCAATGGCGTCGCGGTCGCGGGTGCGCACCTCGGCGGCATACCACTGCGTGCCGTCAGAGGTGCGAATATCAAAATCATAGTCGGCCAGTGCATCCGGCAGAATGCTGGGCCGCTTTTCGTCGGAATGATCGGAATAATAATACAGGACGTTTTCCTGAAAATAGGCAGGAGAGGTCAGCGCCTTGCGGCGTACCGAGCCGTCCTCGGCCGTATAGCTGACATCATACCCCAGCCGCTGGCTGAGAAACTCGCGGTACAGGTTGTCGTCGCTGCGAAAATTCAGCGCGGCATCGCTGTCAAAAAAAACCCACGGATCCACCGAAACCACCAGCTTCTGCGGCAGCTTGTCGGCGCGGTCAAACAGGTAAAAGGTGGAAAGAATATCCTTGCGGTCGGCCCCGGTCATACCGGCGTTGAAAAAGCTGCCGGTCTCCCCTGCAATGTCGGCCGTGATCTGCATGGCGCGGGAGGAGCCCAGTACCAGCGTTTCCAGCCCCTCTTTCAGATTATCCGCATACAGCCGCATGACGCTGCGCTCGTTGATGGAGTTGTCAAAATTGCCGACAGCCTTGCCCTCCAGCCAGGCAGTAGCAATTTCCAGCTCGTACTTATCACCGCGCAGAATGGCGCTGCCATCCACGGTGTAATTGACATACAGCAGCGCCCAGGCCAGCGGAACGGCCAGCAGCAGGCCCTTCAAAAACAGCCGCAGCACACGCATGACACAGCGCCTCCTTTTTTAAATATCCAAACTGTATGATTGTGATAGAATAATACAGAAGAAATCATATGGGAGATGGTAC
This sequence comes from uncultured Oscillospiraceae bacterium, assembly GCA_934527255.1. GTDB lineage: Bacteria > Bacillota > Clostridia > Oscillospirales > Ruminococcaceae > UBA1762. Next base: position 4,107 of record CAKTAM010000079.1, on the reverse strand, counting down.
GAAGAGGAGATCGGGAAAAGAAACCCGGCCGAAGGTCCCGGCCATCCGGCGAAAAGGCCGCCGCGTTCTTTTTGTGTGCGGCCGGGCGGGGCAAAGCATCCCCGCCGCACGGTGCGGCAAAGGGTCAGAACTGAAAATAGTAAAAGCCGGAGGGAGCGAAGCGCCCGTACAGCAGAATGCAGCCGCCCAGCAGCAGGCAGAACGCCCACCGCACCGGAAACCAGCATTTTCCCAGCCGGGCAGTCAGCGTGCCGCCCGGGCCGTCGGCAATATCCAGCAGCGTCAGCAGGCCGATGCACAGCGTCAGGCCAACGCCGGTGTTGGTCAGCAGGCTGCCCCACGGCAGCGGAGAGGAGGGCAGCGTGCCGAAGAAATCCAGCCCCTGCAGCGCGGTGCGCCAGGTCTGCGCGGCCGTCAGGCTGCCGCCCGCCCCGGTGAAAATGCGCCGGATGATGAGAAATGCATCCTGCAGGCTGGTCGCCCGGAAGAAAATGTACGAAAAGCACACCAGCGCAAAGGTGAACGCCATGCCAAAGGCCCCGGTCAGCAGGCGCAGCCGATCCAGCCGCAGGGCCTGCCGCAGGCGGCGGCGCGGCGCGACTGTCAGGCTGCCAAACACCTGATACAGGCCGTTGAGCCCGCCCCAGATGACCATGGTCCACTTGGCGCCGTGCCACAGCCCGCTGACAAGAAATGTCAGCAGCAGGTTGAGCTGCTTGCGCCAGAAGCCGCGGCGGTTGCCGCCCAGCGGAATATACACATAGTCGCGCAGCCAGAACGAAAGGCTGATGTGCCAGCGCCGCCAGAACTGCGCGATGCTGGTGGAAAAATAGGGCCGGTCAAAGTTGCGCATCAGCTGAAAGCCCAGTACCTGCGCCGCGCCGATGGCAATGTCGGAATAGCCGCCAAAATCACAGTACAGCTGCACGGCAAACAGCACGGTGGCCAGTACCAGCTGCGCCGCGCCGAACTGCTGCGGCGCGGCATACACCACATCGACAAAGACGGCTGCGCCCTCGGCCACGACCACCTTTTTGAAAAAGCCCACCAGCATGCGCATCACGCCCTCTTCGGTGCGGCGCTCGTCAAAATGGACCGGTCGGTGCAACTGCGGCAGAAAATTGGCCGAACGCTCGATGGGGCCTGCCACCAGCTGCGGAAAAAAGCTGACGAACAGCGCATAGTTCAGCAGGCTTTTTTCGTGGTGAACGTCGCCCCGGTAAACGTCGATGGAATAGCCCAGCGCCTGAAACGTGTAAAAGCTGATGCCTACGGGCAGCGTCAGCCCCAGCAGGGGAGGATGGTAAGCAATGCCCAGCCACCCAAACACCGCCGCCAGACTGGCGCTAAAAAAATCAAAATATTTGAAAAGAAAGAGGATGCCCAGGTTCAGCGCCAGATTCAGCGTCAGCGCCAGCTTTCCGGCCCGATGGCTTTTGGCATTTTCGATCAGAAAGCCGCACAGCCAGGTGGAAACGGTGGACGCCAGGATCAGCAGCGCAAAGCGGGCATCCCAGCACATGTAAAAATAATAACTGCACACCAGCAGCCAGGGCTTTTTCAGCACCTGCGGCAGGGGAAAATACACCAGACACACTACGGGAAAAAAGAGCAGAAACTGCAGCGAATTGAACAGCATGTTCTGTTTTCTCTCCTTTCTCCGTTGTGGTCAAAAGCCGCGCGGCCGGTTACGGCCGTTCCTCCTCCTGGGGGGCGGGCTGCTGCTCCAGCTCCCGCACGCGCTTTTCCAGCAGGGCATTGGCCTGCGTCAGCCGCTTGAGCCGTTCGGCCTGGCCGGAGACGGCCGCCGTCAGGCTGAGCAGTAAAAACATGACAAAGACCAGCACCAGCAGAAACACCAGGTTGGAGACGACCTCCACGCCGGTGTAGGCACGCAGCACCTTGGCCAGGTACGGGAAGCACGCAAACAGCAGCATGACCAGCGCCCCGGCCAGCCACAGCAGCGAATAGCGGATGTTCAGGCGTTTTTTCTTCAAAAGGCAAAAGATGATGAGCAAATAAAACAGCGTCCCGACGATCAGGGTGATCTGCAGTTTTCCCATAAAAGCAACCCTCGCTTTTTTACAGTGTTCCGTCGGCCTTCGGCGCGGCGCTGCGCGGCGGCTTGCGGCGGATGGAAAGCCGGTACACCAGCAGGGCCAGCGGCACCTTTATCATATAATAGGCCGAGCGCAGCAGATTGATGGACGACACCCCACCCATGCGCTCCTGCATGACGACGGGCACCTCACCCACCCGGTAGCCCTCCAACACTGCGGAAACAATGGCCTCCGGCTCGGGATAATCCTGCGCATAGTGGGCGGCGTAAAACGCCGTCAGCTCTTTGCCGCAGGCGCGGAAGCCGCTGGTGGTGTCGTGCACCCGCACGCCCGTCAGCAGATGGATGGCGCCGCTGATGATGCGGATGCCCAGCCGCCGCATAAAGCTTGTCTGAAAGCCCTCCTTGGTAATAAAGCGGCTGCCGATGGCCATATCCAGCTGCCCGGCGGCCACCGGGGCCACCACGGCCTGCAGATAGGCCGGGTCGTGCTGGCCGTCGCCATCCATCTGAACGGTGACATCATAACCGTGCGCGGCAGCATACTGATACCCGCACTGCACGCCGCCGCCAATGCCAAGGTTGACCGGCAGATCCAGATAATGATAGCCCCGCGCCCGGCACAGCGCGGCGCTGCCGTCGGTCGAGCAGTCGTTGACCACAATATAATCCGCCCAGGGGGCGGCGCTTTTCAGCCGGGCGATCACCCGGTCCAGGTTTGCTTCTTCGTTGTAGCAGGGAATGATGACCAGTACCTTCAATGCGTTCACCTGTCCTTGACAAGGCCGCCGCGGCCGTTGGCCGCCCGGCGTCATTTTTCCGTTTTCAAAAACCGAAAACATCCGGTGCCTGAAAACATGCAGCACCCGAAAGCGTTCGGGCTTCGAAAAGCGTTCAGCGCCCGAAAATAAAATCCTCCAGCTGTGCCAGCAGCAGCTCCCGCCGGTAATGTTGGTGATAATAAGCAAAGGCGTTTTGCCCCAGCACGCTGCGCCGGGGGGCATCGGTCAGCGCCAGCTGCCGCCAGTTGGCGGCCAGCGCGGCCGCATCGGCCGCCGGGCTGACAAGCGCCCCGCCGCTGGCCTGTGCTGCCGCGGCGCCCTCGCCGTTCATCGAAACCAGCAGCGGCTTGCGCATGGCCATGCACGAGGCCAGCTTGGCCGGTATGGTCATGCCAAGGTCGGGCGCATCCGATAAGCTGACCAGCAAGGCGTCGGCCGCACCCGCCAGCGCCGGTACCTGCTGCGGCGCAACGCTGCCGGTGAACACCACATCTTCCTGCAGCCCCAGCTGCGCGGTCAGCGCCTGCAGGGCCGGGCGGCTCATGCCGTCGCCCACCAGCACCAGCCGCACCGGCGGAAGGCCGGGGGCCTCGCTCGCCTGCGCCTGCCGCTTCAGCAGCGCCAGCGCCTGCAGGGCGGTCTCCAGACTTTGCGCCGGGGAAAAGTTCCCGGCAAACAGCAGGGTAAAGCAGCCATCGCCCGCCGCCTTCATCGCCTCGTCACAGGCGGGCAGCGCGTAAAAATCCTCACAGTACTGCGGAATGACGGCATATGCCTTCTGCCGTTGTACGCAGGCGCGCGGGTTGCGTGTGCCCACGCGCTGGCGCAGGCGATCGGCCAGCGCCGGGCTCATGGCGATCAGCCGGTCAGCCGCGCGGTAGTGCCAATCGGAAACCGCCCGTGCAATGCCGCGCAGCGCCCGGTTTTTGACCGGCAGCACCGAATACAGGTTTTCCGGCCAGATATCCAGCACATAGTTTGTCAGCGGCACGCGGTAGCGCCGGGCGGCCAGCACGGCGGGCCAGCTCATCAGCACCGGGCTGGTGTTGTAGCACAGCACGGCATCATAGGGCCGCTCTTTGGGGGGCGGCAGCCGGTGCAGCGCAGCGGCCGCGTGCAGCGGCCACGAAACATAGTTGAGAAAAATGCGCAGGCCGGTGTTGCCGGTGCGGGGAATTTCGCGGCAGCGGAACAGCCGCGCCCCGTTCCAGTCCTCCCGCAGGGGGCCGCGGCGGCTGTAGCCGTCGAACCATTCCCCCTTTGGGT
>CAKTAM010000078.1 GCA_934527255.1 uncultured Oscillospiraceae bacterium | reverse complement strand
GGGGCACGGCCGCTGAAGTCTATTATAGCATATTCGCAGAAAATTGCACAGGGCTTTTGGCACGGCCGCGCTTTTTTGAAAAATTTTCACAGGCGGCCATTTGGAAAACGCCAAAAAACAGCCGGGAGGCTGCTTGCAGTAGCGTCCCGGCTGTTTGGATGAAAAAGCCAACTTGCTTTTTGGCAGGGGAAAGCGATCTTTGCAGTGGCTGTTGCTTTGGCCGTTTTCTGTCACCGAACACCGAGCGGGGGCTTTGCGGCCCGGCCCCATCAACGGCAAGCGCGGTGCAAGGCATATTTACACGGGTGCGGAAAGCACCAGACGTTCGCCGCGGCCGTGCGGCAGCCGCCGCCTATCGGCAAGGCAAAGCGTACCCGTCCGGTCGGCCGTGACCACGGCCTCGGTCAGCCTGCCATCCCTCCAGGTAAGACGACCGTATAGCCGCCGCGGGCAAGCAGCAGACGGACGTTTTCCACGGCGCTGCGGCCATCCAGTAGTCGGGCCCAGAAATGGATGATTCAAGTGTGACTCCAGCCGGTTTGGCCGCCGCCGTTGGCCAGCCGAAGCTCCAGCGTTTTGTGCGCGGCGGTCAGCACGGCGGGGCTGGCGGCGGTGATCTGCTTGCCGGGGTACAGGGAAAACAGGTATGAAATATGCCTGTGGCCTGGCTTCGCTTCGACTTTGTCAGGGCTCAGCCATTCCCGGATGCGGCCGTCCAGCCACAGCGTCTGTATGGGCGGCAGATACCGCGGATGCCGCGGCGTTTTGAACTGGGCGATCAGCTCGCACAGGGGCTCATAGGCGCGCTCGCCCTCTGGGGTGGACATGACGGCCTCCTCGGCCGTTTCCTCCGCCTCGGCAAGGCGGCCCTCGGCCAGCAGTCGGCGGACGGTCTGAATGCCGTCTGCCGCGTCCGGGTTGATGAGGTCGATAAAGCCACCGGAATAAACGGTGCCATCGTTGAGGGACCAGCGATCCTGCAGGGCGCCGCCAAAGCACATGGCCCCCAGAAAGCCGTTGCCCAAAGGAAGCGCATGCTCCCAGTCGGCGGCGGGCTCCCAATACCAGAGAACAGGCATAACGGACATCGCCCGTAAAGGAAAACAGGCGAACCGTCCGCCGGGGCGAACAAGAGCGGAAAAGCATAACGGCCGCGCGGGAACGGTCGGCAGCGGGCCGCCGGAAAAAGACCGGTAAAAAATGCTGCGGCTGCGGCGCGCGGCCTTACAGCGTGACGGTGGGAAGGGCCAGCAGCTCGCCCAGCTTCTGCAGTACACCGGCAATGTGGCCGGTGGCCAGTGCGCAGTGGTGGGTGGGTGCTTCGGCAAACCAGCGCTGCATATAGCTGTCCGGGTCGGTGCAAAAACGGGCGGGGGTCTGTGTGTTGCCGATGGTCATGATGGGGCCGTCCGTAGCCTCGGCTTCGCTGACGATCAGTTTCAGGCGGCCGTCGGCCGTCTGGGTGACATTGAGGGTGGTAATGGGGCCGGGCTTGACCTTGGCCTCGACCGAGACGCCCGCGCCGCGCTTGCCGTGGTAAACGCCCAGCCCGCGCAGTATGGGCCGCTTGTCGGAAATGCCGATGTGGAACGGGCCGTCGTGCCCGATGAGGATGGTGCCGTCGACATAATCGGTCGCGACGATCTCGCAGAAGCTGCCGCCTGCCTGCAGCAGGTCGCAGATCTTCATGGCCAGCGCCGTTTTCAGGTCGGCCTCGCCCGCACAGGGCACGCCCTGCGCCGTCAGCAGCGAGTGACCGACGATAAAGCCGCTTTGCAGTGCCTCATAGGGGTTACCCTCACTGCTGTGGTAATAATAGGCCAGCGCATCCAGCTGATATTCCTTTACCAGTCGGAACTGCGCTGCGGCCACGCGGGCCGACCAGGCCAGCTGCTCCTGCGTGGGCTTTTTGACGCGGGGGTCAGACGGCGAGTCGCCGCTGATCTCAAACATGGCGTGGATCTCCGCCAGCTTCTGCCGCACCTCCTCGTCGGTCACGGCCTTCAGGCAGCGGTCAAGGTCGCACATCTCCAGAATTTCCACATGCATACCGGTCTGGGCAGACAGCATGGTGAAATCGCTGTACAGATCCAGCATGCCGCTGTAGTTGCCGCCCAGAAACCCAAACCGGCTGTGACGCAGCGAGGCACGAACCCCGGCGGCGCGGATCCAGTCGTTGATCTCGGCCCAGGCGCGGCGTGCCTGCGGCAGGGCGGCAGTGGCCTCGTCGGCAATGGCGATGGCGGGGCTTTCGGGCAGGCCCAGCAGGCCGCTGACACAACGGAAGGGAATACCGGCCCGCTGGAACGCGTTGGAAATCTCCGGGATGACGCAGGCGCAGCACTGGGCCAGCCATTCGCCGGTATCGGTTTTTTCATAGTTGATGCGGGTGGCGGGCTGCAGGTTCAGCACCACGACGGGTGCGCTGCACAGCTGGTGCACCGGCAGCACGCAGGCGCTGGTGACATAGGTGCCGCAGTGGCAGAAGATCAGGTCGACATTGTGCGCGCTGAACCATTCTCCGGCGGCGCGGGCGGCGATCTCGGTATCTACCAGACCGAAGTTGAACACCTCGGCGTTTTCTGCCATGCGCTTTTCCAGAAAAGCGCCGTAGCCGATCAGCCGGTCGTGCAGGCCGGGAAACTGCGCCCAGTAGGCGTGCAGACCGCAGGTGTACAGGCCGATGCGCGGGCGGACAGAAAGCTTGTGAATGCCGGTCGTTTCCATAAAAACGCTCCTTTTTCTTACAGGAATATCAGAATATTGAAAACAAAAATGGACGCTGTTGGGCACAGACACCCTTGACAAAGCCCATTATAACGCTTTATACTGAAAATAACATCCAAGAATATTGCCTGTTTGTAGCAGAATGTTGAGAAACGACACCGTAAGAAAAAGGAGGCAGGGCATGAAGCGCCTGCATGAAGAATATCGCTGCGCATGGTCGGCAGATTCGCAGCGGCTGCTGCTGACCCCCAGCGCCTTTGCGCGCGAGAGCTTGTATTATCTGCAGGAGGCCGGGCACTTCTGGGCGGACAGTACCTACTATACCTGCCGGGAAAATCTGGATTCCTTTTTGGTGGTCTACACGCTGGCGGGGCGCGGCCGTTTGACCACGGCGGCGGGCCAATGGGAGCTGCCGCCCGGCTCGGTGTTTTTCATTGACTGCAACCAATGGCACGATTATCGCACCGCCGCCGACAGCTGGGAGCTTTTGTGGGTGCATTTTCACGGCTCCGGCAGCCGGGGCTACCATAACCGCTTTGCAGCGGGTGCGGGGCGGCCGGTGCTGGAGACCCCTGCCCCGGAGACTGCCGAGCTTCTGCAGACGCTGCTGCAGCTGGCCGCGGCCCCCGGCCGCAGTGCGGAGCTGATGCTTTCACTGACGCTGACCCAGCTGTTGACGGTGCTGACGCTGTGCGCCGGTGCGGCCGATGGGCCCGACCCGGTGCGGCTGAGCTATGTGGACGAGGTGACGCAGTACATTGACCGGCATCTGGCAGAAAGGCTGACACTGGAGCGGCTGGCGGCCGTGTTTGCCCGCAACCGCTATACGCTGCTGCGTGATTTTCGCCAGCGCACCGGCCTGCCGCCGGGCGAATACATCATCAGCCGCCGGGTGAACACTGCCAAGGAGCTGCTGAAATACACCGATCAGAGCGTGCGGCAGATCGCCTGGCAGGTGGGGGTGGAAAACGAAAGCCACTTTATCCGTCTGTTTTCGGCCCGCACCGGCCAGACGCCGGGGGCATACCGGGCGCTGTGGTGCGTGGGCGAGGGCGAGCACGCAGCGGGGTTGCCGCATGCTGCGCCGGAGCCGTGAACGCCGGGGCCGCCGATGTGCGGGACGGGTGTTTTGAAAAAACGGACAACGAAAAGGGCAGGCTCTGTGTACAGGGCCTGCCCTTTTCGCATGGCGGCGGGGAGAGACCGACGGCGGTCATCCCTCCTGAATTTCGCCCGCCTTTTTCAGTGAGAACTTAGCCACGGCAGGGCCAAGCAGTTCGTAAATGATGGTGCCGCACAGAACGACGGCGCGAATCTGGCCGCCAACCTCCGGCAGCGAGCGGGTGACGGCCAACGAAAGACCGATGGCGACGCCGGCCTGCGGCATCAGCGCGGGGCCAAGCCAGCGACGGATATTGGCATCGGCATGGCACAGCGTGGCACCCAGCCAGCTGCCAGCCATTTTGCCCAGCACGCGCACCACAATATAGACGACGCCGACCAGTCCGATGGTGGGCAGAACGGTAATCTGCAGATCAGCCCCCGACAGCACAAAGAACAGCAGGAAAATGGGTGGGGTGATAGCATCCGACAGGCGAAGAATGCCTTTGACCTCACCGGAAAAGTTGCAGAACGCCGCGCCCATGGCCATGCACGTCAGCAGCTGTGAGACGTGGATCAGATCGGCAAGGCCCACGGCCAGAAAAACAAAGGCCACCAGCAGCGCCATGCGGTTGCCGTCTTTTTTGAACCAGCGCAGCGGCACGATGAAAAGAATGCCCAGCACAAAGCCGACCAGCAGCGCGCCGCCGATCTCCCACAGGGGGGAGAGAATGGCTTGCCCCAGGCTGACCCCGGCACCGCTGAGCGCCTGCGCAATGGCAACGGCAATGGAGAAGAAGATGAGGGCGGTGGCGTCATCCAGCGCCACCACGCTGAGCAGCGTTTCAGTCACCGGGCCCTTGGCGCGGTACTGCTTGATGACCATGATGGTCGCCGCAGGGGCCGTTGCGGCCGCAATGGAGCCCAGCGCCAGCGCAAAGGAAAGGTCCTTGCCGATGGCCAGCAGGCCCAAAGCGACAAATACCACCGCCAGCAGCGATTCCAGCACGGCAATGACGATGGGAGTAACGCCCACCCGCTTGAAGAAGCTGATCTTGAATTCGCCGCCGATGGAAAAGGCGATGAAGCCCAGCGCCACATCCGAAATGACGGACATCTGCGCCACCACATCGGCGGGCAGAATGGCGTACTCGCCCAGCAGCAGCTGGCTGACAGGGCCGATCAGCAGCCCGGCCAGCAGATAACCGGTGACGTTGGGCAGGTGGATCTGCTTGACCAGCCGCCCCATCGCCATACCGGAAAAGATCATAATTGCCAGATAAGTCAGTGTATTCAAGCTCATTGTGTGCCGCCAATCCCTTCGGTATAATTCACATCCACGGCAAACAGAATGCCGGTATCCGGCTGCTCCAGCCCGCCGGTCACTCGGTTGACCAGACGAGAGACATCCTTCAGGCGGTCATCATCTACCACCAGAAAAATGGTCTTGCTCTCCTTATGGCCGGGGTCGAGAAATTGCCGCAGAGAGATCATGAAGGCCAGGCCCTCGTCATCCAGCGTATGCGCCATACCGTGGCTTTCCAGAATGGTGGCGCCATGCAGGCCCTCATCATGAAACGCCTCCAGCAGAGCGTCCAGACATTCAGTTTTGTTCAGTACGATCACAGCCAGCTTCATTGTCCGTTTCCTCCTTCTGTCTGACCCTTTTTAATATCAAACCAATTTTATATTCTATCACTGCGGCGGCGGAAATACAAGTGCGGCGGCGGAAAATGTTGGCGCTGCTTTTTTGCCGCCTTGACGCTCCCCTGGCTTTGCGCTATACTGAAGCAAACCGATGGAAAAGGAGAACTTTATGCGTTATACCCACGTTTTTCTGGATATGGACGGGACGCTGCTGGATACGGGCGACGGTGTGAAGCGGTCGTTTCAGTACGCGCTGCAAAAGCTGGGGCGGCCGGTGCTGCCCGCCGCGCAGCTGGATTTTGTGCTGGGGCCGCCGCTGTACTGGTCGTTTCACGACAGGCTGGGCCTGCCGGAGGAGGAGGCCCAGCGCGGGGTGGACGCTTACCGGGAATATTATCAGAAAACAGGGATCTGGCAGTGCCGGGTGTACGACGGCATGACGCAGCTTCTGCTGGCCCTGCGGGCCGAGGGGGTGCGGCTGGGCGTGGTGACCGGCAAGCCGGAGGAGTTTGCCTGTCGGCTGGTGGAATACTTTGGCCTGCGCAGCCTGTTTGATTTTGTCGTCGGCACCGCAAAGGACGACCGCAGCGAAGGAAAAAAGCACCTGCTGGAGCGTGCCTTTGCCAGTGCGGGGCTGACGCAGCCGCAGCGCCGGGGCGTGCTGATGGTGGGCGACCGCTGCTATGATATTGACGGCGCGCGCCAGACGGGCATTGACAGTATGGGCGTGCTGTATGGGTTCGGCACCCGACAGGAGCTGACGGAGCACGGCGCTACACTGCTGGCAGCCAGTGCCGACGAGGCCCGTACGTTGCTGTGCGGCCCACAAAAAGGATAGGGCAAAAGCGCGGCCGGAGAGCCCGGTCGGCTTACAATAAAGCAAAAAGGATGAGGAACGATGTTATTTGAAAAAGGAAGCACTATTTTGTTCACCGGCGATTCGGTGACGGACGCCGGGCGTGCACGCCCGGTGGGAGAAAATGGAATGCCCGGCCTGTCGGACGCGCTGGGCAGCGGGTATGTCAGCTGCATTGATACGTTCTTGAACGTCTGGTATCCGGAGCAGGACCTGCGCGTGCGAAACACCGGCGTCAGCGGGGACAATTCGCGCATGCTGCTGGCGCGCTGGCAGACGGATGTGGCGCAGCTTGCGCCGGATTATCTGGTGGTGATGATCGGCATAAACGACGTGTGGCGGCAGTTTGATTCCCCTGCCATGCGTGAGCTGCACATTTTGCCGCAGGAGTATGCCGACAACCTGCGCGCCATGATCGCGGCCTCGGCCGCTCGGGTCAAAGAGATGATCTTCCTGACGCCGTATTATCTGGAGCCGCTGACCGCCGACCCCATGCGGGCGCGGGTGGACGAATACCGCGCTATCTGTCACGCTGTCTGCAGCGAGGCAGGGCTGCGCTGCATCGATCTGCAGCAGATGTTTGACGAGTATCTGCAAAAGCGGCATTCGTCCTATATCATGTGGGACCGCGTGCATCCGGGGCGCATTGGCAGCATGCTGATCGCCCGGTGCTTTTTGCAGGAGGTCGGGTTTGACCGGCCGTTGATGGGTTGAGAAAAGAAAGGCCGCCGAAGCGGAGGGAAAACGGTATGAAGCTGGAATGGAAAGCCCCTGCCCGGTGCGATGTATTGATCGCCGGGGCCGGGTTGGCCGGGCTGCGCGCGGCGGTCGACTGCGCGCGTGCCGGGCGCAGGGTGATTGTGGCGGCACGGGGCGGGGTATGCTCCGGCTCCAGCTTTTACCCGTTTACGGATGGGCTGGGCTGCCAGCTGCCGGATTCCGATGCCGATGCACAGGCGTTTCTGGAGGAGGTGCTGGACGCCGGGGCCGGAATGGCCTCTGAGGAGCTGTATCGGGTGCAGATCGCTTCCATCCGCCGCGAGGTCGCCCGGCTGGGAGAACTGGGCATTACCCCCTATTATCTGCATGGGCGCGCCGCCTGCTTTGCCCGGCGGGAGCGCACCATCTGCGCATGGGACGGCTGGACGGCGATACGCGCCAACGTGCAGGCAATACTGGCCGGGCTGCCGGGCGTGGAGGTATGGCCGCATGCCGACCTGGTGCGTGTGCTGACCAACCACGGCGCAGTGTGCGGCGCGGTGGTGCTGCAGCCGGACGGTACGCTGCAGACGGTGCAGGCCCCTGCGGTGGTGCTGGCGACGGGCGGCCCCTGCGGGCTGTACCGGCACAGCCTGAACACGCCGGATGTGACCGGTGCGGCGGCCAGCCTGGCGCTGGATGCCGGGGCCGGGCTGGTCAACGCCGAATTTCTGCAGTTTATTCCCGGCCTGATGCAGCCAAAGTATAAAATGCTGTTTTGTGAAATCACGCTGTGGCATTGCAGTGGCGTGACCGACCCGCAGGGCCGACCGCTGCTGGAGGCGGTGCTGCCGCCGCAGGTCAGCGTGCGGGAATGCCTGCGCGCGCGGTCGATGCACGGCCCGTTTACCGTGCGGGATGCCTCGCGCTGGTTTGACCTTGCCATGATGGACGGCATTCGCCGTACCGGCCGGCCGGAGGGTTGCCGCCTGACCTTTTCGCCGCAGCTGAACGACGACGACAACGAGTTTGTTGCCTCGGCGCGGCAGCTGTATCAAAGCAACGGGCTTGACCTGACGGCTCAGCCCATCTGCATTGCACCGTTTGCCCACTGTGCCAACGGCGGGGTGCGTATTGACCGCGACGGCGCGGCCGGCGTGCCGGGCCTGTACTGCGCCGGAGAGGCGGCCGGCGGAATTCACGGGGCCGACCGGCACGGCGGCGTGGCAACGGCGGCAACGCTGGTATTTGGCGCGCGGGCTGCGGCCGCGGCTTCGGCGCATGCGGCGCAGGCGCAGGTGCAGCCCCTGCCGGAGGCCCGTGTGTACGGCGAGCTGACCGATTGGCTGCACCCGGCGCACAGCGGCTACGTGCTGCGTGCCGCCGACCTGCGCGCCGAGCTGGGGCGCAGGCTGTGGCTGCAGGCCAATGTGCTGCGCACCGGGCCGGAGCTGGCCGACCTGTGCGCCCGGCTGCAGGCGTGGCGGCAGCAATATGACCCGCTGGCGGACGCCGCGGCGGGAACGCCGCTTGCCAAAGCACTGGAGACCTTTCACGCCCTGCGCACGGCCGAGGCGCTGACAGCGGCCATGCAGACCCGTACCGAGAGCCGCGGCGGGCACTACCGGCAGGACGCCCCGCAGACTGTGCCCGCATGGACGGGACGCCGCCTGCTGGTGCGGGAGGCTGCGGACGGCTTGCACTGCATGGCAGAGGACGGCGGCCCGCTGCCGCCGTTTGGTACATCGGCCAATGC
>CAKTAM010000077.1 GCA_934527255.1 uncultured Oscillospiraceae bacterium | reverse complement strand
TTGGTGGGCCCTGACATGTATCTGCCAGGTACGCTTCAGTCCATACTGCGCGATCTCGCCCTCCCAGTGCGTCAGCCTCTGTGCCATACTTCCATTTTTCAGCAGGCGTACCGCCAGGCGCATACATTTCCGAATTGCTCGGTTCAGCAATCCGGAACGGCGCGGCGCACTCTCAGTGGCCTTCTGCTTTTTCCGCTCCTGCTGACCCTTTTGGTACTCCCGATTGGCAATGTATCGGATGATTTTCTCTGTCTGATTCTTTTCTGCAAGCTCCACGCAGGCAGCAAACCGATCCGGAATGTATTTCGCGTTTCGGATTCCCTTTGCAAACAGCGGATGCGCAAACATTTCCCGCAGGCGGGTAGACATCTGTTCTTCATCCATTCCGCTGAGCAAAACCATCTGCTCTACACAGACAAAGCCGTAGCTGGCCGCGTAACAATCGAAAGCATCCCGCTCAGCCGCGGACAGATTGTCCCGCCCGCCAAGATGCGCCTCAAGCCGCTCCAGCAAGTACATTTTGATTTCAAACAAGTCGGGACGGTATTTCTCCGTCAGAGAACCGGACCCGGTATGCTGATTGTAGTAATACCCGCATTCATTGAGAAACACCGCTCCATTGCAGGCACTGTAATACGCCATATTGGCCACAAAATCCTCGCCAAGGGAAAGATCCTCCGGAAAATGAATATCCAGCCGCTTCCACAGGGACAGATCATAGAGCTTTGCGCAGGGACCTTCCAGCAGGGCGGTGTACCAGATCAGACGCATACGCTTTTCCCGGAATTCCTCCGCACCCAGAACACAGGGAGATTGGCCCAGCCAGGTGGAATTGAGCATAACGCGGCTGCCCTTGGGATTCTGAAAATCCACGATCAGCGCGTTCACGACCACCAGCTGGCTGTCGTTTTCCACAGCCAGGGCCACCTGCTTTTCCAGAGAATCCAGCGCAAGGCAGTCGTCGCTATCCACGAATTCCAGATAATCCCCCTCGGCATAGCGCAGGCCAAAGTTCCGCGCGCTGCTGACACCGCCGTTAGGCTTTGAAAATACCCGGAAACGGGCATCCAAGGCCTCATAGCTGCGGCAGATCTCCAGCGAATTGTCGGTACTGCCGTCCTCCACGAGAATGGCGGTCCAGTTGGAATATGTCTGGCTCAGAATGGAATTCAGACAGTAACCCAAGTGTTTTTCCGCGTTATACACGGGGACAATGATATATACCTTTTTATTCTGATTGCCTGGAACAATTGCATTCGTCATGATACGCCCACCTCATTTTGCAGCACATCACGGTATTTCCGAAACAGCTCGTCCAGCCGTGCGATATAGGTCTCATCGATTCCATGGGCTTTAAGAGCTTCAAAATCCGCATAGGCATTGCGGATTGCGGCAGTCAGTTCCGCACAGTCTGGGTAGGACGCCTCGCATAGGGCGATTCGGTCCAGCAGGACATAGCAGTAGCTATTACAGGCTTTCCGGTCGATCTCCCGCAGATCCGGGCGGTCCCAAATCAGATGCACCTTCTCCCGGAACGCCTCGCAGGCATCCATGTTCTCGGGCCGGAAGCTGGCGGTAATGCTTTCCACGTTCCGGCGTTCATAGTTGACCAGAGCAATATCCACATAGACGATCTTTTTTGCCGCCAGGTAAAAAAGGTGGGTAGTAAACTCATCCTCGTGGAGCCTGCCCACGGGATACCGAGTTTCTCCAATCACGTCTTTTCGGTATAGTTTGTTCCAGGCCACCGGCTTGCAATACTTCCAGTCCAGGTTGCTTTCAATGGCCTGCACCGGCGTAAATTCCATAACGGCGCCGCCGCACGCGGTCTCTTCCTGGACAAATTCCTGATAAATGCTGCGGAAGCTGCACTCCCCGATTTCCGCGCCGTGCTGCAGGCACAGCTTCAGCAGAATCTCCAGCATGGCCGGATCATACCAGTCGTCGCTGTCAATAAACGCGATATAGTCGCCGGTCGCCCGGTCGATTCCGGCGTTGCGGGCATCGGAAAGCCCGCCGTTCTCTTTGTGGATGACCACAATGCGGTCGTCCTGAGCCGCCAGTTCATCGCAGAGCTCGCCGGAACGGTCGGGACTTCCGTCGTCCACCAGAATAATTTCCAGATTTTTATAGGTCTGTCGGCAAAGAGAACGCACACAGCGCTCCAGATACATCTCTACCTTATACACCGGTACGACAACACTGATTTTGATTGTATTGTCAGATTCTCTCATTCTCTACCCCCAAAAACGTACGCTTCTATCTATAAAAGCCCAGGCATTTTCGAATCCGGCGCATTCCCCGGCGGAAGACGCCTGAAAGACCCACATGGTCAAGTACTCTGCGAAGTTTCACAGAAACAGTCCCCGGCCCCGCAACGCTGTAAGCCGAACAATCCAGAGCGCGCTGCATCTGCATTTCCTGAATATACAGTTCCTCTGCCAAGGTGTTCAGCGCAGCCAGGTGCGCAGCCAACTCTCTCCCGGGTTTGCGTTATGCTCCTGAAGCGCAGAGCGGCCGACCGGCAGTCCATGCCGACCGATCTTCTGCGGTGTTGATGGGGGGGAACGTGGCGGTGTTATGTGCGGCGGAGACGCTTTTGCAGCCACCGCTTGCAGCGGCGGGGAACAGCGGTCAGCCATTCGCCCAGCCGATAAGAGGTGGAATGTCGAATTTCGTCGACCATGACAGCATAGGCGGCGTTTTGCTGTGCCAGCGCAAGGGCGTTGGCACAGCCGCCGTCGGCCAGCGCGCCGCTGCGCATACCCTCGGCCAGAAAATCCATCGAAAGCTGTACCGCGCTTTCCAGCGGCGGCAGCCGGTACAGCGGCGTGTGCTTTGCCTGCGGCTGCACGGCAAGGGCCAGCAGCCGCCGCCAGTGGGCGCCAAGGTCTGTTTGGGCCATTTCCACGGCGCTTTCACGCGCCTGCTGCGCCAGTGCGTGGCGTGCGGCATCATCCTGCAGCAGGCGCACCAGCTGCTGCGCCGCCTGCCGACGGGCCTTTTGCGGCACAACGACCATGCCCTTTGCCTGCCGCACCATATCCACATTGGTCAGCTCATATGCGACAATGGGCAGGCCAAATGCCTTGCTTTCGATCATGGCCATGGGCGCGCCCTCAAAGGCGGCCGTCCACAGCACGGCGGCCGCCTGCCGGTAAAACGGGGCGACGTCGGTCTGGTAGCCCTCCAGAACAATACAGTCCTGCAGGCCCTCGCGGTCAATTTCCGCCTGAAAGCGCGCCATTTCCTCTTCGGTCTCGGCTGCGCCGACCATGTGCAGCCGGGCGGCGGGCAGCTGCTCGTGCACCAGCCGCATAATGGCCAGCGCTTCCTCCGGCTGCTTCTGGGCGCAAATGCGCCCCACCCACAAAAGCTCCTGCCCGTCGGCCGGTGCGGGGGCAATGCGGTGAATATCAAAGGTGGGCGGGTTCAGCGTGGCCTCACAGCAAAGGCCCAGCGCCCGCCACCATGCCCGGTCGACCTCCGAAAGCGCAATGATGAGGTTAGAAAGACAGTAGGTTTTGGCCTGTGTGGCCGTCTGATAGCCGCCAGCGTGCAGCGGCAGGCTGAGCCCAATGGAAAACAGCCCGTGCGTGTGCAGCGCCAGCGGCACCCCCGCGCTGCGGATGGAAAGCTCATCCGCCACCAGAAAATTGTACAGCCAGGCGTGATAGACCATCACATCCACCGAATAATCGGCAAGACCCTTTTTCCACGCGGCGGCGCGCGCATAAAAGCTGTTGGGGTCGTTTGAATCCAGCCGGGGCAGCAGCACCCGGATCACGTTTTCGGGCAGGGGATAATCCAGCGCGTTGGGGGCTTCCTCGGTAAACAGCACCACGCGCCAGCCCTGCTTTTGCCACAGCGCCGCCAGCAGCGAGATCACCCGC
Source organism: uncultured Oscillospiraceae bacterium (assembly GCA_934527255.1). Classification (GTDB taxonomy): domain Bacteria; phylum Bacillota; class Clostridia; order Oscillospirales; family Ruminococcaceae; genus UBA1762. Next base: position 4,973 of record CAKTAM010000077.1, on the reverse strand, counting down.
TCGACACCGCCGTTATACATCCGGTAATAAAACGTGCCAACGGTACGAATAGGACAACCTGCGGCAGTACTGCCGCCAATGGTGCGGCACCGCCATGCGGCAGCATCCGGCTGGCACAGACCGCGGCGGTATACACTGTCGGCCAAAGCGGCCGCGGCATCCTCCGACGGCCACTGCGCCAGAAGCTGCTCCAACGCCTGCGGGCAGGCTTCCTCTTGCAGGCGGTTCAAAAAAGCGTTGCTCATATCCTGCGCGACGGTATCGCGCACAAACTGCAGCGACAGCCGGTAGCGCCCGTCAAGGCCCAGCCGTTCCAGCCAGCTTTTCAGCAGCGCGTACACCTGATATTCCTGTATATAAGGGCGGAAGCCCTCCGGCGAAAGCTGCCGTCGGCTGGTGATGCCGCTGCCCAGCCGGTAAGCGTAAAACGGTTCCTCCAGCGCGGCATAGCCCCTGGCCCACACCAGGGCCAGAAAGCAGAACAGCATATCCTCGGCCATGGTCAGGTAAGTGCCCTGATAAAATTGGTGCGCCTGGCGCAGACAATCGGCCGAAAACAGCTTTCCGGCAAGGTTCCAGCCAAAGCGCCGCTTCAAAAAGCACTCATCCACCAGCGCGCCGCGCTGGCGGGGCAGCGGCACGGTGCAGGGGCGGCAGGTCTGCGTCAGCCCCTGCAGATAATCCTGCGGGGTATCCTCTGCCGCCAGCAGCTGCATGCCAAACTGCAGCACATCCACCTTTTTTTGGGCGGCAGCCGCATACAGCGTCTCGCAGGTGCGGGGACTGGTATAATAATCGTCGCCGTCCAGAAAAAGGATGTATTCGCCGCTGGCGGCACACAGCCCATCATAACGGCTTTTGGCGGTGCCGCCATTTACTGTATGATGAATGACCCGCACGCGCGAATCCTCGGCGGCCAGCTCATCCAGCAGACGCGGGGTGGCATCCTGCGAGCAATCGTCCACGCAAAGGATCTCCAGCTCCCGCAGAGTTTGCCGCTGCACACTGGCGACGGCCTCGCGAATATAGTTTTCGCTGTTGTATGCAGCAATGATAACGGATATTTTGACCATATACACCTCAGCAGACAACAGAAGCCGCAGCCAAGCCGGGCTGCGGCATCTGTGACGTGTTACATGTTTTCGACCGGCTCAATGCCCAGCACATCCAGATGACGGCACAGCTGATCGCGCACCAGGCGGGCCAGCGCCAGACGGCTGGCGCGGCGGTCGGCATCCGGCTCATCCACAATACGGCAGTCGTGATAAAAGCGCGAGAAGGCCGCCGCCAGCTGATAGGCGTTTTCGCAGATATAGTTGGGGGCCTTCTCTTCCAGTGCAAGGCGGAACGCATTGCCGCTCAGCGCAAGCTTCAGCAGCAGGTCACGTTCGGCCTCGGTTTCCGCGCACACCAGCCGGGCGGGTTGGTCGCCCGCCTTTTTCAGAATGGAATTGATGCGCGAAACGGTGTACAGCAGGTAAATGCCGGTTTTGCCCTCGGCGGAAAGAAATTTATCCAGATCAAAAATATAATCCTTGCTGCGATGGTTGATCAGATCGCCGAACTTGATGGCGGCCATGCCCAGCTTGCGGGCATAGTCCTGCTGGTCGCCCTCGGCCACAAAGGCCGACTGGCTCAGCCGTGCCAGCGAAGCCTCCGTGACGGTGGAGATCAGATCAGAAAGGCGCATCACGCCGCCGTCGCGCGTTTTATAGGGCTTGCCGTCGCTGCCGTTCATGGTGCCAAAGCCCAGAAATTCCAGCTCGGTCTCCTCGGGCACCAAATGGGCGCGGCGCGCGCAGCGGAACACCTGGGTAAAGTGCAGCTCCTGCCGCTTGTCCACCACATACCAGATCTTATCCGGCGCAAAATCGCGGCGGCGCTGGATGATGGTGGCAAGGTCCGTTGTGGCATAAATGCTGGAATTGTCGCTTTTGCGCACAATGACTGGCGGCATGGGCGCTTTGTCGGTGTCCAGCGCCACATCCACCACCAGCGCGCCGTTGCTTTCGTACGAAAGCCCCTGCTTTTCCAGCGTGTCCAGCAGCTCCGGAATATAGCGGTCGGCGTCGCTTTCGCCGTACCAGCAGTCAAAATCCACGTTCAGGCGGGCATAGTTGGCCTTCAGGTCGGCCACCGAGACCCGCAGAATCTCGCGCCACAGGGCCAGATAGCCCGCGCGGCCGTTCTGCAGCTCATAGGTGGCGGCGTGCGCCTTGTCGCGGAACGCCTCATCCTCTTTGCTTTTTTTGCTTGCAAAGGGGTACACCTCGCACAGCAGCTCGGGGTCCAGTGCGGGCACGGTATCCTTTTCGGGGTCAAAATCCGGTGCAAAGCAGCGCCAATCGGGGTTGCGCACCTCCAGCTCGGCAATGACAAGGCCGATCTGCAGGCCCCAGTCGCCCAGATGCACATCGCTGATGACCTTGTGCCCGCTGGCGCGCGCCAGCCGCTTGAGGCTTTCGCCGATGATGGCCGAACGCAGATGCCCGATGTGCAGCGGCTTTGCCACGTTGGGTCCGCCGTAGTCGATGACGATGGTCTGCGGCTGCTCTGCCTGCGGAATACCGCCGTTGACATCCGCTTCCATGGCGCGCACCGCCTGCAGCAGCGCTTCGTCGCTGACCGTCAGGTTCAGAAAGCCGGGGCGCGCGACCTCCACACGGGCCAGCATGGGCTGTTCGCGCAGCTGTGCGGCGACCTCCTCGGCCAGAACAAACGGCGGCTTGTGGTACAGCTTGGCCCCGGCAAACGCGCCGTTGCACTGAAACTGGCAAAGCTCGGGCCGGTCGGAAACGGTCACGGCGCCAAGCTCGGCGCTGTAGCCGCAGCGGGCAAAGGCATCGCTGACAAGGGCGGTCAGCTGCTGTTGAATGGACTGCATAGGGCAACCTCACTTTTCTGATTGATCGGAAAAAGAAAGCACGCATCAGCTGCATGCCGGTAAAAAGCACGTCACAGACGCCGGGGAGAATGGCCTCCCGCCGCCGCTTGACATATAGACTCAGTATAGCATAGTTAAGAAAAAAAGTAAACCCGCAGCGGCAGGAAAAGCCGCTGCGGGCAGAATAGGCGCGTTATAACGGCGCCGTACGGGCCAAAACGGCTGCGGGGGCCGTTTTGGCGGGCAGGGGGGCGGGCGACGCGGCAGGGAAAGCGTCCCCACGCCTGCCCCACAACCCCAAAGCTGCCGCAGAGGTCATTGGGCGGTCGGCCCACCATCGGCGCCGTTCTCCGCTTTGCCGCGGTCGGCTTTGGCGTCAGCCCCGCTGACGGTATGCCTGGCGTTCGCCTTGCCATGGGCAAGCTTGCCGCGGACAGGCTTGCTTTCGGCCCTTTCCCGGGCGGGCTTATTGCCCGTGTCCGCCTTTTCGGGGGCGGGCAGCTGCGCAGGGTCAGCTGCGGCGGTCTCGGCGGCCAGCGGCGCGCAGAACCAGAAATCAGAGCCCTTGCCCAGCGTGCTGCGCACGCCGAAAGGAAACTTGTGCGTCACCAGAATGGCGCGCACGATGGAAAGCCCCAGCCCCGCGCCGGGCTTGCCGTTATCCTGCCGGGCACGGTAATAGCGCTGGAACACATGGTTCAGCTCATCCTTGGCAATGCCGACCCCATGGTCGATCACTTCCACCTGCACGCTGTTATCCGCATGGTCGCTGACGCGCAGAATAATAACGCCGTCCTCGCCGATGTGCGCAATGGCATTGGAGACCAGATTGTGCAGCACCCGGCTGAGCAGGTCGGGGTCGGCGGTGATCAGACGCTCGCCGGGCGTTTCCACCTGCAGGTGATAGCCGTTCTTCTCGCAGACATCGGCATAGCGATAGCTCAGCTCCTCGCAGAAATCGCTGATGTCAAAGGTGACAGGGTCAAATTTCTCGGTGCCGGCATCCAGCCGCGAAAGCTCCATTACGCTGCCGACCAGTGCGCTCAGCCGGTCGCTTTCGCTGATGATGATGTTCAGCTGTGCGTTGCGCTTTTCCCGGTCGTCGCCGTTCAGGTCGCGGATGGTCTCGGCATAGCCCTTTATCAGGGTCAGAGGGGTGCGCAGGTCGTGGCTGACGTTGGCGATGATGTCCTTCTGCATGGCGTCCGCCCGGTTGACCTCGCGCGCCATGGTGTTAAAATCCTGCGTCAGTATGCCCAGCTCATCCTTTTGGGTGACGGGCACCTGTACGGTATAGTCGCCGTGCGCCATGCGCCGTGCGGCGGTGCTCAGCGCGGTGATGGGCCGGGTAAACCAGCGGGCGAACAGCCATGCCATCAGCAGCGAGACCGAAAGCATGATGAGACTGACGGTGCCCAGCTGCCGCTGAATAATGGAGGAGGCCTGATAAATGCGCTCGAGGTTGGCGCTCAACAGCAGAATGGCATCCTGCCCGGGCACCTGACGGCCCACGACGTATTGCCGCACCCCGTCGCGCCCGCGTACCACCATGTTCAGCTTGCCGTCCTCGGCCACGGCCAGCCGCAGCTTGACCAGCAGCAGGTTGTTGTTGCTGCGGTGCTCGATCCAGTTGGAAAGACCGTCCTCCACCCGTTCGGTGTGCAGCGAGCAGCCGGCAATGTGCTCGGCCCCGCCCAGATAGGTCATGGTGGAAAGGGTGGAGATATCCAGACACTGGCCCTCAATGACCATCGCACCCACCTCAGCCTCCATCTGCGGCTGATAGTCGGTGCCCTCCTCGTTCAGCAGGCCGTATTGCTCCATACTGTCGGCAATGGCGTCAATTTCGCGGTTGAGGTTGCTTTTCATCATGGCCAGATAAGCGGGCTCCAGCAAAAACTGCGCAAACAGCAGTACAATGCCGATCAGCACCCCGCAGATCAGACAGACGAACACCATCAGCTTCTGTCGAAAGCTTTTCATTATAAGTGACTTCTTTCTGGCGGCCGTTCGCGTTTGTGCGGCGGGCGGCCGCCCGGTCGTTGTGCGGCGGCTTTTTGCCGTCGGGGCGGTGTCAGCCGATCTGCTC
>CAKTAM010000076.1 GCA_934527255.1 uncultured Oscillospiraceae bacterium | reverse complement strand
GCGGCCGGAAGGCGTTCATGGAGGAAATGTTCAGGATGCAGCAGCCCGACCGCCCCAGCATATCGCGGGCAAATACCTGTGTGGGCAGCAGGGTGCCCATCAGGTTCAGATCAAAAACGAAATCGAACCCGGCCTTATCCAGATTGAAAAAGGTGGAAAGCCCCTCGGCGGTCTCGTCCCCGGGCTGGAAGGTCTCGTGGGCGGTGGTGCAGCGGGGAGAATTGCCGCCCGCCCCGTTGATGAGCACCGTGCAGGGGCCAAGCTCCTGTGTGATGCGCGTATGAACGGCCTCCAGCGCCGCCTTGTCCAGAACATCGACGGTATACGCTGCGGCGCGCCCGCCGTCGGCGTTGATTTCGTCGGCCACCCGGGCGACGGCCTCCGCATTCCGATCCAACAGGGCCAGCACATCGCCCCGGGCAGCCAGCGCTCTGGCAAAGCCGGAGCACAGAACGCCCCCGGCTCCGGTGATGACAACAACACGTTTCATGGTATGCTCCTTTTTGAAAAAATGGCGGCGGCGCGCCGGAAAACGGGCCGGACGCCGTCGAAAACGCAGATCTCAGCGGTGCTCCTTTTCCAGCGCCTCAAACAGGCCGCTCAGGTAAGCGGCCCCCAGGGCACGGTCAAACAGGCCATAGCCGGGCCGCCCCTGTTCATTCCAGATCATGCGGCCATGATCAGGCCGGACATAGCCGTCAAAGCCGCCCGTGACCAGCGCCCGGGCAATGGCGTACATATCCAGCGAGCCGCAGTCGGTCGGGTGTGCGACCTCCTCAAAGCGGCGCGGCCCGGTGCGGCGAATGTTGCGCAGGTGCACAAAGGAGATGCGGTCGCAGAACTCGGCCGCCATGGCGGGCAGGTCGTTTTCCGGGTCGGCGCCAAGGCTGCCGGTGCAGAAGGTCAGGCTGTTGGCCGGGCTGTCATACAGCCGCAGAAAACGCTGCAGATTTTTGCGGTTGGTGATGATGCGCGGCAGACCGAAAATGCCCCACGGCGGGTCGTCCGGATGAATGGCCAGCCGAATGCCTGCCCCCTCGGCCGTCGGCACAACGGCCTCCAGAAAGGTATGCAGGTTTTTCCACAGGCCCTCCTCGCCCAGCCCGGCGTATCGGTGCAGCAGCTCCTGCAGCTGGGCGCGGGTGTAGCTTTCGTCCCAACCGGGCAGCGACAGCTCACTTTTCAGTGGGTCCATCTGCAGCACGGCGGCTTCGTCATAGGCCAGCGCCCGTGCGCCGTCGGGCTGTGCGTGCGACAGCTCGCTGCGCAGCCAGTCAAACACCGGCATGAAGTTATAGCAGACGCAGCGCACTCCGGCCTCGCCCAGCCGACGCAGGTTTTCACAGTAATGGTCGATCAGCTCCGGCGCGCCAGGGCCACCCAGCTTGATCTCCTCGGGCACCGGCACGCTCTCCACCACCTCAAAGGCAAGGCGGTGGGCCTGCGCCTTGCGGCGAATGGCATCGATGCTTTCCCGGCTCCAGACACCGCCCGCAAGCACGTCATATACGGCGGAGACAATGCCGGTCATTGTGGGGATCTGCGCGATCTTTTCCAGCGTGACCGGGTCATCCTCCCCATACCAGCGAAAGGTCAGTTTCATGCAGTCGCCTCCTTTGGGGCGCGGCAGTCCCGCAGCAGGCGCTGCAGGTTGCCGCAGCAAACGGCGTGCGCCACCTTTTCGGCGGCCTGTGCGGTCAATTCTCCGGCGTCGACCCAGCCGCCCAGCACCTCGCACAGAATACGGCGAAAATAGTCGTGCCGAGCATAGGAAAGAAAGCTGCGGCTGTCGGTCAGCATGCCGGGGAAGGCGGCCAGATAGCCCTCCTCCGCCAGCAGCTGCAGCACCTCGGCAATGCCGCGCTTATGGTCGCAGAACCACCAGGCCGCGCCGTACCGCACCCGGGCGAAGCTACCTGCAGCGCTGATGAGCTGGGCGTGTGCCGACGGGTTAAGCGAGTAGAGAATGGTCTGCGGCAGACCGCCGGTCTGTTCAATGGCATCCAGCAGGCGGCAGACGGCGTTGCCGCTGACGGCATCGGCAATGCAGTCGCAGCCGGCATCGGGGCCCAGCTTCTGCAGCATGGCGGTGCTGGCGTTGCGGTAAGCGCCCAGATGCCACTGCATCACCAGCCTGCGTTTGCGGTATTCGCCGCCCAGAAAAACAAACAGATTGCCGATGAAGCCGTTCAAGGCATCCGCCGTCAGGGGCCGCCCGGCCAGCGCGTCGGCAAAGGCGGCGGCAGCCTCCTGCTCCGGGGCGATACGGTCGGGGAAAAGCGGAATGCCGACATCGGTAAAAACGCACCCGTGTGCACAGAACACATCCAGCCGTGCCGATAGGGCCTGTTTTAACTGGGCCAGCGTGGTGATGGGCAGCCCGCAGGTCACGCTCAGCGTGCGAATGTAATCCGCATAGCCGGGGCGGTTTGCCATCAGCACATTGTCGGTGCGAAACGAGGGAACGATCTCCACGCAAAGCCCGGCCTGCCGCAGCTTTTCGTGGTATTCCAACGTACCGGCCACATCGTCGGTCGTGGCAAGAAAAGCGACGTTGGATTGTGCAATCAACTTGCGGGGCGACAGCTGCCGCTCGGCAATGACGCGGTTTGCCTGCTGCCAGATGCGCTCGGCACTTTCGGCGGTCAGCGGTTCGGTCACCTCAAAGTATTGCTCCAGCTCCATTTTGTTCCAGTGGTACAGCGGGTTTCCGGCGGCCAGCTCCATCACCTCGGCATACCGTAAAAACTTGTCGTGCCAGCTGGCGCTGCCGGTAATGTATTTCTCTTCCACACCGGCCTGACGCATCAGCCGCCATTTGTAATGGTCGCCGCCAAGCCACATTTCCCCAATGTTGGTAAAAGGGCGGTCTTCCCAAATCTCCTGCGGTGACAGGTGACAGTGATAATCATAAATGGGCAGGCGCTGTACCTGTCGGTACAGCTGCACAGCGGTTTTGCCGCGGCAAAGATAGGTTTCGTTCAATGCGGTCAGCTCCTTTCCCGTTTGGCGGCGGCAAGGGCAGCCGCCTGCTTACAGCTCCATTGTAATAAAAACAAAAATGCAATGCAAGTGCATTTTGTGGCAAAAACAATTGCAAATACGCGCGTGTTTTGCTATACTGAAGCAGGGGAAAGGTGGGGACGATATGAAATGGTTTGGTCGTGTGGAATATGACCGCATTCAGTGTCACCACACGTTGGATCAGCGGCCGGATCCGTCGCAGTTTGCCATGCATACGCATACCGAGCTGGAGCTGTTTTACTTTGTCAGCGGCAGCGGCCGTTACCGGGTGGAGGGCCAATTGTATGAGCTGCGCCCCGGTGACATTCTGCTGCTGCGCACCGCCGAAACGCATTGCCTGCAGATCAGCCCGGCGCAGCCGTACGAGCGTGTGGCCATTCACTTTTCGGCCGACCTGCTGCAGAACGACGCTTTCTGCAGCCTGCTGCAGCCGTTTACTGACCGGCCGCTGGGTACGGAAAATCGTTATACCGCCGAAGAACTGCCTGCGGGGTTCGTGCGCCAGTGCATGGAGCGTCTGTTTCGGCATGCTCCGGGCAGCGAGGGCGAAATATTGGCCTATCTGCTGCCGCTTCTGCAGGAGCTGTACGGTGTGTGGCATCTGCGCACCCGCGGCAGAGAGGAGGTGCAGGCCGACCTGTCCGCACAGCTGGTGGCCTATATCAACCTGCATCTGACAGAGCTGGACGGTCTGCAGCAGCTGGAAAAAAAGTTTTTCCTCAGCCAATCGCAGATCAACCGCATTTTTCGCCGGGCCACGGGCGCTTCGGTGTGGGAGTATGTGCAGGTAAAGCGGCTGTTTGCGGCGCGGGAGCTGCTGTATGCCGGTACCCCGCCCAGCCAGGCGGCGCAGGCGTGCGGCTATCGCGAGTATACTACGTTTTACCGCGCTTACCGCAAGCGCTTTGGACACGCCCCCCAGCAGGATCAGCATCAGGGCGGTGTCTGAACGGTTTTGCTGCGACGGCAAGGCTTCGGCGGTAGTTTCTACTGTCTTTTGTATTATACTACTATATAATAAAGAAACATGGAAAAATGCGTGGGCAGGCGCCTTCCAAAAAGAGAAAAGTGCTTGGTGGGGCGGTAGACAGTGCGGCTGTCTGTTCCGACTGCTGAAAACGGCCGCAGCAGCCACAAGGTGAGAAAAAACGCATCCGCGCAGCACAAAAAACGATAATAATGCACGAGAAAAGGAGAGTACCGATGAGAATTGACAAATTTCTGAAAGTGTCGCGCCTGATCAAGCGGCGCACCGTGGCCAACGAGGTGGCGGATGCCGGGCGCATTGAGGTGAACGGCCGCCCGGTCAAGGCCAGTTACACCGTCAAGGTGGGGGATGTGGTGACGGTCTGCTTTGGAAACCGCCCGGTCAGTGTGCGTGTGGTTTCGGTGGAGGAGCCGCGAGGGAAGGATGTTGCGCGCGAAATGTACGAGGTCATTGAGGAGAAAACGGCGGATTGAGAAAACCATTACTGCCTTTGCTCGACAGAAAGCGGCTGCCACGCCGAAAGAAAAGCCCGAAGCATGGCTTTTGCTGTGCTGCGGGCTTTTTTCGTGCCACAAAATGTCGGGGATGGGCCGACACTTGCCCAATGGTCAAAAAATCGGCACAGGGCTGCGTGCACCAAAGGAATGTGCGGAGAAATAAAGCGGCATTTTTCAGGTAATTGACAAGGCTGTAAATGGAGCTGCCGCCGGAGCAAAACCGCAGGAAAAGCAGCGCACAGGCAGTGAATATGCACAGGAAAGCCCGGGGAAAGCGGTCGCTGTATGGCAGGCTGTACAATGGGAAAAGGGCGTGTGCGGTCCCTTGCGGGCAAGAGGCAAAAAGCTGCGGAGAGGTATGAAAAAATAGCGCACGGCATACAACACAGGCAGGGTGTGAAAGGCGAGAGACCACCGGATGACCGGGCGGCGAGGCGCAAAGCGCGGCAAAAACAGCGAGAGAGCCACCGGCGGTAAGAGCGGAAAAAGGGCGGCCAACTGTGCCTGTCAGCGGCAAAAACAGAGAGCGAAAACAGCTGAAAATTACTGAAAAAGGACATCGTGATAATGGGGCTTTTGGACGGATGTCAGGCTGCTCAAAAGCGGCATTTTTCCGGCTGCACCCGCCGTAAACGCCGACAAACAGCTGTAAAAATATGGGAAATCGGCAAAATGACCAATGAAAACCGGAAAAATAGTGCAATTTCACAAGGATTTGAAAGGATTTGCTGTCTATCGTCCGCTTTTTGAACCAAAAATCAAAAGGAGCGGGCTTGTCGCCCGGATTCCTGGCCTTGACGTTGCCGGGCGTTTTTTGCTAAAATGCACAGGACGGTGCAGCGACGCACCGGAAAGGAGGCGCAGTGAGATGCTGCAATCACGACATATCCGCGAAAAGCTGCATTGCATTCACGGCCGCATACGGCACGGCTGCGCACGCCTGAAGGAGGCGGCCTATCGCAGCGGCCGCCAACGTGTGGGAAAGCTGATAACGGTGCTGGCGTTTGCCGTCTGCCTGTTCGGCGGCATCGAGCTGGTGTTTGCACAGATTCATCTGGTATATGTGACGGATTCGCAGGGAACCTCTACCGTGCTGCTGACGCAGGAGGAGAGCACGCAGCAGCTGGTAGAGCAGTGCGGACTGGAGATCGGTGAATACGATGAATATTATTACACGGCATACAGCGGCAACCGGGCTGTCCTGACGGTACAGCGTGCATACGAGGTGGAGGTTACGGCGGACGGTGTGACGCAGACCGCTTACCTGAACGGCGGCACGGTCGCCGATGCGCTGGAGCAGCTGGGCGTGCAGCTGGGCGCGGACGATTATGTCGAGCCGTCGCTGCACACGCCGCTGGCCGAGGGCGAAAGCGCGACGGTGCATCGCGTCACCTATACGGATACCGTGGTGGAGACTGCGATTCCTTTTGAAACCGAATACCGTTATACCAGCCTGCTTTACCGTTACCCCCGCCGCACCTATGTGCTGCAGGAGGGCAGCGACGGCACCATGGAGACCGTTTATCGCGAGCGCCGCGTGGACGGTGAGGTAGAAAGCAGCGAACAGATCGACCAGTATGTGACCTGTCAGCCGGTCAGCCAGCAGATACTGGCCTATGGCGCGGGGGTGGCCGTTTCCGATGTCAGCGCGCCTGAGGGCTGCACGGTGGAAAACAACGTACCCAGCAGCTACCTCTATGTCATTACCGATGCCATCTGCACCGGTTATTCCGCCAGCCGCGGCCGCGGGGCCAGTCGGTTGGGGCTGTATGCCGGTACGGTGGCAGTCAACCCGGAAGAAATCCCCTATGGCTCGCTGCTGTATATCACCTCGGCTGATGGCAGCTTTGTCTACGGCTGGGCCATTGCAACGGATACCGGCACGGCTCTGATGGAGGGCTCGATTGATATTGACCTCTTCTATGAAACGCATCTGGAAAGTGTGCTCAACGGCAAAAAGGCGCTGAATGTTTATGTGGTGCGCTGAAAACGGCGCGCCGTCTGCGGAGGCTCCGCCCCTTTTGGGGGTGGGGCTTCTATTTTTTGTCTCTTTTTTTGCGGGTGGCAGCTGCGGCTCCCCTGTCGGGGCAGAGCGGCCCGACAGGGGAGAAAAACTGCGGCGGGCTTTTTTGCGGCGCTTGCCCGGCAGCCGTTTTCCGGCTTTTGCACACGGCGTTCGCAGCATGCGCCTTGCCGACGGGCTGACACGGCACCTTTGCCCGGCGGCTGGTTTCAGCGCCAGAAAGCGGCCGCCTTTGGTCGGCAGGAAACAGCGGAAAGCGCCTGCTGCCTCCAAACCTCCGGCGAGCGGCCCCCAAACGGCCTCTCTGCAGGCAATTTGCCGGGAACAGAGGGACGAACCTTGTTGAAACTTCACAAAAATTAAAAATATTTAACGAAATGTGCTGACAAATTCACTGGAAAAGCACTTGAAAAAGTGTGAAAAAATGGTATTATTATAGATGGAAGATTTTGTGGGCGGCAGCCGGGTCGGTGGAGACCTCGACGCAAGGGCAAGGCCGCCCGCAAGCAGAAAGGATGAGCTTTGATGGACGTACGCCAGAACAAAGAGCTTGAGCTGCCCATCTATCTTTTCAAGGAGGGCACCAATTACGACAGCAGCCAGCTGCTGGGCGCGCATGTGGCCACCCACAACGGGGTGCAGGGCGTGGTTTTCCGGGTATGGGCCCCGCAGGCGGCCGCCGTCAGCGTGGTGGGCGACTTCAACGACTGGAACGAGCGCGCCAACCCCTGCGGCAATCTTGGCGGCAGCGGCATCTGGCAGACCTTCTGCCCGGGCGTAAAAGAGTACGACCTGTACAAATACTGCATTCAGACGCAGGATGGCCGCTATCTTTATAAGGCGGATCCGTTTGCGTTCCATACCGAGACCCGCCCCGGCGACGCCAGCAAGGTGTACGCGCTGGACGGCTATGCATGGCGTGACGCCGCATGGCAGGCTGCAAAAGAAAAAAACGACGTTCTGTGCGCGCCGGTCAATATTTACGAGGTGCATCTGGGTTCGTGGCGGATGCATGAGGATGGCAGTCCCTATACATACCGCCAGCTGGCGGAAGAGCTGGTGCCGTACCTGCGCCAGATGCATTATACACACGTCGAATTTCTGCCGGTGACGGAATATCCGTACGACGGCTCGTGGGGGTATCAGGTGACGGGCTATTTTGCCCCTACCTCCCGTTATGGCACCCCGAAGGATTTCATGTATCTGGTCGACTGCTGCCACCGGGCCGGCATTGGGGTCATTCTGGATTGGGTGCCGGCACATTTCCCCAAGGATGCCTTCGGCCTGTACCGCTTTGACGGTACCCCCTGCTTTGAGGACAGCGACCCCATGCGCGGCGAGCACCGCGAGTGGGGCACCTCCGCCTTTGATTTCGGCCGCCGTGAGGTGCAGTCGTTCCTGATCTCCAGCGCGCTGTTCTGGCTGGAGCAATACCATGTGGACGGCCTGCGAGTGGATGCCGTGGCCAGCATGCTGTATCTGGATTACGGCCGCAAGCAGGGCGAATGGCGCCCCAACCGCAACGGCGGGCGGGAAAATCTGGAGGCGGTGGAATTCCTGCGAAAGCTGAACCGGATGGTGTTCCGGCGCTGCCCGCACGCCATGATGATCGCCGAGGAAAGCACGGCGTGGCCGCTGGTGACCCGCCCGGTCGAGGACGGCGGGCTGGGCTTTAACTTCAAATGGAATATGGGCTGGATGAACGACATGCTGCAGTATGTGCAGACCGACCCGCTGTACCGCGGCGACTGCCACGAAAAGCTGACGTTCAGCTTCTTCTATGCGTTCAGCGAAAACTTCATTCTGCCCATCTCGCACGATGAGGTCGTGCACGGCAAAAAAAGCCTGCTGGATAAAATGTTCGGCGAGTATGAGCAGAAGTTTGCCGGAATGCGGGTGTTTCTGGGCTATATGATGACGCACCCGGGCAAAAAGCTGCTGTTCATGGGGCAGGAGCTTGGCCAGTTCATCGAATGGGATGAGAAAAAGCAGCTGGATTGGATGTTGCTGGGCTATGAAAAGCACGCGCAGCTGCAGCACTATGTGCAGGCGCTGAACGCGTTTTATCTGGCGCAGCCTGCCCTGTGGCAGGTCGATTACAGCTGGGAAGGCTTCGAGTGGCTGGTGCCGGACGACCGCAGCCAGAACATCATCGCTTTTCTGCGGCGGGATGCCGCCGGTCAGGCGCTGATGGTGGTGTGCAACTTTTCGTTTGTGGGGCGCGAGGGCTATGAGATCGGCGTGCCGGAGCCGGGGCGCTATACGGAGGTCCTGTGCTCGGATGCGGCCGAATTTGGCGGCGAGGGCGGCAGGCGTCCGGCGTGGGTGACGGCGAAAAAGAAGCCGCTTCACGGGCGCGAGCAGTCGGTAACGCTGAACATTCCGCCCATGAGCATCCTGTGCTATAC
>CAKTAM010000075.1 GCA_934527255.1 uncultured Oscillospiraceae bacterium | reverse complement strand
GGTATAACTCGCGGGTGTTTTGCGGTAGTCAGCCAGCCAGACGGAATATTTCAGTTTCAGCTTGTTGAAGTATTCCGTGCCCATCTGCTGGATGAACGCGGAATAGCTGTAAAAGCCCACATAATACCCCGCGCCCTGCACCTTGGACAGGAACGCATCCGCGATTGCATACCGCTCTGCGCCGGTCAGCTTGCCCTGTCGTTCCTTGTTTTCCATATCGAAATATACAGGGTATTCAAACTGCTTACCCTTGATAATTTCAAGGCACTTTGCGGCTTCCAGCTGGGCCTGCGTCACGTTGTCAGCGGCGCTGTAGTAATACACACCCACCGGCACACCGGCAGCCTTGAAGCCCTTGTAATGTGCTTCAAAACAGGGGTCGGCGGCCTTGTTCTGCTGGCCCCAGTACGTCAGGCCGCAGCGCAGAATCACGCCGTCAATCGCCTTCGCGCAGGCGGCGTAATCAATGTTCGGCTGGTATTTGGAAACATCCAGCACTTTCCGGTTGATTGCCATGTTTATTCACCTTCCTTTTCTTCGGCCGGTTCATCTGCCTTGCATTCCGGCAGACCGGCGATAGAGGTCAGCAGGGACAGAATACCGGACAACGCAGCAGCGCTGCCGACCATCAGCCAATCCACCTGACCCAGCACCGCGCTGGTGCCGATCATTGCCACAGCAGACTGTGCAACCGTCTTTACCGCACGGATACCGGCGGCCTTAATCCACGATTTCCAACATCTCATAACAATTACTCCTTTCCTTTTCAGGCATAAAAAAAGCACACCGCCAAAGTGTGCTTACTGAACGATTTACTTTTAACTTGCCGGTAACTTGCTAACGCACGATAAACGCACGAAAAACACACGCCGTGCGTTTTTAGCATAGAAAAAGCACCGTGCGGGTGCAGGGTGCTTTGTGGCTTATTCAATGCCGTATTTTTCCTTCAGCTCACGCAGGCGGCGGTTATATTCCTGAACATCGAACAAAAACGTTTTGTTTGGTTCACTATCACGGTGGTTGCCGTGTTCTTTACGCCACTTAGTGTCAGTTTCATAATAGTATCGGGTTCGTTCCCTCATCCAATTATTCAGTTCTTCCTTTTCTGATTCATAAGATTTCATTGAAATCAAACCCTTCCAATCTTTCTGACAAAGCCCTCATTGTGGCTTCCTGAATGAACTCAATATACCCGCCGCTTTCAAATGCCTTTTCCATTACTTCTTCTTGGGCTTTTTGGTATTCCAGCTCTAATTCTTCCGCGCTTAATGGCCCGCTATATATAAATGAATACCTTTTTTCACCGGTTGTCAAGTACTCTATTCCAGTTTTATGCGCAGCAGAAAAGTATACATCCTGTTTACTGAACGAATCACCGCTTTCAAAGCCTTCCCAAACAGGGTGATTGTGCATTCCTATACTGCCCACCAATGCATCTTCACCGACAAGGCCGGTTTCAACATCCGCAACGGTGCCAGTCAGCCGGAACAGCTGCCCGGTAGGGGAAATGACAATGGCGTGTTCTTCCGGCGCGTTTGCAAATTCCTTCAGGAAAGCATCGACTTCTTTCTGAACAGCTGCCTTATCCGAAAAATTAAACGGGCTTACGGAATCAATCACGCTGTACCCATCAGTATCACCCGCTTTGCCACTTGACCTATACAAATCGAGATACTTCTTTTTGTACTCCTCAAAATCCTTTGACTTATCCAGCCCAAAGTATTCTGCCCGCCCTTTCAGCGTTTTCAGCTCGTCCTCATCCAGCGCCCAGCGGGCACGGGTAAGAGCAACGCAACGGCAATTGCAATCTTCTGCCGGGTCGCCAAAGCTGCCCGGCTCCATTGCTTTTTTGCCGTTTGCTTCAAAGGGTTCGTCTGTTTCACGGATTTGACCGTCAAGCAGGCGGTGGGTATCTCTGGTTCTGCCGTCAAGCGTTGCGTCCCACTGTTTGAGCACATCCGCGCCCTTTTTCTTTGCAGCGTTTCGTGCATCCGCAGCGGAAGCCTGCTGAATGCGGTGCCCCTCGGTGCGGGCTATGCGATAACAGTTGGACAGCGGAGCACTGGACGCATTGCGGATATTCCGCGCTATATCGGCATAGGACATAGAGGAAGCCACGCCCCGCGTTATCTCGCTTGTAATGACTTTTTTCAGCCGGGCAGAATCAACACCTCCATATAATAAAGAGCTGCACCCCAAAGCCTTTTTCAAAAGACGGAAGCTTTCCGCCGAAAAACGCTTTGAAGTACAGCCGTTTTATTTTTCCGGGCCGCCCGCCAAACTGCCGGATGCCGCCGCAGAAGGCCCTTCTGCCCCTTTGCGGTGGCAGAACCGGAGCGGACGGCATCCCCTGTCATTGCAACGACCTGCCCGCAATTCTGATAAGCGCGCACGATGCGCAGCTTATGCTGCGGGGTCACGCGTGCATAGACCGAAGTCTTCATACAAACAGCCTCCAGCTGGCTGTCGCTGAGCCCATCCAGTTGACTGCCCGTCAGAATGACATCGCCGGAACGCCAGATGCCGACCCGTGCCGCAATGGCCTGTGCAGTCTGTGGATAGTCGCCGGTGATCATGACCGGCTTCATCCCGGCATGGCGGCAGCGCCGCACAGCGCCCTCCACCTGCGGCTTGGGCGGATCCTGCAGGGCGGCAAGCCCCAGGAAGATCATGCCGTGCTCGCCCTCTGCTGCCCGGTCGTTTTCCGCAAAGGCCAGCACGCGATACCCCTGCGAGGCCAACTGACCCAGCTTTTCAAACAGACGCCGCCGGACGACCGCCCCCAGCGGCTGATCGCCATTGGCCTGTGCAATACGGCTGCAATGCTCCAGCAAAACATCCGGCGCGCCCTTGCACAAAAACAGGGCCTGCCCCGTCGGCGGCGCGACCGTTACGCACATCCGCTTGCGCACCGAATCAAATGGGATCTGCTTTGTGCTTCGCCACTGCCGGTGCAGCGCCGCCGGGGATTCCCCCGCTTTCAGCGCGGCCGCCAGCAAAGCGTTTTCCGTTGCATCGCCTTCAAAGGCTGGCTGCCCGTTTTCCTGCACAGCCTGCGCCTGCGAGCATAAAACGGCGCAGCGCAGCAGGCGCGCCAGTAAAGGCTCCGTCTGCACCGTACAGCGCTGTGTGCCTTTGTACAGTCCCTCCGCCCGCAGGCAGAAGCTGCTGGAGCCGGTTTCTGTCATACCGCAGCAAATTTCCTGCAGCGACATGCGATTCTGTGTGATGGTGCCGGTTTTGTCGCTGCAGATCACGCCCGCGCAGCCCAGCGTTTCCACTGCCGGCAAACGACGGATG
This sequence comes from uncultured Oscillospiraceae bacterium, assembly GCA_934527255.1. Taxonomy (GTDB): domain Bacteria; phylum Bacillota; class Clostridia; order Oscillospirales; family Ruminococcaceae; genus UBA1762. The sequence continues at coordinate 5,841 of CAKTAM010000075.1, read as the reverse complement.
ATAGCTCCCTTTTTCAGAATGCGCCCTACTGACAGCGCCAACACGATGGTCACAATGGCGGGCATGCCCTCCGGAATAGCCGCCACCGCCAGTGAAATACCGGCCAGCAGCATATCCCAGAACGGCTCGCCGCGCACCCAGCCCAGCAGCCCAACCCCAACGCAGACCAGCAGGCACCCCACAGCAACCGTCTTACCCAACTGCTGCAGGCGCTTCTGCAGCGGCGTTTTCTCTGGCTGCGCATGGCCGATCATGGAGGCAATGCGCCCCATTTCCGTCGCCATGCCTACAGCAGTAACGCGCATGACACCGGCACCCGCCGCCGTCATGGCACCCATAAAAACACCGTCCTTCGGCTGCTTTTCCACCGCCGTACTTTCGCCTGTCAGCAGGGATTCATCCATGCTCAGGCGCTGCGCCTCCAGCAGCACGCCATCCGCCGGTACACGGTCGCCCGCATGCAGCATGGCAATATCGCCGCAGACGAGCTCGGCGGCAGGCAGTGTTTGCTGCCTGCCGCTGCGTACCACATGCGCTGTCGGCGCGGTCATGGCCTGAAGAGCATGCAGCGTTTTTTCCGTTTTATACTCCTGCAGAAAGCCCATCAGCGCATTCAGCAGCACAATGGCGATGATGGCGGCCGCCTCTGCCCCATCCCCCATCCATGCGCTGACCACCGTCGCCGCCGCCAGGATCAGAATCATCACATCCTTGAACTGACTGAAAAACAACCCGGCCACACTGGTTTTTGCGCCGGTATGCAGCCGATTTTCGCCCTGACGCCGCGCAGCCTCCACTTGGGCCTCATTCAGACCGCTGTACTGCACGTTCACACCCCTCCCCGCACCTGTGCTTTTTCAAAATACAGTATGTGCGCCCACGGAAGGATATGCGCTTGCCTATCAGCCGGTACAGACCGGCTGGCGAAAGGCCAGCTGCAGGCCGTTCTCGCCGCCGTCCAGTACCACATGAGAGACCGCCTGAGGCGGCGATTGCAGCAACTCCATGCACAGAGGATCCTCAACATAGGTCTTGATGCCGCGGCGCAGCGGGCGCGCCCCATACTCCGGCTGCCAGCACTGCTCGACCAGCGTACGGCAGCTTTGCGCCGTAAACTCCAGCTCAATGCTTTGCGCACGCAGCCGGGCCGCCAGCTGCTGCAGCTGCTGACGGGCAATTTTTTCCAGTGCGGGGCGATCCAACCGGTCAAACGTAACGATCTCGTCAAACCGGTTGACCAGCTCCGGCGTCAGAAACTGACGCACCTGCGGCGGTACTCTGTCCGGATTTTCCGTGCGGGCAAACCCGACCTGCGCAGCGGCCCAGCCATCCTGTCGGGAGCCAAGGTTAGAGGTTGCCAGCACCAGCGTATGACGGAAATCGACCCTGCGGCCGTCGTTATCCGTCAGCTCGCCCTCCTCCAATATCTGCAGCAGCAGCCGCAGCACCTCCGGGTGCGCCTTTTCCAGCTCGTCAAACAGTACGATACAGTAAGGGTGGCGGTGGACCGCACCGGTCAGCAGGCCGGAGCGTTCGTAACCGACATAACCCGGCGACGCGCCGATCAGCCGGCTGACGGAGTGCGGCTCGTTATATTCGCTCATATCAAAGCGAAACAGCAGCTTTTCCGAACCGAAAAGCTGCCGCGCCAGTATTCGTGCCAACAGCGACTTGCCGACGCCGGTCGGCCCCAAAAACAGGAACGAACCGTTGGGGCGGCCGTCCTCGGAAAAGCCCATCCGAAAGCGCCGCACGGCAGCCGCTACCGCCGCCGTGGCCCTCTGCTGGCCGATCACCCCCTCCTGCAGACAGTTTTCCAGCTCCAACAGGCGCTGCCGGTCGCTGCGTGTCAGCTGTTCTACCGGCATTCCAACCCAGCGGGCGGCCGTCTGCAGCACCGGCTGCACCCCCAGCACAGCCGTTCTGGCACGTCGGCTGCACTCCTGCGCAACACAAGCCGAGGCGGCCTCATCCAACAGATCCACCGCCTTATCCGGCAGGAAACGGTCATGAATATACCGTATGCTGAGATCCACTGCCGCATCCAGTGCCTCATCCGAAATTTTCATCCGGTGAAATTCTTCATAGCGAGGGCGCAGCCCTTGCAGAATCTGCAGCGTTTTCTCCCGGTCGGGTTCCTCCACAGGCACCTGCTGAAACCGTCTCTCCAATGCGGCATCCTTTTCAATGTGGCGGTGATACTCCGTCGTTGTGGTCGCACCGATCAGCTGCAGGCCGCCCCTTGCCAGCACCGGCTTAAGGATGTTTGCCGCATCCACCGCCCCCTCGGCCGCGCCTGCGCCTATGATGGTGTGCACCTCGTCAATGAAAAGAATGACGCCGCGGCCCGCACTGGCCTCCTCCAGAATGCCGCGCAGACGCTCTTCAAAATCGCCGCGGTATTTGGTGCCCGCCACAACGCTGGCAATATCCAGACTGAATATCTGCTTATAACGCAGCGGTACAGGCACGGCATCCTGTGCGATGAGCTGCGCCAGTCCTTCGACCACGGCCGTTTTGCCCACGCCGGGTTCACCCACCAGACAGGGGTTGTTTTTCTGGCGGCGGCAGAGTATCTGCAGCAGTCGCGCCGTTTCCGCTTCTCTGCCAATGCAGGGATCCAGCTGATTCTGGCGTGCCATCTGCGTCAGATTTTTGCCGTAACGCTCCAGCCCGCGGCCGCGCGGCAGGGGCGCTGACTTTGGCTCGCTGAGCAGCGCCTGCGGCGCATTGCCGCCCAAAAACGTCAGCTGCAGCTCGCCCGCCATCCGGGCTGCCTCCGTCTGCGGCTCCAACAGCTGTGCCAGCAGCTGCGCATCCGTCACACGCCGCCGCGGCGCTTTTTTCTGCCCGCAGCTTTCCAGCACAGCTGTAAGCTCCCGATTGAAGTTCTCCGGGCCAAGCCGCCGGGCATCGCCCCGGCCGAAACGGCGAACAAGATAATCGCGCAGGCGCTCCTCCGGAACACCGCTCTCTCGCTGCTTTTTTCTGTGGCCGCACACCAGACACAGCAGCAGATGCTCGGTGCCGACCTGTTCATGGCCAAGCTCGCCCGCCAGACGGATCGCGCCGTTCAGCGCCCGGTTGGATGCCGAATCAAAACGTTTGAAAGTATACAAATGCCCAGCCCCTTTCCTCGTGGGAAGTGTGGGCGGCGGCCGCATAAAATATTCAGTCGGCGTCATGCTTTCCCGGCGACCGGCACAGGCAGCCGCAGCGCGCCGCAAAACAAAAGCCCTGCCGCTAAAAAAGCAGCAGAGCTTTCGGAACGCAGCGGGCTTGCGCCAGGCGCCGTGCCCACGCCGAACCATCCTGCGGACGGTTACTGTGCCAGAGCCTCCTTGAGGGTCTGCGCGATCTGATCGGGACATGACGACTGCTTGTTGCCGCAGCGCAGCCCCTCCAAACGGCGAATGGCCTCGTTGGCGTCCATCCCCTCCAGCAGCGCGCTGACACCCTTCAGGTTGCCATTGCAGCCGCCCACGACCTTGACCGAAACGATCTTGTTGTTGTCGTCCAGCGTCACTTCCGTACTGGCAGAACATACGCCGCTGTTTTTCCGTACATATGTCATAAGGTAAATTCTCCTTTGCTGTGCCGTTTTCCCGAGGTTCGGGTCTGAAAGCCTTCTTATTTTAGCACATTCTCTTTTTTGATTGCAACTGATGGCCGGGCCTGCCGCCCGCTTTTCTCTGTTTTGTCGAAAATATTTTCTTTTTGAAAAAAGAATCCGCCGTTTCGCAAAAAGCGGAAAAGGGCTGCATCGCTTACCGGTGCTTTTTCTGCATCAGCTCCAGCAGGCGCTCCAACTGGGCATCCGCCGTGGTGCAGCTGCCCACCGGGCAGATACGGTCGCTGTTCATGCCGTGATAATCGGTCCCGCCCGTTACAATCAGGCCATACTCCATCGCCATGTTCCGCAAGGCAATGCGAACAGCAGGGCTGTTGCCCGGATGCTGAATCTCCACGCCGTCGATCGCGCCCTCGCGCGCCAGCTCCTGCGCCAGCTCCATGGAATCATACACGCCCGGGTGCGCCAGCACCACGACCGCCTGCGCCTCGTGTGCGGCCTGCAGCAGGCTGCGCACCGGCGCGCGGTAGCTGGGCGAGGCATGACAGCTGCCGCCGCGCCCCAGCAGCTGGCGGTACAGATCGCCGTAAATGGCACCCGTCAGGGCGTATTCCCGCAGGGTGCGCATGATATGCGCCTTATATACCACGCCGCTGTCCGCCGCCTTTTGAAGGATCTCCTCCTGCCGTAGAAAGGGATACAGCTTCAGCAGCGCTTCGATGGACTGGCGCTGCTGCTTATTGCGGGAATCTGCAATGCGCTGGATATGCTGCTGCAGTGCCGGTGTTTTGTTGGCCCCATAGCACAGCAGGTGCACCTTGCGCTTGCGGTTTTCATCCCATGCGCTGAGCTCAACGCCCGGTATCAGGTGAACACCGTTCTGCTGCGGGTGCTGCAGCGCGTAATCATGTGCGGCAAAGGTATCGTGATCGGTAACGGAAAGATACTGCATGCCCGCCCATGCAGCCAGCGGCGGCAGCTGTGCAATGGGAATGCAGCCATCAGAAAAAGTCGTATGCGTATGAAGATCGCCTGGCATCTGTCTGTTCTCCTTTCGTTCTGTGTGAAGCCTTGCAGGCGCGGCGGCTCACCTGCCGTTCATTTGCCCTGCAGGCGCACGTCCTCGCCATAAAATTGCAGCAGCTCGCAGCTGCCCAGCAAACGGCTGGTCACCTTTTCGGTATAGCGGGCGTTCATCAGCTGCTGTGTGACAATATTGGTGGTATACACGGTCGGCCGTTTGCTGCACAGCCGGGTATTGACGATCTGATACAGCACGGAAATGGTGTGCGGCACCACATATTCCGTCCCCAGATCGTCCAGTATCAGCAGATCAGCCTCCAGCATAGCATCCAGCCATGCCTCACGGCTGCCGTCCCGGCTGGCGCTGTCCAGCACGGCAAAGGCCTGCTGCGCGCTGACATACACAACGTCAAACCCGGCATCCAACACACGGTTGGCAATGGAAAGCGCCAGATGGGTCTTACCAAGACCTGCATCGCCCATCAGCAGCAGACTGGGCGCGCCTGGGCGGAAATGCTCGGCATACGCGCGGCAATACGCCAGGACCTGCGACATGATCGCACGCGGAGAGGTGCCCAGCTGTGGGTCTGCCGCCGTAGAATAGCGCTCCAGCTGAAAGCGCTCGAAGCTGGAAAGCTCCAGCGGAAACTCTCGGTTGATCTGCTCGCGGCGCAGCCGCCGCATCTCCTGCTCAACGCAGCGGCAGCGGCCGCCGCCAACACGCCCGGTATCCCGACAGACGGCACAGCGGTACTGCGGCTGCAATTGGTCGACCGTAAAACCGGCCTGCGCCAGAATGTCCTGCAGGCGGCTTTCCCACTGCTGTATTTTTGCCTGTGCCGCCTGCAGCGGCAGAGCCTGCGCAGCCAACCGCGCCTGCTCGATCTGCGCGTTCAGCAGCGCCAGCCGTGCGGTTTCATATTCCGGCGCGGCGCGGCGCAGCCGCGCCTGATTTTCGGCGGCTGCTTCCTCCGCCTGCTGCCGCCGGATATTCACCTGCCGCAACGCTTCCCGATACAGTGCCGCTTTTGTCTCCATTCCTTTTTCCTTTCCCGGCTCTTCCTGATTTGTCCGCCCGTACCGGCGGTTCAATCATCCTCCAGCTGAAACTTCGGCACCCAGCCGCGCTTTTTCTGCAGAATATCCTGCTGCGGCGCTCCGCGGGAAACCGCCGTGCGCCCGGTCGGCATGGCGTTGCTGCCCTGTTGGGCCGCCAGAACATCACGCGGCTGCCGATAGCCCTGCGC
>CAKTAM010000074.1 GCA_934527255.1 uncultured Oscillospiraceae bacterium | reverse complement strand
ATGGACGAGTTGAAATCACAGAAGGTATGGCTCTGCTGGAATTATGAGACCCGCAAGGGCAAGCGCACGAAGGTGCCAATCTCGGCAAGCGGCACTGCGACAGGCACGAACAGCGAGTATGCGCACACATGAGTGACATACGATGAGGCTATCAAAGCCGCCGATAAGCACGGCTATAACGGTGTCGGATTCACAATCCCGCAAGGGTACTTCTTTTTGAATATCGACCACAAGGAACTCACCGACCCATTTGTGCAACTGATGCAGCCGTGCCAACCGGAAGTGTCCGGCTACGCTTTACCTCTGGTTTGGCGACCGTGCGCCTGACTGCATCATCGTGAAAACGGTGCGTGATGTTGGCCGCAGCGCAGAGGCTATCGGTGAGGCTGTGGAGAAGCTGTATCGAGGATAATTTTATGAACGACAGCGACCATTTGCTTGCAGCCATGCCGGTGCCAAAGGCGTTTTTTAAGCTGGCAGTTCCAGCGGTGGCAGCGCAGCTCATCAATATTCTTTACAATCTGGTGGACAAAATGTTCATCGGGCACATTCCGGAGGTGGGAAAGCAGGCCCTGGCCGGTGTCGGCGTAACTACCCCGGTCATTCTGGCTATTTCCGCTTTTGCGGCGCTGGTCAGCATGGGCGGCGCCCCGAAAGCGTCCATTTTGCTTGGCAAGGGCGAAAACGAACAGGCAGAAAAAGTTGTGGGAAGCTGCACCTGGATGCTGCTTGCGCTCTCCGTGCTTCTGACCGGCATCATGCTGGCTTTCGGGCGGCCGATCCTGCTGCTGTTTGGCGCCAGCACCGACATCATCTCCTTTGCGGCCGACTACATGAACATCTATTGTCTCGGAACAGCCTTTACCCAGCTGACGTTGGGGCTGAACGCCTTTATTACGGCGCAGGGCAAAACGCTGGTCAGTATGGGCAATGTCGCCATCGGCGCGGTGCCGAATATCGTGCTGGATGCGGTGCTGATCAACGTCTTTCATATGGGTGTCCAGGGGGCAGCACTGGCAACCGTTCTCTCGCAGGGCGTATCCGCCTGCTTTGTCATCCGCTATCTCTGCACGGGCAAAAGCGTTCTGCGGCTTCGCCTGCAGAACATCCGCTTCGATGGGAAGCTCCTCTGGCCATGCATTCTGCTGGGAATGTCTCCTGCGCTGATGCAGTTGACGGAGAATCTGGTGGCCATCAGCTTTAACACTTCGCTGCAAACCTACGGCGGCGATATGGCTGTGGCATCCATGAGTATTCTAAGCAGCATCACGCAATTTGTCATGCTGCTTCTGCCGGGCTTGGTGCAGGGCGCACAGCCGCTGCTCAGCTATAATCTGGGTACAAAAAATATCTCCCGCGTCAAGAAAACATTCCGGCTGCTGCTTGGCTGCTGCGTCGGCGGTTCGTTTCTCATCTGGCTGCTCTGTATGGCGGCGCCCGGCGCGGCAGCCTCCATTTTTACGGATGACGCGGCGCTGCTTGCGTACACAGCGTGGAGTATGCGCATTTATCTCGCTGCACTGCTGATCTACGGCGTGCAGGTGGCATGCCAGTACAGCTTTGTGGCGTTAGACCAGGCGCCGAAAGCGATTTTTCTCACCATCTGGCGAAAAATCATCCTGCTCATTCCACTGATTTTTTTGCTGCCGCACCTCTGGCCGGATGCGGTCACGGGTGTGTATTTGGCGGAACCGATCGCGGACACCATCGCCGTTTGCACCACCGCACCGATGTTTTATGCCTATTATCGAAAACTGAACTAAACAGGTTTGAATCCTTTCCAAAGTCAACCGCTCATCTGTACCGGGCAGCCGCGCCATCCGGCGCGGCTATTTTTCTTTTGTGCCGCTGCGGCCGGTACGCACCCCCAGCAGCGCCCGCACATCTGCCGCGGTAAAGCTGCGCAGGCAAAACAGCAGCGCCGCATAGCACAGTGCCATCACCCCGCCGACCCCCAGCACCACCCACAGCTGCCGCCAGCCCCAAAGTGTCAGCTGCCGCCGCAGCAGCGTGCCCAGTGCCCCGGCCGCCGCCGCGCACAGCAGCGGCCGCACCACCCAGCGGCCCCAGTCCGGCCGCAGGCGCAGAGCTGTCAGCACCCGCCCGGCATGCAGCAGCGAGGTAATGATATTGTCCGCCAGCATCATCCACAAAAAGCCCGTCATGCCCGCGCGCGGCACCAGCAGAGCGATCAGCACCAGCCGCACCGCCACGTTTACCAGCGAATAACGCAGCGCCGCCCGCTGCTCGCCCAGCCCCTTCAGCATGCCCTCCGCCACGTTTTCCAGATACATGAACGGCGTCAACGGGGCCAGCACCCGCACATAAAAGCCGATGCCCTGCCCCGGGTAGACCACACCGCAGATCTCCTCCGCCAACAGGTACAGCCCCGCCGCAATGCCGATGGATGCCGCCAGCGTCACATGCAGCGCCAGGCTGACCACCCCTGCCGCCTGCTGCCCGGCCTGCCGGGCACGGTATTCGCTCAGCTCCGGCACCAGCAGCAGCACAAAGGCCGCCAGCAGCGTGGAGGGAAACATCAGCACCGGGATGCCCATGCCCTTCAGCCGTCCCCACTGCGCCAGCGCCAGCCCGCGCGCCTGTGTCTGCGGCTGGCTTTGCAGCAAAAATCGCTGCAGCAGGTTAGGCACCAGCGTGTTTTCCAACGTGTATAATGCACTTCCAATAATACGCACTCCCGCCACAGGAAGCACGATCTCGGCAAGGCGTGCAGCCAACGGCGGCTGCTGCGGCAGCGGGCGGCCCTGTACCGGCAGGCGGCGGCTATCCGCCCGGTACCCGATATATTGAAACGCGCAGCTGAACCATTCCGACACCGTGTCGGCAGCCATCACCAGAAAGCAGCCAAAGGCGGCGTTCTGTACGCCCCACAGGGCAATAGCGCCCATACAGGCGGCAAATTTGACCCCCTGCTCCAGCAGCTGGGAAAGGCTGGTGAAGCCGATGCGCCGCCGGGCGGTGAAATAGCCGCGCAGGCTGGCCGAAACCGCCATAAACGGCAAGCTGAGCGACAGGACCCGCAGGCTGGCCGCAGCGGCGGGCTCGCCCACCCAATATGCCGCCAGCCAGCCGGCGGCCGCATAAAGCGCCGCGGCCGCCGCCGCGCCCATTGACGCACTGACAGCCATGCAGAACCGCAGCAGCTTCTGCAGCCCGGCACGGCCGGTCGCGATCTGTTCTTCGCTGACCAGCCGCGTCACCGCCACCGAAAGCCCGGCGCTTGCCAGCGTCGAGGCCAGCAGATAGACCGAAAGCACGATCTGATACAATCCCATGCCCTCGGCGCCCAGCCGGTTGGAAATGACAATGCGAAACGCCATACCGATCAGCCGCAGCAGCAGCGTTGCCGCCGTCAGCACCGCCGCATTTTTCAAAAACACGCCCCGTCTGCCCATTTTCCGCCCTCCCCGCCGCACCTGCCTTTCAGTATATGCTGCGGCGCAGCCGCTTCATGAAAAGCATGCCTTGGGGCGGTGCTGTCGGGGCAGAGAAAAACGCCTGCTTTCCCAAAAGAAAACAGGCGTTTGTTTTTATGCGTTTCAACGGCAGGCCACGGCTGCCGGTCAGCCCCTTTTGCAGCAAAATTCCAGCCCGAAATCACGGTCATCCGACGTCTTGCCGCCATAATCATATCCGCATTCCGAAACAATTTGAAAACCGCATTTTTGGTGTGTCCGCAAGGAAGCCGTATTTCCTTTTCCCACACAGTCGCAAATGCGGCAGGCACCCTCTGCCTGCAGGGCTTGGCATACGCCTTGCAAAAGCCGGGCAGCGTACCCGTTCCCCCTGCTATCCGGTCTGGTTTCCAGCGCTTCCAGATAATACAAGCCCGGTTCGACACGGCAGGTCCGGCAAGCACTGACCCAGATGTCACCTTCCTCCAGTACCCAACAAGCCGTCCCTTCCTGTTTCAAAAAGTCGTTTTCCAAAAAATTCATAAAGCCGGCTTCCACCAGTTGAATCGCTTTCTTTTTATCCGTTTCTTCCGGACAAAAAGAACCGGCGTTTTCCGCATTGCTCTGTGCATAGACGGCCATCAGCTTTTGCCCGTCCAACTCACAGCCACATACTATTTTATGCAGCATGTATTCTCTCCCTTCCCTTTTTATTCTGCTTTGCGCCACGGCGCCACATCCGCGTCAAAAGGCAAAACGTTTTATCAGATCTCTTCCAACAGGTGCAGCGCCTCCAGCAGGGTCTCCAGCTGCGCATCGCTACCCGCCGCCGTCACCGGAAACACCGGGAACGGCTGCTTTGCCAGCCCGGCCAGCGCCAGCGCCTGCACCGAATGGCCGGTTTCGGCCGCCTGACGCTGCAGCCGCGCCAGCACCGCACGGTTTGCCGGGGTATCAAAGGCGCGGGCGACCTCCGGCGCAACGGGCTGCCCTGCCGCCGTCTTGGCAAACCAGCCGCGCGCCGTGGCCTGATAAGGAATGCACGGCGTCCCGGTGCGGGTGTGGAACGCCGCCTCCGCCGGGCCCATCAGTACCACGGTCGGGTCGGGGTTGTTGTTGCGCTGCGGCGTCGTTTCGGCCAGGCTCCACTGGTTGGAAACTGCGGCAAAGCCGCTCAGCCCGTGTGCGGCGGCATACTGCCGCGCCTGCTCCAGCCGGGCGGCGGTAAAATTGGAAGCGCCGTACCAGCGCAGCTTGCCCGCCCGGCGCTGTGCCTCGCACATTTCCAATATCTCCCCAATGGGCTTTGCGGGGTCGTCGCGGTGCAGCCAGTAAAGGTCGATGGTCTCCATCCCCAGCGTCCGCAGGCTTTCCTCCAGATCCTGCCGCAGCGCCTGCTCGTTCACCCGGCTGGGATGCGCCGGGTCGTCCAGGTCGTAATGACAGCCCTTGGTCGCCACAACGGCGTTTTTGTGGGTGCGCAGCCAGCGCCCCACCCGCTGCTCGCACAGGTTGGTGTGCCACGGCGCCCATTTGCCGTACACATTGGCTGTATCCAGAAAGTTACCGCCCTCTGCGGCAAACCGATCCAACAGCCGAAACAGCTCGTTTTCCTCCAGTGTCAGTGCCACCGGACAGGTGCCGAAGCACAGGGCGGAAACCGCCAGATCCGTACCCGCAAGCTTTTTCATAGAAACGTCCTTTCCTCCGGCAGCACGCTGACCGGCCCTTTTCTGCAAAGAGACCCGGCCAACGGCCGGGCCTCCTTTGTTTTATGCTTTCTTTCAGAAGACGATCATCAACCGACGGCCCACAAGCTCCGGCGTAATGGAAATACGGACCCGCTCGCCGTCCCAGGTGTGCTCGACCGCATCCTCGGCCGCAAACATCCGGTCACGGCAGGCCAGCACCTGCGGGGCTGTTTCTCCGGCGGCCGGAATGGTCAGGGTCACGCCCGCCGTCCAGCCGGTGGCCATCACGGCACGGCGCACGCCGTCAGCCAGATATTTTTCCGGCACCGGCGCAAACTCAAAATCGGCCGCGGCGTCGGCCAGCACATAGCGGCGGCCATCTACCGTAATGCCGTCGGTACCCTTGCCGAAGAAGGCGACCGGCTCACCGTTTTCCGCCACGCGATAGGCAAGAAATTCCTCGCCGTCATACCGGATCACATGCCCCTGGATCTCCTCCTCCAGATGGATATGCCCATCCGGCAGGCTGCGCCCGGCCAGCACGGCGGCGTCATACGCCTCCTCGCGGAAGAACTTGCCCTCCCATGCCTCGTACACCTCGCGATAATGGGGCGCACAGGCGATCGAACCGTCCGCAAATGTGTTCAGCACATAGCGCGCGCCGGTCTCACGGCTGCGCACCTCCAGCGAGCCGGGACGGTACGCCCCCATGGCGCACAGCACGCGGAACAGCGTATCCACATCCTCACCCAGCGAGCAGGACTGGTCATCCCGCAGGCGCGCGCCGACGTACACCGCCAGACCGCCGCCCGGGTAGGCCCGGCAGACACCGACGGTCTTGCCGCCCACGCTGGCCACGGCCTGCCCCTGTGCCGACGGCGTGCAGGGGTACACTGCATCCACCAGATAATCGTTCAGGATCGCCATATCCGCCACACCGGCCAGACGGCCCTCAAAATGCAGCTTCTCGCCCTTGTGATACTCACCGAAGCAGGCATCGACGACCGTCTCCAGGCCAAACAGACGGGCAAAGCGTCCGGCAGCGTCGCCGCCCTGCTCATCCATCAGCGCGGGAATGCTCATCCACAGCACCTTGCCGCCTGCCTGCACAAAGCGTTCCAGCAGCTCAAAGCTGCGGCGGGAGAGGAACGGCTCAAACATGGCCACCACGCAGCGGAACTCCTGCCCGTTGACGCACAGCGTGCCGCGCTCGGTCAGCCCCGCGTTTTCCAGCAGCTTTTCCTCCGTGATATAGTTGCAGTAGCCATACTGCACCATCCAGCTGCCAAAGCGCTCCTCCACATTGTTCAGCTTGATGGGGTACAGCGCCAGCACATCCGTGCGCCGCGTCCCCAGCCCATTGACAAAGCTCAGCTCGCTGACGGACGGCGCGTTGCCATAGGCGTTCCCCATGCGTCCAAACAGCTTCGCCACACGCTTTGGCATGCCCCAACCGGCGCAGTATGCCTGCCCGAAACGGTTCAGCTCGCCAAAGCTGGCCGCCAGCGCCTGGCTGTAATAGTTGCGATCCAGATTGCCGCCCTCGGCATGGTCGGTGCCGCCGCCCGAAAGAAACTCGTTCCACTTAAAATAGTCATAGCAGGCCGACATGTTCTCGCGGATGGAGGACGACCAGTCGTACCACGGCGTATACTCATACCGCGAAATGCCAAGCTCCTGCGCCTTGGCCGCCTTGGCCGCCTCCAGCTGCGCACGGCGCTCTACTGGCGAGTGCACGTCAACATCCGCATAGGCCGACCCCAGCAGCTCTTTGATATCAAAGCCGCCGATGCCGTTGGCCTTTTTATAGCAGTGGTCGCAGGTGGGCGACTCCTGCCAGGTGGCATGGGCTCTGGTCATGATCGGCCCGCCCCACAGCTGCTCGGCATACGCCTTGGACTGATTGGCCAGATCCACCACGGTGCGCTGCAGCAGCTCAAAATACCGGTTGCGGAACTGCCAGGTGTCGTAAATATCCTTCGGGGTGCGGCCAAACACATGCTGGGCGTTCTCCACACCCTCGCGGCCGGGCAGAAAATCATGCTGACTGTACGCCATATAGATCAGATATTTTGGGAAATCCAGATACTTTTCGCCGTACAGCTGTGCGTACCGTTTGGCCAGATTGGGCGTCAGGTACCGGGTGTCGATCTCCGATTTGCCGAAGTGCTGCTCCAGATCCCAGTCGAACTGAATGTGCATTTCGTCGGAATAAAAGCCCTGATAGTCAATGCCCGCCTCGTCGTGGCGATCCAGCAGCTGCTTCATAAAGGCCGGCGCACTCTCGGCAAAATAATCCAGCTCCGGCGTGCGGTAGACCATCACGCACAGCGCACGGTCAGCCTTCGGCGCTTCCCAGCGGCCGAAAATGCGCATAGGGCACCAGCCGTAGCCGTTGGCCGTGATCTGCGTGTGTTCGGCATCAATGGTATACTGCGCCGTCGCGCTGATATCCTCAATGGCGTTTTCATCCACATAGAAATAAGAGGTATTGCCGATGCGCTCCTCATTGAACGCATACACCAGCACCTTTTCCGGCTTCAGCTGAATGGGGCCCTTATTGTTGTACCACTGCCGCTGGCATACCATGTCAACGCTGTAGGTGCCGTCCGGCCGAATGGCCGTCTCCTGGAACTGATACGAAAAGCCCGTCTCATCGCTGATCTTGGCCCAGCCGCCGCCCACATCCAGCGGGGAAAGAATAGAAGCGCCAAACGCCATGCCGTGCGCCCGCGCCGTATCGTGAATGACCTTGAATGCCTTGATGGTGGTCTCATCGCTGGGATAATTGTGGCGCGCGGTGCCGCCAAAGAAGAAATCGTACGAGACCTCCATGCGCGTGCAGCCCGCGGCCTGCGCCTCCTCGCACTTCGAGATCAGGGTCTCCTCCTCCTTGTTCAGCTTCTGCCGCTCGCCCGAATAGCCCAGGTCGTCATCCGCAAACAGCGGCGTGGCCGGGTCAGCGATAATGCGGTCCAACTGCTTTTCATCGGTCAGGATCAGCGTGCTCTGCTTGTCAAACAGGCGAAACACGCCTTCGTTTTTCAAAACCTCCATAGCGTTTTCTCCTTTGCTGCGCGCCGTTTTCCATCCGGGAGGCGGCGCTTTTCCTCTTTCCTTTTTTGCGGGAGGCACGGTCTTTTACCCGCCATGCCACCCTGCGCTTCCATTATATATCACAGGCCTGCGGCGGCTGTCAACGCTTTCTTTTTCGGTTTTTCATTTTCTCTTTTTTAGCTAAAAAGCACCGCCGCTTTTCGGAGATTTCACCAACGCCCCACCGCTTTTTCCGTGCTGCCGGCCGCCGTTTATCCGCCTTCCTCCAGCTTTCGGCGCAACAGTGCCAACGTCCGGCTCTCCAGCCGGGAAACATAGCTGCGGCTGATGCCCAGCAGCTCGGCCACCTGCTGCTGCGTCAGCGGCGGCTGCCCACCAAAGCCGTACCGCAGCACAATGATTTGCCGGTCACGGCCGGTCAGGCTGCGCTGCACCAGTGCCCGCAGCCCCGCCGCCTCCTGCGCATCCTCCACCTCTTCATCCATCCGCCGCGGGTCGCTGACCACATCCATATACGTCAGCCCCGTGTCGTCACCGCTTTCGATCGGCTCGCTGATGGAAATGTTGTTCTGGTTTTTCCGATTCGCCCGAAAATTCATCCGCACTTCATTCGCTATCCTCTCCCAACGGATACATAGGTTGGTCAATGGGTGGCAAATCCGCCTCTCCGTCCTCCGCAAACAGGTACACATAGGCATTTTTGCCGTCCCAGACCACCTTTTTGACGATGGTGCGCAGCAGGCGGCGTTTTTCCTCAAGCGTGGCAGAATCCACCGCGCTGGCGAAGGATTCGATCATTTCCTGATGGAAGGCGAACTCCTGATGGAGCATCCGGCTCTGCTCGGTGAGGGCTTCCAGCTCGGCAAGGCGCAGCTGCTGGGTCTCGCTCTCCTGATGGAGCTCGTCGATCTGCTCCATGACGTATTTGGCGGAGGTGTCGCTGGCAACGGACAGGGATTCCACCAGCCGCTTAATGCGCTCCTCCGTTTCGGTGTGCTTTTCCCGGAGCAGCGC
>CAKTAM010000073.1 GCA_934527255.1 uncultured Oscillospiraceae bacterium | reverse complement strand
GCGGAAAAGCGGCAAGATACGTCTGCACATCAAACGGCTGGGGCGTTTCGTCCCGGCGCAGGTACAGCGGGTGATGCGGGTGCCCCGCCTTGGAAAGCGGCCCAAAGCGTACCCAGGGGGTATTGTGTGCGGCGGTGACGGCCACCAGCTCCTGCATCAGGGCGGGCAGATAATCGCGCTTTTCGATCAGAGTGCCCCACGCTGCCCACATGGTGGCCTGGCACTGGGTCAGCACGGCCTGCAGCCATTCGGCATTGCGGCGGCGCCAGTCGGCCCGGGGGGCGGCATCCATGGCATTGGGGTCGGTGGCGCGCTGTGCGTAAACATTGAACATCAGCCAGCTGTCAAAGCCGTTGGCGGTGGCCAGCCGCTCGACGCTTTTCAGGGTGGGGTCCAGCGCGCCGGGCTGGGCGGTGCTGGGGTTGATGCCGACGCAGACAAGCGGACGCTGGCCGGGCCGCCCCAGAAGGTAACGGTGGTCGCAGTAAACGTCAGGCTCATAGTGCCACAGGCCGCTTTCATAGCGGTGCAGCGGCAGGGGGGTGCAGGGCGGCTGTTCCTGCTCGACGGGCAGGGCGGGCAGCTTGTCCGGCTCGGCGCGGGCGACACGGCTCATACGGTTTCTCCTTTTGCGGGCTTTGCCAGCACATGGCGGCGGATATACGCAAAGGCGGCATCCTCGCCTTCCTCCTTCAGCAGGGTCAGCAGCTTCAGCAGCAGTGCCTCCGTCTGCGGGTGGATCATGCTGTGGTCATGCCCGTGCATATAATATTCATAGGGCGAGGCGTCGGTATAGGCATCTTTTTTGTAGGTGCGGCTGGCGGCAATGCGGTCGCAGAACATTTCCACCACATAGCGCGGCGGCATGGGCACGCCCTGCAGGCGGCCGTCCACATAATCCGTCCAATATTCCAGGTGGTGACGGTTGCGGCCCTTATGGTGCATCCACGCAAGGCTGTAGCCATTGGCGCGCCGCTCGGCCTCGTTGGGGCTGCGGTTGCCCTGATAATAGCGCACGCCGGGCCAGAATTCCGTGGGGGAAAATTTGGAAAGGTCGTGCGTCAGCCCCTGCCGGTACAGCCCGGCCCGAAAGCAGTAGCGGGCGACCAGCCGTTTGTGATGGCACACCGTGCCCAGATGACCCCAGAAGTTCATAGACGCTCCTTTTCGGTGTGATAGATAGCCTCCAGATGGCGGCGGGCATGCAGAATATGCTCGGCGGTGCACTGCTCGGCCAGCGGGCCGTTTTGCGCCGCCAGCGCCTGTACAATGGCGCGGTGCTCCTGCAGAGCGGCGGCTGCGCGGGATGCCTCGGTCAGGCTGGCCTGCCGGAAGCGGCGGATGCGCCGGTGAAGATCGGTCAAAACAGCGGTCAGCGTCTGACTGCCGCAGTCGCTGTACAGCGCCCGGTGAAAGGCGGTATCCAGCTCATGCAGGCGGTCGGCATCGTTTTTGCCGGTGTAAAATTCCTGCAGCTCCAGAATGTGCTGCAGCTCCTGCAGTGCGGCGGGGGTGATGCGTTCTGCACTCCAGCGGGCGGCCAGCCCCTCCACACGCAGGCGAATTTCGTAAATATCCAGCATATCCTGTACCGATACGCCAGCCACCACGGCGCTGCGGTTTGGCAGAACGGTGACAAGGCCCTCCTGCTCCAGTCGGCCAAGCGCCTCGCGCACCGGTGTGCGGGAGACCTGATACTGCTGGCAAAGCCGCAGCTCGGTCAGGCTGTCGCCGGGCGCGCGTACGCCGGTGAGAATCTCCTCCTCCAGTGTATGAAACATCTGCTCCGCAAGCGAATTGCGCATGGTGCGCCTCCTTTTTGGGTGCTGCTGTGGGGCCTGGGGCGGGGCGGCGTCAGGCCGTCTGCCCGCCGTCGGCAGCCGCTAACGTCTCGCGGCGCTTCAGCTTGGCGTAAAAGGCGGGAATGAGGAACAGGTCGGCGGCCAGCCACGCGGCCGGGTTGGCCAGGCACACCCCCAAAAAGCCCCAGACGGGCACCAGCCCAAACGCGACCAGCGAGCGGGCAAACATTTCGGCCACGCCGGCAAACATGGAAAAGCCGCTGTAGCCCAGCCCCTGCAGGCCAAAGCGATAGATGAAAATGGGGTTGAGCAGCACATAAAACAGGCTGTTCCAGCCAAGGAAGGTAGCAGCGTGTTCGATGACGGCGGCCTCTTCGGCATCCACAAACATCTGCACCAGCCAGCCGCCCGTCAGCTTGAGAATGCCGAATGACAGCAGCGAGTAAACGGTGCCGATCAGCATGGCAAGCAGCATACCGGTGCGGATGCGGTCAAATTTGTGCGCGCCCATGTTCTGCCCGGCATAGGTGGCCATGGCGGTGCCAAGGCTTTCCAGTACGCAGGTAAAGAAGATGCTGACCTTGCTGCCTGCGGTGACGGCAGCCACAATGGAAGACCCCAGCGTGTTGACGGCGCTTTGCAGTACCACCGAGCCGATGGCCGTGATGGTGTACTGCAGCCCCATGGGAACGCCCATGACAAACAGATCCCGGATGTGGCGCGGGCTGAAGGCGGCCTCACCCGCCTCTGGCTTGAGCATGTACAGCGAATGCAGAATGTAGAACAGGCATGCCAGCCCCGAGAGCGTCTGCGAAATGACGGTGGCCAGCGCCGCGCCGAACACCCCCATATGAAACACCAGAATAAAGAGGAGATCCAGCACGATATTGATCAGGCAGGCCAGCACCAGAAAAAAGACAGGGGTGCGGCTGTCGCCCATGGCGCGAATGACGCATGCGCACATCTGATAAAGAAAAATGCCGCCGATGCCATAGAAGATGGTGACGATATAGCGGTAGGCATCCTCCATGATGTTTTCAGGGGTGCGCATCAGCTGCAGCATCTGCCGGGTATAAACGGCGGTGACGGCCGTCAGCACCGCCGTTAAAAACAGGCAGACATAAACGGCGTTGAACACATAGCGGCGCAGATTGCTCCAGTCCTTGGCACCAAAGCGCTGTGAAATGGGGATGGCCATGCCGCAGCACGAGCCGGTGACCAGCCCGATGATGAGGAAGTTCAGTGAGTTTGTCGAGCCGACGGCGGCCAGCGCATCCACGCTGATGCACTTGCCAACAATGATGGTATCCACCACGCTGAAGCACTGCTGAAACAGCGCGCCCAGCGCAAGCGGAATGGTAAAGTTTAAAATCAGCGGCAGCGGCTTGCCCTGAGTCAGATCGTTCGTCATAAAAAGCCTCTTTCAAAAGAATAAAGGCAGCCCGGAAAGCCTGAAAAAAGCGCTACCGAACAGCCTGCCTGAATTTTCTTTATTATACAGCAGACGCCGCGCTTTGAACAGGGGACGCGGCCACAAAAATTTTACGTTAATTTCCGATTTGAACTGTTCATAACCGACAAATCTGTGATATACTGAGAATGGTAACAAAAGGTTTACAGCACACGGGCGGGCAGGCGCGCGCCTGTGCGGCGGCAGAGCCAAGGGAGGGAGTGCGGCGCGGCCATACAGATCCGGGCGCAGGAAGCGCCCGGCAGCGGGAAAACACATTGAAAAAACAGGGACGAGGTGTCACTTTTGAATATTGTATTTCTGTTGAAGCCCAAAAGCTCGGTGGCGTATGTGTATGATGACAATACCCTGCGGCAGGGGCTGGAAAAGCTGCGCACGCACGGCTATACGGCCATACCGGTCATTTCGCGCAGCGGCGAATATGTGGGGACCATCAGCGACGGCGATTTTCTGTGGTTTCTGGTAGATAAGCAGATCAGCGACCTGAAAAGCGCCGAGGGCTACGCCGTGCGGGATCTGCTGGTGCGGGGGCGGCACAAGCCGGTGCGCATCACCGCCACCATGCAGGATCTGCTGGCCGGTATTCTGGATAAAAACTTTGTGCCCGTGGTGGATGACCGGGATGTTTTTGTGGGCATCATCACCCGCAAGGAGGTGCTGAAATATTTTGCGGCGGCCGAAAACCGCGCACATGAGGAGCCGCCCTGTCCGCCGCAGCCGGTGACCGGCTGAAAAAGAGCTGGACAGCGGCGCAAAAATAGCGTATACTAGGGACAAAGGGCGGTCAGCCGCCCCAAAACAAAAAGAAAGAGGGGAGAGCATGGACAGGACTTTCTGCTGAAAGAGGGCCGGACAAAACACCGGGCCGGGGCGCAGCTGGCGCACCGGTGTGTTTTGTGCAGCTGTTTTTTGCAGGAAGACCGTTGATGCTTTCCCTTTAGGCAGATCGCTGTCATAGGGGAGGGCTTTGCTGTGCAAAGCCCTCCTGCTGCCTGCAGCCGCGCCGTGGGAAAAGTCGTTTTCCTGCGGCGCTTTTTTGTTGCAAGGAGAGATTGTATGGCGACTATTGATATTCACGACCTGACATTTTCATATGAAGGCGGCGCACAGCCGGTTTTTGAGCACGTCAGCCTGCAGCTGGATACCGACTGGCGGCTGGGGCTCATCGGGCGAAACGGCCGGGGGAAAACCACGCTGCTGCGGCTGCTGCAGGGGCAGTATTCCTACTGCGGCAGCATTCAGAGCCCCTGCCGGTTTGCCTATTTTCCCTGCCCGGTGGAAGAGCCCTCGCGGCCTGCAGGGCGGGTCGCGGCGGCGCTTTGCCCACAGGCGCAGCCCTGGCAGCTGCAGCGGGAGCTGACGCAGCTGGGCCTGTCGGAGGCGGTGCTGCTGCGGCCGTTTGCGCAGCTTTCGGGCGGCGAACAGACCCGCCTGCTGCTGGCCGCACTGTTTTTGACCGAAAACTGCTTTTTGCTGCTTGACGAGCCGACCGATCATCTGGATGCCGAGGGCCGGCGGCTGGTCGGTCGGTATCTGAACGGCAAGCGGGGGTTTGTGCTGGTTTCGCACGACCGCGCCCTGCTGGATGCCTGTGTCGACCATATTCTGAGCATAGAGTGCGACAGCCTTGAGCTGCAGCGGGGAAATTATTCCAGCTGGCAGCAGAACCGGCAGCGGCAGGAAAGCTTTGAACGCACGCAGAACGAGCGGCTGAAAAAGGAGATCGACCGCCTGGAACGGGCGGCGGAAAGCACCGCGCGCTGGGCGGCCTGTGCGGAAAAAGACAAAAAGGGCCCCGCCCGGGCCGGGCACGAGATGAAAGCCGGGCGGCGGGCATGGGAGGGAGCCAAGGCCAAAAGCCTGAACCGACGGGCCAAGGCGGTGGAGCACCGGCTGCAGGCGGCCGCGGAGAAAAAAAGCGCCCTGCTGAAGCGGGTGGAAACGGCCGAGACGCTGAAATGGAAGCCGCTGCCCTGGCGCGGCGGGCCGCTGCTGCAGGCACACGCCTTGGCGGTGTGCTATGACGGCCGCCCGCTTTTTGAGCCGATCGACCTTGAGCTGTATCCCGGCGAGCGGCTGGCCCTGTGCGGCCCGAACGGGTGCGGCAAAACCAGCCTGCTGCGGCTGGTGTGCGGGCAGCCGTTGGAGCATACCGGCACATTTTTCTGCAGCGGTGCGCTGCGCGTTTCCCGCGTGCGGCAGGATACCGACGGCCTAACAGGCAGCCTGCAGCAGCTGGCGGCGCACAACGGGTGGCAGCAAAGCCTGTTTCTGGCCATTCTGCGCAAGCTGGGCTTTGCACGCGAGCAGTTTGCCTGCCCGGTGCAGGATTACAGCGCCGGGCAGAAAAAGAAGGTGCTGCTGGCAGGCAGCCTGTGCGAGCAGGCCCATCTGCTGGTGTGGGACGAGCCGCTCAACGGGCTGGATATGGCAGCCCGCCAGCAGCTGGAGGAGCTGCTGGGGACCTGTCGGCCGACCATTTTGTTTGTCGAGCACGACGACGTTTTTCGCACGCGCACGGCGACCCGCCAGCTGACGCTGCGCCCTGCGGCCGGGCGGTAAGTGCATACAGAGGCAGAAATGCAAAAAAAGGCCCGGCTGCACGGATGCAGCCGGGCCTTTGAAGCGCGGTAAATCAGCTTACAGCGCCTTGTGCAGGACATACTGGCAGGTGCCGAGACCAATTTTTTCGGCATGCTCCAGACAGGAGCGCCAGTTGGTGGCAGGTGCGCTGTTGTTGAAGTGATCCTTGCGGTCCACGAAATCCGGCGCGGCCATCAGGTCGCTCAGCTGGCTGCCAGGCATGGCGTTCAGCCGGTTGCAGGCATCGGCGCAGGCCTGATCCAGCGCGACGGGGTCAAAGCTGGCAAACATGCCGACATTGGGCAGAATGGGCGCATCGTTTTCGGTGTGGCAGTCGCAGTTGGGCGAAATATCCATCACCAGATTGATGTGGAAATTGGGGCGGCCGTCCAGCACAGCTTTGGAATATTCGGCGATTTTGCAGTTCAGCTCGTCATTGGCCGAGCCGTTGGGATTGTAAATGGCGTCAAAATTGCAGCGCCCGATACAGCGCCCGCATCCGGCACATTTGCTGTGGTCAATGGAGGCCTTGCGGTCGGTGATGGTGATGGCATTCTGCCCGCATTCGCGCGCGCAGGCGCCGCAGCCGCGACAGCGCACGGCGGCGACCATGGGCTTGCCGCTGTTGTGCTGGGCCATTTTACCGGCGCGGCTGCCGCAGCCCATGCCGATGTTTTTCAGCGCGCCGCCAAACCCGGTAGATTCATGCCCCTTGAAATGGTTCAGACTGACGAACACGTCGGCATCCATAATGGCGCGGCCGATGTAAGCGGTCTTCAGATATTCGCCGCCGCGGATGGGTACCTCCACATCGTCGGTGCCTTTCAGACCGTCGCCGATGATGATCTGGCAGCCGGTGCTCATGGGGTAAAAGCCGTTTTCGTTGGCGGCGTCCATATGCTCCAGCGCGTGCTTGCGGCGGCCGACATACAGGGTGTTGCAGTCGGTCAGAAACGGCAGGCCGCCCTGCTTTTTGATCTCATCCGCCACGGTCTTGGCATAGTTGGGGCGCAGATAGCTCAGGTTGCCCGGCTCGCCAAAGTGGATTTTGATGGCGACGAACTTTTTCTCCAGATCCATGCTCTCAAACCCGGCGGCGATCATCAGCTTTTGCAGCTTCTGCTGCAGGTTCAGCCCGGGGTGGGCGCGAAAATCGGTGTAATAGACGTTGGCTGGCTGGGTCATGAAAAATCTTCCTTTCTGTATCGGGTGCATTCAAGAAAGTGAGCGGCGGCGCAGGGCCAAAGAGCGGCCCGGCCGCCGATGCGGGACAAATGCGGTGCGCGCCGCAAAAGTGGCAAAGGCGGCGTTACGGGCGCTGCGCCTCGATGCGGGCGATCAGATACCGGCCGACTTGTGCCATCAGCACGCTGCCGTTCGGCTGCAGCTCCTTCGGGAAGGGCCGCAGGAAGTTATCCGCTTCAAAGGTAAAGTCGCCGGTGTAGCCGGTCTGCGCCAGCGCACAGGTAATGGCCTCCCAATCCAGCGAGCGCTGATAGGGCAGGGTGTGGTTGTCCTCGCGGTAATTGACATCGTGCACATGCAGCGCCTGCAGCCGCTGCGGGCCCAGCGCGCGGATAAAGCGCTCCGGCTCTACCCCGGTCAGCGCGCTGTGGCCGATATCCAGACAGCCGACGATCCACGGGCTGTCAACGGCATCCAGCAGGGCACAGAACTCCTCCGGCTGCGAGCAGACGCTGTCGGTGATACAGGCGCGCTTGGTGTCGTACTGCCACATATTCTCGGCCAGTACCCGAATGCCGTATTCCTCGCAATACGGGATCAGGCCGCGGTAAAAGGCGACGTTCCACTCAAACAGCCTGGCGCGGTTGGCAAGGTATGGCAGGTGCTGCATGGGGTGCACCACGATATGGCGCGCCCCCATCAGGGCGGCCGCCTGCATGGCGCGCAGAATGCGCTGACGGATCACGGTATCAAACGGCTCCTCCCCGCGCGAGGAGGGAAACGGCGCGTGCGCCTGTCGGATCAGGATGCCGCAGTCATCGGCCAGCGACCGCAGCTGCAGGGCATGCGTTTTCCATTCGTCGGTGCACCAGATGTCATTTCCGCCGGTCATGCTGAAAAACGACCAGTCAATACCGTCAAAGCCGGCGTTTTTCAGGATGCGGATACATTCCTCATCCCCAAAGGCAGGGGCGAGAACATCGGTTTGTGTTACCAGTAGCATAAGAGGTTCCTCCTTTTTTCTATCGGCTGCCGGGCGGGGAAGCGCCTGTCGGCGGCCGTTTGTTATGTGAAAAAACGGCGGCTGGGTGCGCCATGGGGCGGCTTCAGCCTTCTTCCAGCTCATCCAGCGCCTGCGACAGGGCGGCCAGTGCGGCGGCCCGGTTGAGCGAGGGCTCGGCCAGCACCGCCTCCTGCAGCAGCCGCAGGCGGCGGCCGACGGCCGGGCCGCGCAGGCCAAGGGCCAGCAGGTCACGGCCGCTCAGCGCCAGCTCGTCCAGCGTGCAGGGCTCGTGCGCCTGCGTGATCTGCGCCCAAAGGCTGCGATCCGCCTCAAAACGGGCGTCCAGTGCGCAGAAAGTCTGCAGAATATCCTCCATGGGTGCAGGCAGCCCGCGGGCTGCCCGCCGCTTGAGGGTCACACGGTCGGCCGGGGCGGCGAAAAAGGCATCCAGCAGCACCAGGTCGCGGTAAAACGCCTGCGAAAACCCCAGCCGGGAGCAGACGTGCTTTTTGTCGGCATCCAGCAGCGTCAGAAACGCCCACCAGCGCAGCAGCATCCGGCAGGGCGTCCCGGCCAGCGGGGCAAGCGTAAAACCGGCGGCATCTTCGGCCGCTGTCTGCGGGGGATACAGCCCCAGCCAGCGCAGCCCCCCCGCCGTCAGAAAAGCATCCAGCGCCTGCGGGGTGCGGCCCAGCAGCGCGGCCTGCAGCTCGCTTTTGATGCGCGGCTCGCTGACGGCGCGCAGTGCTCCGCGGCAGCGGATGGCGGCGGCAAGTGTGTCCGCCTCCAGCGCAAAGCTCAGCGCGCTGGCAAAGCGCAGCGCCCGCAGAATGCGCAGCCCATCCTCCTGAAAACGGCGCGAGGGGTCGCCCACCGTGCGGATCAGGCGGGCCGAAAGGTCGGCCTGCCCGCCGAACGGGTCGATGACCCGGCTGCCATCCCACGCCATGGCGTTGACGGTGAAGTCGCGCCGGGCCAGATCCTCCTGCAGGCTGACGCCAAAGCGGACATGATCCGGGTGTCGGCCGTCGCTGTAGCCCTCTTCGGCGCGGAACGGGGTGATCTCATACTGATGAACGCCATCGGCGTCGCTGCGGCAGACGGTGACGGTGCCGTACGGGCCGCCGGTGGCATGCGCGGACGGCAGCAGCGTCAGCAGCTGCTCGGGCGGGGCGGAGCAGGCAAGGTCATAATCCACAGGGGTCTGCCCGCGCAGCAGGTCGCGCACGGCCCCGCCGACGATCACACATTCATATCCGGCCTGCTGGATGCGCTGCTGCAGCTGCAGCGCCAAAGCGTCCCATTGCGGCATACGGCGCCCTCCTTTTTCAAACGGGCCGTTTTCCTGCCGGGCGGGAAAACAGCGTCGGTAATTTTCAAAAATGGT
>CAKTAM010000072.1 GCA_934527255.1 uncultured Oscillospiraceae bacterium | reverse complement strand
GAGCTGGTGCTGAACGCCGAAAGTCTGACGCTGGGCAGCAACGAAAGCTTCCAGCTGGCGGCACAGGTGTTCCCGCAGGATGCCACCTTTAAGAACATCCAGTGGAGCAGCGACAACACCTCCGTTGCGACGGTCGGCACGGACGGCACCGTCAAGGCGGTGGGCGGCGGTACGGCTGCGATCGTGGCGGCCTCGGCAGACGGCGGCGTTTACGCGGTCTGCAGCGTTACGGTCAACGCGCCCGTCCTGCAGGAGCCGGAGGATCAGACCGGCGGCCTGGCCGATCTGGATACCAGTCTGGATCAGATCCAGCAGACCATCGCCGAGTTGCAAAAGGCCATTGAGGAGGCGGAAAAGCTGGATGCCGAGACCTCCGGCCTGCTGACGGGCGACCTGCCGGAGGAGGAGCCGTCGGACAGCGAACCGGATTCGGATGCGCTGACCCCCGGCGTAGAGGATACGGAGCCCGGAAACCGGCTGCCGCAGACGCAGACAACATCGTTCACCGTGCAGGTGCGGCGTGCCGATGGCACCGCGGCGGATGACGCCGCTGTACTGCTGAAAAGCGGCCGCGGCAAGACGGTCTCCACCGCCCGGCTGGTGACGGACGGCCAGTATATTTTTGAAAACATCCTCAACGGCAGCTATACCGTCGAGGTGACGGCGGCGGACAGCCAGATCTGCAGCCAGAGCATCCAGCTGAAAAACGGGGTGCTCAGCGGCGAGACCGAATTCCTGCTGCAGCCTGCGCCGACGCACAGCGAGCTGGGGCTGTATCTGGCGCTGGGAGGGGCGGTACTGGTCGTGCTGGGCCTGCTGGCGGCGGTGATCGCTTCGCACCGCAAAAAGAAAAAGCCGGATGCCCGCAAAAAGTGGTATACCGGCATGTAAAAAAAGACGGCCTTCCGGCAATGGGCGCGCCTGCGGGGCGCGGAAAACCGGGAGGCCGTCGGCACGATGAAAAAAGAAAGGCCCGACAGCGGGCACGAAAACGGAGAAACTGCCATGAACGCAAAGGAAGTCAGCGAGCTGCGCCGCCGTCTGCGGCCGGAAAAAAACAACATCAGCCACATTTGCGGCTGTTATGTCAACGATAAGCGCGAGGTCATCACGCTGTTCTGCGAATCTCTCAGCAGAATGCCGCAGGAGGAGGCCGAACGTTTTCTGGGCCTGTTCAAAAAATCCATGGGCGGGACGCTGGGGAAAAACCTGATCGATATCGTCTTTTCCACGGCACAGGTGATGGACAGCGACGAGCACCGCCTGCTGACGGCGCTGCGCAATTCCGCCCTGCAGGATTCCGGCGCAGTCGAAACCTTTTATCAGCGGGTGATCGACGCGGTCGATCTGACCGGGCAATACGTCATTCTGCTGGCCTGCGATGCTTACGATGTGCCGTACCGCGGCGGCGACGGGGCCCGGCAGGATGACGCCTCCGACCAGGTGTTCCGCTATGTGCTGTGCAGCATCTGCCCGGTAAAGGAGGCGCCGCCCGCCCTGTGCTATGCGCCGCAGAGCAATGCCTTCCACGCAAGCGAGCTTGCCCGTGTGGTGGCCGCGCCGGAGTTGGGCTTCCTGTTTCCCGCCTTTGACGACCGTGCCGCCAATATTTACAACGCGCTGTACTATACCAAGGATACCTCGCAAAGCCACCCCTCGTTTGTCGATGCCATTTTCCGCACGCCGCTGCCGCTGCCCGCCGCCGTGCAGAAGCAGACCTTTCAGGCTGTTTTGGGCGAAACGCTGTCGGATGCCTGCAGTCTGGAGGTGGTGCAGAGCGTGCAGGAGCAGCTGTGCGAAAAGCTTGAGCAGCACAAGCTGGAAAAGGATCCCGAGCCGCTGACGGTCTCCATGGGCGAGGTGCGCCGCATACTGGATGACTGCGGCGTCGCCCCCGAACGGCTGCAGGCGTTTGAGGAAAAGTACGACGAGGCGTTTGGAAAAGGCGCGGATGTCAGCGCCCGCAATCTGGTGGATACCGCCCGCATGGAGGTGCGCACGCCCGATGTGGTCATTCAGGTCAGCCCGGAACGCAGCGACCTCATCGAGACCCGCGTTATCGACGGCACCCGGTATATCCTCATCTGTGCCGAGGAGGGGGTCGAGGTCAACGGGGTGCCGGTGCACATCAGTGAAGGCTCGCAGCGGTAATGGCACAGCGGGTGCGGCTGCCCGGCGGAAAAGCACTTGCAGCCATTTCGTGCGCAAAGTGCCTTGAGACTGTACGAAGGTGCGGGAAGGGCTTACGCCCGATCCGCAGAAAAGCCGTTTCGGCAGTCGCCTGCCAGGGCAAAAACGGCGGCCAATGCCCAAAATGCAAAGTGCTGTCCTCTTGTAAAGGACAATTTTGCGAGCCGACATACAAAAAGCTCCCATTCCGACGCTGCGCGCCGAAACGGGAGCTTATGCTGCTTTTGGGGGACTGCGGGTTTACACCTTGTGGCGCACCAGCCGCAGCAGAAAGATCAGCAGGCAGGCCCCGGCCACGGAAACGGCAAAGTTGGCCAGCCCGATGGTGTAAATGCCA
Organism: uncultured Oscillospiraceae bacterium; assembly: GCA_934527255.1. GTDB lineage: Bacteria > Bacillota > Clostridia > Oscillospirales > Ruminococcaceae > UBA1762. The sequence goes on along the minus strand of CAKTAM010000072.1, from coordinate 7,016 downwards.
AGCAGATGCGCCAGCCAGTTGCCCAGCGCCCCGCCGACAATGCCGACGACAATGTTCCAAAGCAGACCGCTGCCGCTTTTCATGATAAGGTTGGCAATCCATCCGGCCAGCGCGCCGGTGATCAGACTGACGATCAGTCCCTGCAGATTCATATGTGTTCAAGCTCCTTTATGGTAGTGGTGCGCCGGTGTGCCGACGACAGCGGGTGCGGCGGCCCCTCGCCGACGGCAGGGCTGCCGGGCGGTGCAGACCGCTGCAAAATACGGTTTTAGTGTAGCATAACCGGCGGCAAAATGCAACCGTTTTCAGGGTGGGCGGCTCTGCGGCAGAATACGTCGTGAAATGCTTGCCAATCGCCCGGGAAACGTGGTATACTACCCTTTGATATATCATTTTAAGCAGCAATGGCCGGGTAAAAGCTCCGGCTGTTGTCAGAACAGAGAGGTGCCATTGTGGCCTATCAGTATCAGCGTCCTTATTATGATCCCGACAAAGGCGGCCCGCGCCGCCCCAAAAAGGATGACTCGCACAACGACGTCGGCTATTGGATCGTGGCGGCGTTTCTTCTGGTGTGCGGCGCATGGCCGGTTTCGCTGATCATGCTGCTGCTGAAGCTTGGCAGCGATAAAAAGATAGACCGCACCTATGAACGCATGACCGGCCACAACCAGACGACCACCACCAAAACCGTTACGGTTGACGGCGTGACGGTCGCCCAAACGCAGAAAACGACCACCACCACCCGCAAAAAGCGCCCCAAGGCAAAGGATACCGTGCTGCGGCAGCCCAAAAAGGGCGCAAAGGCACTGATGATCATCGGCGGCATTGCCGCCATTGTCGGCGCGCTGACCATGTTTGAGCCGCTGCGCGAGATGATCTCCTACGGCTATTATTCCTATATGCTGGATGACCTGCTGCGCAGCCTTGGCTTTGTGCTGTGCGGTGCGTGCATGTACGGTGCGGGCCGCGGCATGAAAAAGAAAGAGGCACGCTACCGCCGTTATCTTGGCGCCATACAGGGCCAGCGCATCGTCATGGTCAAGACACTGGCCTCCATTGCGGGCGTCTCCGTCCGCCGGGTCTACTGTGATCTGGACGATATGCTGGAGGACGGCCAGCTGCCGGCGGATGCCTTTGTCGACCGTGCCCGGCAGTGCCTGGTGCTGGATGCGGCGGCCATGCCCTACCAGATGGAGGCGGAGGCCACGCTGCAGCTGAACCGGCAGCCGACGGCTGCCGAGGAGGCCCCAGCCGAGGAAACGCCCTCTGTGAGCACCGAAACGGAAATGCCCGCGGGTGACGCACAGCTGGAGCAGGAGTATGCTCAGATCCTGCGGCAAATCCGGCAGGTCAACGAGGATATTGCCGATGTGGAGATGTCGGCCAAGATCGACCACATCGAAACGGTCACCCGTTCCATTTTCGGCATTCTGCATGAAAAGCCCGAGCGTCGGCAGGAGACCCGCAACTTCTTCAACTATTATCTGCCCACCACGCAGAAGCTGCTGAACTTTTATGCCCAGCTGGAGGAGCAGCCGGTGCAAAGCCAGACCATTCAGGAGTCGCGCCGCAACATCGAGGGCATTATGGATAATCTGGTCAAGGGCTTTGAGGCGCAGCTGGACAGTCTGTTCAAGGCGGATGCACTGGATATTTCGGCGGATATCTCCGTGCTGGAAAACATGCTGGCCAAGGATGGCCTGAACGCCAACGATGCCGAGGACGCCATTGCCCGGGCGGCGCGCCGCCAAAGCGCCCCGGCGCAGACGGCTGCGGCGGGCCGGACGACGCTTTCGGAGGGCGTGCCCGGGTCGTCGGCAGGCTTTGGCACAGCGCCCGCAGGCGCTGCAAAGATGCCCGCAGGCGGCGCGGCAGCGCCATCCGGCGGCACTGCGGCTGCCGTGATGCCCATGCCGGAAACCGAATAACGCTTTTTTGCAGCGGCGAGCATGGGCTTGGCCGCTGTTTTTTGCGCCGCCGCCCGCCCGATGGGCGGTGCAGACCTGCCGCGGCCGCCCTTGCAGGCGCCGCAAAGGCCCGAAAAAATGACGGTTGCATTTTTGGGTGGGGTATGCTATTCTTGAAAAGTCCGTTCGGCGGTTGTATGCAGCCGCCGCTTTGCTATGGAAGGAGAAGGTTTATGCGCGCCATTGTTACGGTAGTGGGAAAAGACCGCGTCGGCATCATTGCCGGAATTTGCACCGTCCTGTCAGAGCAGGGCGTTAATGTTCTGGATATCAGCCAGACCATTCTGCAGCAGATGTTCACTATGAACATGCTGGTGGACATCAGCGCTGCCGCCGTCAGCTTTGCCGAACTGGCTGCCGCAATGGAGCAGGAGGGGCAGCGGCTGGGCGTCAGCGTCCGCATTCAGCGGGAGGATATTTTTGACGCCATGCATCGCATTTGATTACAGCAAGGAAAGGAACCGCCATGCTCAACCAGAAGGAAATCACCGAAACGCTGCATATGATCGACAGCGAGCATCTGGATATCCGCACCATTACCATGGGGGTGTCGCTGCGCTCCTGCGCGCACAGCGACCCGAAGATCGCTGCGCAGAAAATGTACGATAAAATTTGTCGCAGCGCCGAGCAGCTGGTGCCGGTCGGCTGCCAGATCGAGCGCGAGATGGGCATTCCCATCGTCAACAAGCGCATTTCCGTTACGCCGATGGCCATTGCGGCCGAGGCCAGCGAAACCGAGGACTATACCGTTTTCGCGCAGGCGATGGATCGTGCGGCAAAGACCTGCGGCGTCAACTTCATCGGCGGCTTTTCGGCGCTGGTGCAAAAGGGCTTTACGCTGGGCGACCGTCGGCTGATCGCCTCCATCCCCGAGGCGATGGCCACGACCGATTTTGTGTGTTCTTCCGTCAACATCGGCTCGACCCGTGCGGGCATCAATATGGATGCCGTCCGCCTGATGGGGCAGACGGTCAAGGCCACGGCCGAACGCACCCGGGAAAACGACGGCCTTGGCTGCGCCAAGCTGGTGGTGTTTGCCAATGCCGTGGAGGATAACCCCTTTATGGCAGGCGCCTTCCACGGCGTGGGCGAGGCGGAGTGTGTCATCAACGTGGGCGTTTCCGGCCCGGGCGTGGTCTACCATGCGCTGCAGCAGGTCAAGGGACAGCCGTTTGATGTGGTGGCCGAGACCATTAAAAAAACGGCGTTCAAGGTCACGCGCATGGGGCAGCTGATCGCGCAGGAGGCATCGGCCCGTCTGAACGTGCCGTTCGGCATTGTCGACCTCAGCCTTGCCCCCACGCCTGCGCAGGGTGATTCGGTCGCCCGCATTCTGGAGGAAATGGGGCTGGAGGTCTGCGGCACGCACGGCACCACAGCGGCGCTGGCGCTGCTGAACGATGCGGTGAAAAAGGGCGGCGTAATGGCGTCCGGCCATGTGGGCGGCCTGTCCGGCGCGTTTATTCCCGTGTCGGAGGACGAGGGGATGATCGCCGCCGCCCGCGCCGGTGTGCTGTGTCTGGATAAGCTGGAGGCCATGACCTGCGTGTGCTCCGTCGGGCTGGATATGATCGCCGTGCCCGGCGACACCACGGCCGATACCATTTCGGCCATCATCGCCGATGAGGCGGCCATCGGCATGATCAACAACAAGACAACGGCCGTGCGCATCATCCCAGCGCCCGGCAAGCAGGTTGGCGACACCGTGGAAATGGGCGGCCTGCTGGGCAGCGCGCCGGTCATGCCGGTGCATAACGAGTCGGCCGCGGCGTTCATTGCCCGCGGCGGCCGCATTCCCGCGCCGCTCAACAGCCTGAAAAACTGACGCCGTCCAGCGCTGCTCCAGCCGTTTTGGCGGGGAGCCGCGCCGCAAAGCGTACCGATAAAAACAAATGCCCGGGTGCGGGCCACAAGTTTCCTTTTTCATCCGACGGCAGCGTTTGCCGCCGGGCGAAAGGACGCTTTGGGCCCGCACCCGGGCATTTTGCTGCGTGCTGCCCTGCGGCAAACGCGCCGCCTTCGCCGCAGGGGTCACTTTTCGATGGGAACGGCCTTTTCAATGCTGTCGGCGGCCGCCTGCATGAAATCGCCTGCATAAGCCTCGATCTCGCCTGCATCGCACTGGCGGGCCAGCGCAGGCTGAATGGGGATCTGCGCCAGCAGCGGCAGATGGTAACCCTGTGCAATTTCGGCCACATGGCTTTCGCCGTACAGGGCAATTTTTTTGCCGCAGTCGGGGCATTCCAGCCAGCTCATGTTTTCGACAATGCCCAAAATGGGAATATTCATCATCTGTGCCATCTTGACGGCCTTTTCCACGATCATGCTGACGAGATCCTGCGGGCTGGTGACAATGAGAATACCGTCGACCGGCAGACATTGAAAAACGGTCAGCGCCACATCGCCGGTGCCGGGGGGCATGTCGACAAACATATAGTCGACATCCTTCCAGATGACCTCCTGCCAGAACTGCTTGACGCTGCCTGCAATGATGGGCCCGCGCCAGACGACCGGGTCGGTCTCGTGATCCAGCAGCAGGTTGATGCTCATAACATCAATGCCGGTGCGGGTTGTCACGGGCCAGCAGCCCTGCGCATCCACCCGGCATTTTTCGTGAATGCCAAACAGCTTGGGGATGGACGGCCCGGTAATATCGGCATCCAGCACAGCGGTACGATAGCCGCGGCGGTTCAGGGTGACGGCCATCAGGGCCGAGACCAGGCTTTTGCCGACGCCGCCCTTGCCGCTGACCACGCCGATCACCTTTCGAATACGGCTCAGCTCGTGCGGGGCCTCCAGAAAGCTTTTCGGGTCGGGCCGGGCACTGTCACATTTGTTCTGGCAGCTGCTGCAGTCGTGCGTACATTCGCTCATAAAAAGTCGCTCCTTTTACCCATTGTGCGCTTGCTTTGCGCGCCCCGGCGCCGCTGCGGCAATGCCGGGGCTGCGCTGCGGTCGGGCTGCGCAGCGCAGCCGCCCGCAAAGCGCCTTCCCGGGTATTATACCACAGTCGGCCGCATTTTCAACCCTTTCCTTTTTACCCGGGCGTTTTGTGCCGGAGGCACTGCCTGTGACTTCTGTCGATTCGGCGCGCAGGTGCCGTCTGCTTCAAAAGCGGGCGGCGTGCGTTGGCAGACAGGTACAACGCCAGCGCGGGGGCGCAGTCGCCGCCTTTTTCGCGGCGCGTGGTGCATGCGGCTTTATGCGGGCAAATTTTCAGCCTGTCTGCCGGTTTAAGGCGCAGCCGCGGCGTCTATACTGAAAGCAGCGGAATGCATGCAGGAAAGAGAAAAGGGGGCACATATGAACAAACCAGGCAGCGTTTTTCTTCGGCTGGCTCAATGGCGGGCAGCGCGGCGCATGGCAAGGCAGGCGCTGCAGGAGGCATGCCAGCAGCGCAGCGAACTGATGGCTGACCTTGCTGCCTGCCGCAGTCAGCTGCAGCAGGCGGATATGCAGTTCAATCTGGCGGGCGAGCCCGAGCAGGTGGAAAGCTGTATTTACCAGTACTGTGCACTGCAGGCGCGCTATCAGGGGCTGATGCGCCGGGCAAGGCAAAGCGGCCTGACCGCCGCAGCGCTGCAGCCGCCGCAAAGAATGCCTGCCGCCCCGGCGTACCCGGTGTGGCCGGGCAGCGCGGCAGTGCCGGAACGACCGCCGCGAGAAAGTCTGGCCGGGTTCTGAAACCGGAAAATGCCGCATACGCTGGGAAAAAAGGCGGGCTATCCGCAGCCTGCGGAAAGGACGGGCAAAACCCATGCTGCTTTGGGTCATGGGCGGTGTCAGCGCCGTGGCGGCGGCGCTGGCGGCCATACGGCACCGGCGGCCGCTGCGGCGTGTCGGGCTGTCGGCACTGTGCGGCTGCTGTGCGCTTGGGCTGGTGAACGCCCTGTCCGGCTGGACGGGGGTAAGCATTGCCCTAAACGGCGTTACGGCGTTTGTCAGCGTGGTGCTGGGGGTGCCCGGTATTATTTTGCTGCTGGTCGTGCGCCTTTTTCTGTAAACGGCGGCGTCGGCGGCAGAAAAAACAACAGAACGGCGGCACAAGGGCGTGCCGCCGTTCTGTTATTTGGGTGAGGTTTGCAGTTATACGCCGCCGCGAATGCGGTTCATCAGGGAAACGCAGTTGGCAAAGGTGCGGGCCAGCTCGACATTGTCCGGATCATACAGGGTGCGCATGGTAATGCGGAAATCGGCAAAGAAATCCTCCGCCGCGACCGTCTTTTCGGTGCGGATGTCGTACACCTCGGTGTTCAGCTCCAGCCCGCTTAAAAAGGCCGAATCGCTCCAGCGCAGGGAAAGTCGGTCATACTGCGTTTTGCCCTCGTCATCCGGGTAATCGTACGGGTCGTCCAGATAGGCAAACAGGCCGATGTTGTCCTCCATGCCCTCAAAGCTGTCCGTCAGAAAGAGAATGGAGGTGTTATTGGTCAGGTCTGTGGTCATCTGAATTTCACTGGCCATTTTCAGCTGGCCGTCCTGCTGGTTGTTGCGCTCGGCATCGTTATAATCCAGCGAGTAATGCACCACGTTGACCACGGTCTGCCCGTCGCCGTTCATATCCTCCAGATAAGGCTCCAGCGCGGTCCCCAGCGAGGCCAGCGCCTCGTCCGGCAGCGGGTTGACCGTCACGACGGCAATGGTATAATCCGGGTCGACCTTGGTGTTCACATCATGGATTACCCAGACGATCAGGATCAGCAGGCAGGCCGCGCCGATCAGCCACCATTTGTGATAATGCAGCCAGTTGCTGCGCTTTTCCTGCGGGGTGAGAACCGGCTCCTCCTCCGGCTTCAGATCCTCCGGGGTAATATTCAACGTATAGCGTGCGCTTGCCACGCGATCACATCCTTTCGCAAAGCATTGACAAAGCGATAAAAGTAAGTTTAGTATACCACGCCTTTATGAAAAAAGCATGAATCCGCGCGAAAAAGGGCGGCCGCTGCGGCTGCGGGTTCTGCCGCCGCGGGCACGCGCATACCGTAAAAGCAGAAACACCGCAGAGGGGGAAGAGCAAATGGAGCGAGCAGAGGGGCGGCAGGGGCAGCC
>CAKTAM010000071.1 GCA_934527255.1 uncultured Oscillospiraceae bacterium | reverse complement strand
GGCGGGGAACCCCATGCCGTTGAGCACCTTTTTGATCTGGGTGTCCATGGTGTAGCCGTCGCGGGCCTCGACAAAGGCCGAAAGCTCGCCGTGGCGCGCCAGCACGGCAGCGTTGTGCGGGTCGGCGGCCAGCTGGCGGTCAAGCGTCCGCAGCTCCTCCATGGCCTCCAGCACCGGGGCAAACGCCTGCTGCGCTTCGGTATAAACGGTGCGGGCGTTGGCCTGATCGGTCAGCTGCTCCAGATAACCCAGCGTGCGCCCGCGTGCCAGCGACAGCTCGGCGGGGGTGCCGTGGCCGTCGTCGTCCCAGGCAAGCTCGCCGGTCAGCAGCCGCAGCAGGGTGCTTTTGCCCGCGCCGTTGGCGCCGATCATGCCGATGCGGTCGTCGTCCTCCACCGTGGCGCAGATGTCGCGCAGAATGCACTCGGTGCCAAAAAATTTATAAATGTGGTTCAAGGTAAGAAGCATGACAAATTTCCTCAGAAAAAGCGCGCGGCACAGTTGGCTGCCGCGCTTTTGACAGAAGCAACACAAAAAAGCGAAAAAACGCCGTCTGATCGGCCGCCCGCAAAATGCCGCGGCGGCCTTTGGGAAAGGTCACGCGGGCTGCCGCCCGGGCAAATGACCGTTCAGCCATTGCAGAATATCGGCAAAAATTTCGGCGCGCACCGCCGGGCCCTCGTTAAGCACCTCGTGGCGGCAGCCGTCAAACAGCTTGAGGGTGACATCCTGCACACCGGCGGCCCGCAGGCGGTCGGTCACCAGCTGCACCCCCTTGCCATAGCTGCCGACGGGGTCTTCCTTGCCGGCAAACAGAAAAACGGGCAGCGTCTTCGGCAGCGTGGAGGCCCACGCCTTTCGGCTGACGATGCGCAGCACCCGCATCAACTCATGGTAGGCGCTGACGGTAAAGGTGAACGAGCACTTGGGGTCGGCCACATAGGCCGCCAGCTGCTCGGGGTCGCTTGTCACCCATTCCTTGCCGGTGACGGCGTTGGGAATGCGCTTGCAGTAGGCGCCGAACGCCAGCTTTTCAATGAAAGCCGAGCGCGCGGTCGAGCCGCGCAGCGTAGTCAGCAGCTCGGTCAGCGCCAGCCCGATGCCGGAGGCCGGGTTTGGCCCCGCCGTACCGCTGAGGATTAGCCCCTGCAGCTCGCTGCCCCAGCGTTCGGCGTACCAGCGGGCAAAAAAGCTGCCCATGGAATGCCCCAGTAAAAACAGCGGCAGACCGGGGAACCGGCTGCGCGCCTGTTCGGACATGGCATGCAGATCCTCCAGCACAAAATCCGCGCCGTTCTGTTCGGCAAAATAGCCGTCGCGGCCGGTGTCGCTACTGGTCGCGCCGTGCCCCAGATGGTCGTTGCCGCACACCGCATACCCCTGCGCGGCCAGATAGCCCGCCAGCGCCGTATAACGGCGTACATACTCGATCATGCCGTGGCTGATCTGCACAATGGCAACGGGCTGCACATCGGGGCAGGTGTAAAAATAGCCGACGACCGTATCCGTCCCGTTGGACGATGGAAACTCAACGACCGTCTCGATGACGTTCTCTGCGTTCTTCATCAGGCATACCGTCCTCTCCGTAAATGATGGGCTTCAGCTGTTCATAGCCCTGTACCGTGTAAGTAGGCTTCCAATCGGTGGTGTTCTCCGCGCCGCCGGGGTTGAACCAGCAGGTGTCCAGCCCGGAATCGACCCCGCCGCGGATGTCGGCCGCCAGCGAGTCGCCGATGACCAGCACCTTTTGCCGGTTGGAAACGCCGAGGTTTTTCAGCGCGGCGTCAAAAAAACGCTTCTGCGGCTTTTGACAGCCCATTTTTTCCGAAACAAAAACGGCATCGAAGTATTTGCCCAGCCCGCTGTCGGCAATGCGGCCCTTCTGCGCCTTGTATACGCCGTTGGAGACCACGGCGATGGTGGCCACCTCGGCCATCTCCTCCAGAAATTCATCCGCGCCGGGCAGGATGGGCCCGCACTTGGCCAGCTGCGCCAGATAAGCCTCGTTCATTTTCTGGGCGTCGCCCTCGCGGCCAAGCGCCTCCAGCAGCTGGGCAAAGCGCCGCACCAGCAGCTTTCCCTTGCTGATCTGCCCTTTTTCAAACTGCGCCCACAGCGCCTGATTGATGCTTTCGTAAGCGGCAAAATTTTCCGGCGTCGGCGCAATGTCGCAGGCGGCAAACAGCCGCTCCAGCGCCATGCGCTGCGCGGCGTCAAAATCCAGCAGGGTATTATCCAGATCAATGAGCAGACAGTTGTAGCGTGCCATAGGCTCCTCCGTTTGAAAAATTGCCGGGCGGAATGCGCGGGCTCTGGCAAAAGACCCCGCGGCCGACCGATCAGACACCCGCCGACAGGGGGCCGCGGCGCAGCGCTTTGGCGTTTGGCCGGCTGCGGGCCGGTGCCTGCGGCACTTTGCACCCGGCAGGGCCGCCGCCAGAAGGCACAGGGCCCAAAAGATACACAATCAGTATAGCACAACCGGGCGGAAATGTCATTGCTTTCCGCCGATTTTTTGCGCCGCAAGGCCGCTGCAGAGACAAAGCTGCGTCCCCCGCGCGCATAAAGCGGTACTGGCGGTGCAAGCTAAGGAAAAAACAGAGAGGAAAGCTGGCATGAGAGAAAGAATGATCGGCAGCGCCATGCGGGACGCCGGGCTGTTTTGTCTGGGGGCGGTGGGCTATTCGCTGCTGGAGATTTTGTGGCGCGGGCATACGCACTGGAGCATGGGGCTGACGGGCGGACTGTGTCTGATCGGGCTGTACGCGGTGCACCGGCGGTTGGCTGCTAAGCCGCTGCCGCTGCAGGCGCTGGCCGGAACGGGGCTGATCACTGCGGCCGAGTTTGTGGTGGGCTGCATTGTCAACCTGCTGCTGGGGTGGAATGTCTGGGATTATTCCGGCTGGCATGTGCAGCTGCTAGGGCAGGTGTGTCTGGTGTTCAGTCTGCTGTGGTATGTGCTGTGCCTTGTGGTGTTCGGCGCGTTTCGTCTGCTGGAGCGCCGCCGTGCCTGAACGGCGGGGCGTAGGAGCGTTTGCAGAAGGGCGGCACGCCACCACCGGCGATGTCCGCCGCCGCACGTGCCTGCGGCCAAGCGGCATGGGAGAGAACAGGCTGCCGCCGCGGGCGGGCATTGCGGCACGCCAAAAGGCAGCCGTAGCGGCTGTAAAAGTGAATTTTGGAGCAGTCGACAAAAAACAATGGCTTTCCTTGTGCAAATTGATGAATTTTCATCTTGCTTTTTGCGGTTGAAATGCGGTATACTGAAACGGAAAATCAGGAACGCCGCCCTTTACGGGCATGGCTTGGAGAGGGTAACATGATCTATTTCAACTGCGACTACAACGAAGGGGCACATCCGCAGGTGCTGCGCCAGCTGGAAAAAACCAATCTGGAGCAAACGGTCGGGTATGGCAACGACCCCTACTGCGAGGAAGCCCGTCAGCGCATTTGTCAGCTTTGCGCCCAGCCGGATGCCGACGTGCAGCTTCTGGTGGGCGGCACGCAGGCCAACAGCATTGTCATTGCCTCCATCCTGCGCCCACATCAGGGGGTGCTGTGCGCCGATACCGGTCATATCAACGTGCACGAGACCGGCGCGGTAGAGGCGACCGGCCATAAGGTGCTGCCGCTGCCGGGCAAAAACGGCAAAATTACGGCCGAGCAGGTGCGCATGGCCGTTCTGACCCATTGGAAAGACCCGGCATTTGAACATACCGTGCAGCCGGGAATGGTGTACATTTCGTTTCCGACCGAGGTCGGCACCCTGTATTCCAGGCAGGAGCTGGGCGACCTGTATGCCGTCTGCCGCGAGCTGGATATTCCGCTGTTCATCGACGGCGCCCGGCTGGGGTACGGCCTTGTCAGCCCGGAATGCGATCTGACGCTGGCTGAGCTGGCCGCCCTGTGCGATGTGTTTACCATTGGCGGCACCAAGGTAGGGGCGCTGTTTGGCGAGGCCGTGGTGCTGGTCGACCCGCGGCTGCAGAAAGGCTTCCGCTATCTGGTCAAGCAGCGGGGCGGTCTGCTGGCCAAGGGGAGGCTGCTGGGGGTGCAGTTCTGCGCCCTGCTGCAGGATGACCTGTATTTTACCATCAGCAGGCATGCCGTCCGTCTGGCGCTGCAGATCAAGCAGGCCCTGCTGGAAAATGGATGCCCCTACGCCATTGCGTCGCCCACCAACCAGCAGTTCTTTATTTTGCCGGATGCCATGCTGGCCGAGCTTGGCAAAACCTTTGTGTTCGAGCAGCAGTACCGGGTGGATGCCAACCATACCTGCGTGCGCATTTGCACCAGCTGGGCTACCACACAGGAAAACGTGGATGCGCTGTTGGCGGCGGTGCGTGCCCTGTAAGGGCGAAAAGCCCAGAAAGACCCCCGAAAGGCCAGCCGCACGGTTCCGCCAAACGCGGTGTCATGCAGTTTGCGGTGTTGTTCACGCCCTTTTTGAACCGGCTTTTTTACATAACAATCAAGCGGCGCGGCCAAAAAGGCCGCGCCGCTTGCGTTTCGGCTGTTTTATGACAGGCACCGGCAAGACCGGCCGCCTGTTTTTCTTTTGCCTGCGAAGCGCCGCCGCCGTGTCGGCGCATACGTTTGACTGTGCAAAAATATTTCAGTGCACGGCACGCGGCGCACAAAAGCGCATCTGCCGTACAGAAAACACCTGTCTGGCCCGGCCCTTGCGCAGCGTACCGCGCAGGCGCGGCAAAGCAGCGCCGCCCGGCAGCTTAACCGCCCGCGCCGCGCCGCAGGCTGCCCAGCATCTTCAGCACGCGCAGCTGGTCGGGATCCATGCGGCCGTCACGGTACAGGCAGGCCTCCAGCGTCACCACGCCGCTGCAGGCGTTGACCTGCCGGACATACTGCATCAGATACTCGGTCGAATATTTGCAGCCGCGCGCGCCCCAGCCGCCGTATACCTCGATGGGGTGGCGCGGAATGCCCAGAAACGACAGAATGTGCGCCTGCGCCTGTTCGACCAGCTGCCCGGTGGGAAACACATCCAGCGTGACCACTTCGCCTGCGGTATAATCACACAGCGGGGTCGGCGGGGCGATGGTGTGGTAAAAATCACCCAGTAGCACCGTGCCCACACCCGGCACGTTCTCCTCGTGCCCGTTGCGCAGGCAGCCGTAGTAATTGGCCGAAAACAGCGCATTCGGGTTGCCCTCTCTGGCGGCGCGGCGGAACGGGGCGATCAGCTCCGGGGTATAGCCCAGGCTGTCATACAGCCCGTCGACCCACCACCCGGCAATGCGGTCGCCATAGCGCAGGGCATACTCGCGCAGCACGGCGCTCCATTTGCGCACAAACTCCATATGCACCTGGTCGCGTCCGGGCGCAAGGTCAGCGGCGCGGCCGTAAAAGGCCGCCATGGCGCGCGGGTCGGTGCGTGGGCCGTCGCCGGTAAAGTACAAAAACAGCGGAATGTCCCAATGGGCCAGAGCGTCGGCAAGGTCGGCGATCAGGTCGCGGGTGCTGCACGCCTCGCCCGGGGCATAGCCGGTAATGGCATCAAACAGGGCGTTGGGCGCGCACAGATAACGGCTGCCCTGCTGCAGCGTAAACATCAGATACCCCGCCCCTGCCTCATGCAGCTGGCGGGCCAGCAGGGCGACATCCAGCGCATTCACGCAGCCGTTCCAATCGGTGCGGTAGCCCTGCGTGTTGTGAAAATTGCCGCTGCCGTTCTGCAGGCTGTCCAGATAGTGAAAAAATACGCCCCATTTGCGGTGTGCAAACCATGTTTGCTGTGCGGTTGGCTGATCGGCCATGTGTCAGGTCTCCTTCTCTGCGGGTCAGGCGGTATGCGGTTGGCTGCATCGGCAGCTGACCATTGGCTTTATTATAGTGGGCGCGGCGCAAAATGGCAAGGGCTGCGGGGTGAAAACGTCGAAAAGCGGCAAAAAAGCCTCCCGTGCCGCAGCGCGGGAGGCTTTCCTCTTTGAAAATCGCACGGCCGATGAGGCGGCATCACACGGCCGGCACTGCCCCGGCGGCCGGCGAGGCAATATACCGCTATTGTGCGGCAAAGCGGGGCAGAGGGTTTGGGTTATCGGCCCTCGCACAGATATGCGCTGACGCGGGCCTGAATGGCGGCGGCGGTCTCATCGGCCGATTTGCTGCCATCAAAGAAAGCGGGCAGCTCCGCCTGCAGAAGCTCCCATATGGCGCTGTCCTGCCAATACAGGGCGTTGGTATGGTTCAGGCATTCCAGCACTGCATCCGCATCCGCCTGTGTAACGGGCTGTGCGGTGCCGTCGGCCGGGTGCACGGCGGTTTGTGCCAGCTGCTGCAGCACATCCGCCCGCAGGGGCAGCAGGCTGCCGCGCGCCGCCCTGGCCTGCTGATAGTCCGCGCTTAAAAAGGTGCGCACAAACTGCCACGCGGCGGCCTTGTCGGGGCAGGCTGCAGATATGGCCAGCTGCTCTGCAGGGACGATCGCGCTGCCAAAGCTGCCGTCCGGCGTGGGAAAGCCCTGAAAGACGACCGGGCAGCCCAGCAGGTCAGCCTGTGCCTGCAAAACGGAAAAATCGGAAAGCGAGACGGTGTTCAGCATTGCCTGTCCGCCGGTGTAAAGGTCGGTCATGCCGACGGAATAGTCCGGCTGTTCCGGGTAGGTCGCCGCATAGTCCAGCAGCTGGCGGAACGCGGGCGAATCAAAGCGGCAGGTGCCTGCGGCATAATCCACATACTGACTGCCCGAAAGTGCCAGCGCCGTGAGCAGCAGCGAATCACGCGCGGCGTGCGGAAATGCGTGCGTGACGTTGGGGTGCTGTGCCAGCACGGCGAAAAAGTCGTCATAGGTCCAGCCGAAGGCGGGCGTCACAGCATCGGCCGCGGCTACCGCCGTGGAAACGTAATAATCGGGGATGAGAATGGCCAGCTGGCCGCCGCTTTCCCCGGCCGTCAGCACGTTGGAAAGCAGTTCCTCCCGCGAAAGCTCCGGGTCGGCGTCCAGAAGAGGGTACAGGTCGGCCAGCAACCCTTCGGCAGCGGCCTGCTGCAGCGGCAGATCCCTGCCGAACAGCAGAATATCCGGCGCCTGCCCCGAGCGGATGTCGGCGTTCAGCCGGGCGGCGGCGCCGGTGAAGCCGTTGTCGCTGGTGTCATAGGCGCCGTAATCCACAAGAAGAATGCGGACATTCTCGCTGGCACGGTTGAAGGCCAGCACCTGCCGCCGAATATCGCGCCCGCTTTTGCAGGCCAGCCGCAAAACGGTTTTCTGCGGCAGCAGCGACGGGTCAATGGGGGCAAGAGCCGTCAGCAGCAGGCCCTCGCCGGTCTCCTTTTGCCCGGCGGCCAGAAAGCTGCCGTCCTCCAGCGCAAACAGGGCCTGCACGGCCGTTTCAAAATCCACGTCGGAGTTCATCCAGTCGCACAGCAGCATTCCTGTGCCGTCGGCCTCGTCATAGGCATACAGGCCGGTGGAGTTGTAAAAGTACAGCTTGCCGTCCGGCGCCTGCAGGGCGGCGGCCTCGTGCCGGGCCTCTGCGGGTGTGGGCAGCTCGGCAATGGTGCTGCCGGTGGCAGGGTCGACCGTGCGCAGGTGCAGCGACCAATCCTCGCCGCTGTGATAGCTGATCAGCAGGCTGCCGTCGCTGCCGCAGAACAGGTTTTCGATGGAGGTGCTGACGCCCTCCTCCGCGATGGAGAAGGTGCGCGCCGCAAAGCCTTCATCCAACACAAAAACGGAGGCGTTGTTCATGACAAGATAGAACACGCCGTTTATGACAACGCCCTGCCCGGGCAGATAAGAGCTGAGCGGAAGCTCGATGGCGTCGCTGTTCAAAACGGTATCGCCGCCGTCGTCCAGCCGGTGCAGATAGTACCCCTGGCTGGCGTCGGAGCCGTCGCCGCCGGATGCCCCGCGGGTATAGACGGATTCCAGCACGTACACCTCGCCGTTTTCTCCGGCCAGCACGCCGCTGAAAGAAACGGACTGCCGGTCGGCATCCATGCCGGGGTGCGGGTGCAGGGGCTGTGTGCGCGGGTCGCTGCCGTCCAGCCGACAGCTCAGCAGCTGATACCCGGGGTCGGGCTCGGCCGCCGCCTCGGTGCGCTGGCCAACCAGATAAAGCCGCCCGTTCAGCACCAGCCCGGCGGAAAAGCCGAAAAAGTCGGCGAACGCATCCAGCTGCGGGTCAATGGGGGTGCTTTGATAAATATGAAGATCCTCAGCTGCCGCCGCGCTGTCGGCATCCTCCGACGGGTTGTCGGCGGCGCCGGAGCTGTCGGGCTGAGAAGTGCTGCCGGAAAGAGAGCCGCTGTCGGCGGGGCTGCCCCGCTGGCAGCCGGTAAACAGCCCGGCGCACAGGCACAGCGCCAGCAGCAGGCTGAAAATACGTTTGTATGCTTTCATGAAAAACCTCCGGAGGATGCGGTGCGCCTCATCCTTTTTTTGTGGGGGATAGGGCGGAGAGAGAAAAGACCGGTGGATATCAGCCCGGCCAGAGGAAAAAAAGGCCCATCATTGCTGATGGGCCATGGAAAAGCGAACGGGGCAGATCAGCGGCTTTCGCTCAGATAGGTGTTGGCGCGGTTCTGGATGATGGCGGCGGTATCCGCGGCGGTCCTGCTGCCGTTGAAGAACGTGGCGACCTCCTCGGTAATGATGTTCATCAGGCTCTGATCCCACTGGTACAGAGCTTTGGTCGAGTGGATGACATCCATCATCTGGTCGATCTCCGCCTGGGTGACGGCGCGGTTCCAGTAATCCTCCGAATTCAGGTCACCGCCTGCAATGTCGTCATCGGCGATGTCGCCAGCTTCTGCGGCATCCTCCGCAGCGGCGTCGGCCGTTTCCTCCGTCGTCTCCCCGCTGTCCTCGGCAGCCGTGTCAGCGGTGTTGGAGGCGTAGGAGGTGATGCCGCCGATGTAGGAAGACGAATCATCCGGGTTCATGGCGCGGTCGGCCATTTTCTGCAGCGAATCCACACGCAGCGGCAGATCGCCGGTGATGTCATCCTGATATTCCTGCGTGAGGAAAGAGCTGATAAACTCCCATGCGGCCGTTTTGTCGGCACAGCCCTGCGAGATGGCCAGCTGCATATAGGGCATGATGGCGCTGCCGCCGGTGCCGTCGGCAGTGGGGAAGCCCTTGAACACAACAGGCCCGTTCAGGGTATAGGTCTGCTCGCGCATGCAGGTGAAGTCATACAGGTAGGTGATATTCATCAGGGCCTTGCCCTCGGAGAACCAGTCCTTGGTCTCCTTGTAGTCGTTGTCGCTGATCTCGGCCGGGTAGGTGGCGGCGTACTCCAGCAGCTGCTGGAATGCGGGCGAGTCAAAGTGACAGGTGCCGGTGCTGTAATCGATATACTGGTCGCCAGACAGCATCAGCGCAATGTTCAGCACCGAGTCGCGCGTGATGGAGGGAAGCGCGTTTTTGATGTCGGGATACTGCTGCAGGACGCTGAAGAACTGATCCCACGTCCAACCGGCGGCAGAATCGACCATACCGGCCGGCGCAACAGCGGTCACAATGTCATAATAGGGGATGATGGAGGTCAGCTTGCCGTCATTTTCGCAGGCCTCCAGCACGTTGGAAACAAAATCCTCGCGGGAAAGGCTTTCATCGGCGTCCAGCAGGGGGTACAGGTCGGTGAACAGTCCCTTGTTGACATAGCTCTGGAAGGGCAGCGAGTTGTCTACCAGCAGAATGTCCGGCAC
>CAKTAM010000070.1 GCA_934527255.1 uncultured Oscillospiraceae bacterium | reverse complement strand
TCAACTCCTATTATTTCGTGTAAACTTCCGGCTTCAAAATGCCGATATACGGCAGGTTGCGATACTTTTCGTCGTAATCCAGGCCATAGCCCACCACAAACTCATCCGGAATGACAAAGCCCGTAAAATCGGCATTGATGTCCGCCTTGCGGCGCACGGGCTTATCCAGCAGAGTGACGATGCGCACACTGGCCGGGCCGCGATCCTCCAGCAGCTTTTTGATATGGCTGAGGGTCAGCCCCGAGTCGAGAATATCCTCCACGATCAGAACATCGCGTCCCTCAATGGGAACGTCGATATCCTTTACTATTTTAAGCACGCCGGTGCTTTTTACTCCCCCGCAGAAGGAGGAGGCCACCATAAATTCCAGCTCGCAGTGACAATCCAGCGCGCGCATGAAATCCGTCAGAAATACCACGGCGCCCTTCAGCACCGTGACCAGCAGCAGATCCTTGCCCTGATAGCAGGCGCTGACCTCCTTGCCAAGCTCCTTGACGCGCTGGCGGATCTGTTCCTCCGTCAGCAGCGTGCTTTGCATTCCCTTTTCCATTTCTGTCATAATGACGATCCCTCCGTTGTTGAAATCTCGCAGAGCACCTCCCACACAGCGGAGGCGTTCTCTGCGGCCGCAAAGCCTTCTGCCGCGCCGGAGCCTGCAAGCCAAAGCACCTGGCTGCCCACCGCAATCAAGGGCAGCCGCCCGCGCAGCGACGGCGGACAGGCAATTTCGTTCAGCCATTTTTTCAGGCTTTTGGTCCCTCTTCCCCTGCCGGGCGAAAACCGGTCGTGCGGGGCGCGAAACCGCAGTAAAGGCACATCCGGCGGAAAAGGATCCGCCTGTACCGCTGTTTTCCATTCGTCCGCATCCGTTTTTAAGGGCTGCGGCGAAAGAGAGAACATTGATGTTATTCTAGCATAATCCAGCCGATTATTTAAGTCTTTTTTGTGAATTTTCCGTTTTTTCCCATCGTTTTCACCAATGGGCGCTTCCGCGCTTCCATCGGGCCGCAGACAGGCGCTTTCTCCCTGTAAAAGGCGAATGCTCACCACCACGCCTGGGGCGCATTCATAACGGCCCGGCGCCGCCGGAACACAGAAATGCGGCGGGGCCTCCGCGGTCGGCGCCGCCGTATCCTGCAGCCAGACAAGCCCGCCGCGACACACAAGGCGCACCCCGGCGCACCAGTCGACCGCACCGCCGCTGCGCACCGCCTGCACCGCCGCCGCCAGTCGGGCAGCGCTGCAATCGCCATAAGTGCCAAGCACCCCCGCCAGCGCCTGCCGCAGCACCACATCCGGCGCGGCGGCCAGAACCTCTGCCTGCCACACCGGCGTTCCCGGCAGTGCGTTTTTCTCCACAGCCGCATGCGGCCGGGCCGCATGCGCCAGCAGCGTGTCGGCCTGCTGCCCCAGCCAGCCGTACAGCGCTTCGGCCTCCGTCATCCAGTCGCCCAGCGCCTGCTCGGCCCGGGGGTTTACGCTGCACAGCGCGGGCATTGCCGCATGCCGCAGCCGGTTGCGGGCGTAGGTGTCTGAGAGATTGGTGGAATCGATCACAAAGGAAAGGCCGTTGCTGCGGCAGTAGGCTTCGGTATCCGTCCGGCGCACGGCGGCCGCAAATGGCCGCAGCAGTCTGCCGCGCTGCGGCGGAATGCCGCGCATACCGTTCAGCCGCGTACCGCGCGCCAGATGAAACAGCAGCGTCTCGCACGAATCGCTGAGGGTATGGCCGGTCGCCAGAAAGCCCGACCCGGCCGCCTGCCACAGAAAGGCATACCGTTTTTCCCGCAGGGCAGCCTCGGAAGCATGTGCCGCCGCCGGCAAGCGTCCACACTGCAGCGGAATGTTCCATTCGCGGCACAGCGCCCGCACAAAGGCTTCGTCCCGGTCGCTTTCCGCGCCGCGCAGGCCATGGTTCAAATGAGCCGCCGCCACACAAATTTGCAGCCGCTGCGCCCACTTTGCCAGAAAATGGCACAAAGCAACAGAGTCAGCGCCGCCCGAAAGCGCGACGGTGACTCTGCTGCCTTTCAAGGAGGGCTCCGCCTGCTGCAGCAACTCCAGCACGGCGTTTTCCCAAATTGCCTCATTCATGGGCATAATATTCCACATTAACGAAACGAGTGTGCGCACCATCCCACCCCAGCGCCACATCGTTGGTTTCGCCGTGGCGGTTTTTGGCCACAATGCAGGTGGCGGTGGTGGAATCCACCTCCGTTTCACCGGTGCCGTCGTCATAATACGCCTCACGCAGCAGGAACAGTACCTCGTCGGCGTCCTGCTCGATCGAACCGGAATCGCGCAGATCAGCCAGCGACGGGCGATGCGTTGCGCTGCCGCGTTCGGTGGAACGGTTGAGCTGCGACAGGCACAGCACCGGCACCTGCAGCTCCTTGGCCAGAATTTTCAGATTACGGGTAATTTCGCTGACGGCCTGCACACGGGAATCTGTGCGGATGCCGGAGTTCATCAGCTGCAGATAGTCGATGACGATCAGCCCGATGTCCGGTCGCTCGGGATCCTGATTCAGACGGCGCACCTTGGCCTTGATCTCGGCCGCCGTGATGCTGGGGGTATCATCCAAAAAAATGGGCATGCTGCCCATGCTTTCGCTGGCGACGGCGATATCCTGCCAATCGTTCGCCGTCAGAGTACCGGTGCGCAGCGCCTGGCTGCTGATGGCGGCCTCGCTGCTGAGGATACGGGTGACCAGCTGATCCTTGGACATTTCCAGGGAAAAGATTGCCACCGGAATTTTTGCTTTTTTTGCCACATTGGTGGCGATATTCAGGGCAAAGGAGGTCTTGCCCATGCCGGGACGCGCCGCCAGAATGACCAGGTCGCTTTTGCCGAAGCCGCCGGAAAGCAGCCGGTCCAACCGGGTGAACCCGGTGGGAACGCCTACATTGCCGCCGCTGCCGGTGATCTCCTGCAGATAAGCCAGCGTTTCCAGCAGGACGCTGCGCATGGATTGCAGCACGCTCTGATCCTTGCCGCGGCGGATCTCGTAAATTTTCTGCTCGGCAGTCTCCAGCAGCATTTTGGCATCCGGCTCTTTTCCGGCCATATCCAAAATTTCGCAGGCTGCGTTCATCAGCATACGGATCTGGTACTTTTCCTCAATGATGTCCATGTAGCTGTCCATATTGGACAGATGCGGCACCGTCTGCGCCAGATCGGTCAGGTATACCTTGGCCGCTTCGGCATTTTCGAAAATATTCGCATCCGTTACACGGCCCAGCAGCGTGACAAAATCGACCGCTGCGGCCGCATTGGACATTGCCGCGATCTCGGCGAAAATTTCACCGTTCTGGCGGCTGTAAAAATATTCCTGCCGCAGGCGGCTGACCATCTGCGGCACAAGATCATGGTTGAGGATCGCCGCGCCGAGCACGGCCTGTTCCGCCTCGATGCTGTACGGCAGGCTGAGACCCAGCCCCTCGACGGTAAGTGCTGAACGATCGGTAGGCATGAACGTTTTCTCCTTTATGAAACCGGAAAGCTTACTCCAGCACGTTGACCGTCACCTGTGCGGTGATGCCGGTATGCAGCTTGATGGTGACGGGGTAGCAGCCGTAGGCCTTAATGTCAGCGTCCAGCTGGATCTTGCGCTTGTCCAGCTCAATACCATAGGTCTCCTTGACCGTCTGCGCAATATCCTTGGCCGTCACCGCGCCGAACAGCCGTCCGTTGGTACCGGCCTTTGCGTGAATGGTAATGCCCTTTTCATTGATGGCATCCGCCAGACGCTGGGCGGCGGCGCGCTCCTGCTCCTGATGAAACTGGCGGGCCTCCTCCTTGTTTTTCACATCATTGGTGTTGGCGGCATCTGCCGCAACAGCCAGCTTGCGCGGGAAAAGATAGTTGCGGGCGTAGCCGTCCGAAACCTCTACCAGCTGATCCTTTTTGCCGGTTCCGCGAATATCCTGCTTAAGCACTACTTTCATAATGTTTCCTTTCCGGCGCGTCGTTCCCTGCAGCGCGCTCTTTCCCTTATTCTTCCTTCGGCGCGGCGGCAGTGCCGCCCGGCCGATGCTGCCTGTTTTTAAGGCGTCCGCCCATCAGGAGGGCTGCGACGCCTGCGCCCAATAGTCGTCAATGGCCTTTTTCAGCAGCGCCTGCGCTTCTTCCACACCGACGCCCTTCAGCTGCGCGCCCGCCATCATCAGATGGCCGCCGCCCTGCAGCTTTTCCATGATGAGCTGCACGTTGATGCCGCCCATGCTGCGTGCCGAAATATTGACGGTATCCCCCATCAGCACCGCCACAAAGCTGGCGTGCACGCCCTCGATGCCCAGCAGGTCATTAGCGGCCTGCGGGATCACCACCCGCATGGATTCGGGCAGATCGGTGCTGGCGGCAATGGCGCAGCCGCGGTACACATACGCCGATGTGACGATGCGCGCCTTGTGCGCGTAAGCATCCAGCGTGCCCGCAAACAGCTGTTTGACATTGGCCGTCTGCGCGCCCATGCGGCGCAGATAGCCAGCAGCCTCAAATGTGCGCACACCGGTGTGCACGGTAAAATCGCGCGTATCCAGCATAATGCCCGCCAGCAGAGCGTCCGCCTCCACAGGAAGCATCCGATCCGCCTTCTGCACCAGATAGGGCAGCAGCTCGGTTACCAGCTCGCAGGCGCTGGAGGCATAACTTTCGTGATAGAAAATCAGCGCATCGTCAATAAAGCCCACCATCTTGCGGTGATGGTCGATCACCACGCGCCGCGGAATGGCTTCAAACAGCTCGCGGCTTTCCAGCAGACCGGGCACATGGGTATCCACCACGATCAGCAGCGTATTTTTGCCCACCGAAGGCAGCAGACTTTCCGGCGCGGCCAGCTCGTCGCCAAGGCCCTCTGCCTCAAACCGGCGCACCATGCTGCCAGCCAGCGTACGGCTGCGGTTGATGGCAATGCAGGCGGGCTTGCCCAGCACCTTGCAGATGCGCAGCACCCCCATGGCAGAGCCAAGGCTGTCCATATCCGACAGGCGATGCCCCATAATGACCACGTTTTCAGAGCCGAGGATCAGCTCTGACAGCGAGCTGGCAATGATGCGCGCCTTGACGCGGCTGCGTTTTTCCACACTGTGCGAAACGCCGCCGTAGAAGGAATAGCCCTCCCTGTCGCGCACCGCCGTTTGGTCGCCGCCGCGGCCCAGCGCCATATCCAGCGCCGTCAAGGCGGATTCCTCCGCCGCAGAGAAGCTTTCGGCATTGCGGCTGGCCCCGATGGAAAGCGTCGTCATCCCCAGCTCGCCGCCCAGCCCCCGCACTGTGTCCAGCAGAGAAAAGCGGTTTTCAATCATGCGGTCAAGATCCCGTTCCTCCACCACGGCCAGATAACGTTCGGCGGAGAGGCGCACCACAAAGCCGCTGCCGCTGTGTGAAATGTAGTCCATCACGGCATCCTGCACCGCGCCGGTAATGCGCCCCAGGTCTGCCGTGCGCAGGTCGCGCTTGAGCTCGTCATATGTATCCAGCACAATGTGCAGCACCGCCGGGCGCGAGGCGTCATATTCGGCCGCTTTCCATTTCAGCTCGGTATCCTCTACCAGATACAGCACCGTCGCCGGTGAAAGCGCAGCGTCACGCGCGCCAAAAACGGTATAGCTGCGGCCGTCAAGCGTCATATCCTGCCCCTGTGCGCTGAGATACTGGCGCGCATCCAAATTGGGCAGCACATGCGAAACAGCCGTGCCGACAGCCTCTTCTCCCTGCAGCAGCTGGGCGGAAAACGCCTGATTGTACCAGACCAGCCGTTTTTCCACCAGCACAGCCGCCGGGACGGTCATCGCCTGCAGCGCGGCCAGATTGGCGCTTTCGCCCTCCAGCCCGCCTGCCAGCAGCTTCCGAATGCCGCGACGAATGGAATTGCGCAGCAGAAAAATAATCGCCCCGCACAGTACAAACAATATCAACCCGGCAGCCAGCATACGCAGGCTGCTGGCTGCCAGCAGCACGGCGCTGAGCAGGCAGCACAGCGACAGCCAGAGCATTGTCAGCCAGACGCCGACGGAAGGTTTTTTTTTCATCCGGCACCTCTCCTCGGTACGACCCTTGGCCGACGGCATGTCGGCCAACAGGCTGCGGCAAGCACCGCAGCAAAAGCTTAGACCTCCATCAAAATAGGCAGCACCATGGGGCTGCGCTTGGTACGGCGATACAGCAGCTGCGAAACATCCTCGCGAATGCGGGTCTTGACACTGGCCCAGTCGCGCACATCGTCGGCCCAGCAGGCATACAGCACGTCGCTGACGCACTTCTTGGCGTCGTCGATCAGGCTTTCATTTTCCCGCACATAGACGAATCCGCGGCTGACGATATCCGGCCCGCTGAGCAGCTCGCCGGAGACGGAATCCACCGTGGCGACCACGATGACCAGACCGTCCTGCGACAGATGCTGGCGGTCGCGCAGCACCACGCTGCCCACATCGCCGATACCGAGGCCGTCTACCAGCGTTTTACCGGAGGGAACGCTGGCCTCCAGCGTAATGCCCTGCTCACTGACCGCAATGGTCTCGCCAATATCCGGAATGTGGATATGATCCGGCGCCATGCCCAGCCCCAGCGCCAGATCAGCATGCTTTTTCAGCTGCTTGAACTCGCCGTGCACCGGAATAAAATATTTCGGCTTGACCAGGCTGAGCATCAGCTTCTGCTCCTCCTGACAGGCATGCCCTGAGGTGTGCACATCATACATGGATTCATAAATAACGTCCGCACCCTGTTTCATCAGGCTGTTGACCACCTTGCCCACCATCTTTTCGTTGCCGGGGATGGGCTTGGAGGAAAAGATAACAAAATCGCCCACGCCGATATGCACATTGCGGTGCATGCCGCCGCTCATGCGCGAAAGCGCCGACAGCGGCTCTCCCTGGCTTCCCGTGGTGACGATGACCAGCTTTTCGGGCGGATATTTGTTGATGGTCTCAATATCGATCAGCAGCGTGGCGGGCGCATGCAGATAGCCCAGCTCCAGCGCCATGTCGATATTGTTGATCATGCTGCGGCCGCTGACGGCCACCTTGCGCCCGTATTTGAGCGCCATGTTGAAAATTTGCTGAATGCGCTGAATGTTGGAAGCGAATGTTGCAATGATGATGCGCTTGTTTTCTGCGCGGCCGAACAGCACCTCAAAGCTGCGGCCGACCGTGCGCTCGCTGTTGGAATAACCGGGACGCTCGGCGTTGGTCGAATCGCTCAGCAGTGCCAGCACGCCCTGCTCGCCGTAGGCGGCAAACTCGGCCAGATTGATGGGCTTATCCGTCACCGGGGTATAGTCGATCTTGAAGTCGCCCGTCTGCAGAATGATGCCCGCCGGGCAGCGAATGGCCAGCGCGATGGCATCCGGGATGGAGTGGTTGACCCGCAGCGGGTCGATCTCGAAGCAGCCCAGGCGGAATTTTTCGCCGGGTGTGACCAGCCGCAGCTCCACATCCCCCAACAGGTTATGCTCGCGCAGCTTGTTTTCGATGAGGCCAAGGGTCAGCCGGGTACCGTAGACCGGCACCTTACACTGCTTGAGGAAATAGGGCAGCGCGCCGGTGTGATCCTCATGGCCGTGCGTGATAACAATGCCCTTGATGCGCGAGGCGTTCTGTATGGCATAGGTGTAGTCGGGAATGACCAGATCCACGCCCAGCATTTCCGAATCCGGAAAAAGGGAGCCGCAGTCGACAATGAACATATCGCCCTGGCACTCGTACAGGGTCATGTTCTTGCCTACCTCGCCAAGGCCGCCCAGCGGAATGATGCGCACCGGCGTTCCGCTTTTTTTGCGCGTACCCGTTTTTTCTCCGCTGCGGCGGCCGCGCACGGCCTCCTGCGTCTGTCCTGCGGGGGCTGCCGGCAGCAGCACGGCTTCCTTACCGCGGCGGGCATTCCGCTTGGCCCCGGGCACGCCGGTTGCCTGTGCCTCCGGCGAAGCGGCTGCGGTACGCGCCGCAGCACGGGGGCGGCGGCCGGACGCTTTGGCTGCTGCCTCGCCCTGCGCGGCCCTGGCGGCCTTGGCTCCGCGGGCGGCACGCGGCTTTGCCGCGGCAGCCGCAGTCTCTGCACCGGTATGCGCGGCCGCTTCTTTTCCGGCCGTGCTCTGGGCGGCCTTTCTGTGTCGGGGCGACGGCTGCTGCCCCTGCGGGGCGGCCGTCTCCGGCTGTGCGGCCTCCGCCGCAGCCGTCTTCTTTTTGCGGCGGGCGGGCTGTGCCGCTGCGGCAGCTGCGGACGGCTGTGCGGCAGCCTCCTGCTTTTGCGCCGCCGGACGACGCCGATAATGGCGGCGGCTTCCCTCGGCTGTTGTCTTCTTATTATTCTGAGCACCCTGCTCTTCGGCGGGCTGTACCGTGCTCTGCTGCATTTCTTCTGTCATAGTAACTCCTTTCTGTCCCCGTCATCCGGTCAGACAGCCGCAAACCACAGCGGCTGTTTTTAAAAATAGCACAGAAAGCCCTGCTCCCCATATGACCCGGGACAGAGCTTGTGCAGCGGCAGCCCCGCGGTGGAAAAGAGGGCTGCATTCAGTTTCGAATCAGTCAAAACCGGGGCGGCAAAGCTCACTGCGCGCCCTGCGGGTTTTGAACAAAACCGCGTTGGCCTGTAGCCCAACGCGGAGACCGTACTCTACGCTTGCTATAATGATAGTCTTTTTCATCGGTTCTGTCAAGTGCCGGTCGAGACCGGGGGCGCGCAAGCGGGCCATCCTTTTCCACAGTATGGGACGACTTTTTGCGCTTTAGTCCTTGCACAGCACAGACGTTTCGGGTATACTGAATAACAGTATCAGCGCAGCGGGCCGCGCCTGCCGGGCGGCAGCGCGCAATCTGCAAGGGACGGTGAACGATGAAAGAGGTTTGGATCTACAGCGACGGGGCCTGCAGCGGAAACCCCGGCCCCGGCGGCTGGGCCGCCATTCTGCGCTATGGCGCGCACACAAAAGAGATCAGCGGCGGCGAGGCCCGCACCACCAATAACCGCATGGAGCTGACGGCCGTTCTGCAGGCGCTTGCACTTTTGAAAGAGCCGTGCAGAGTGCATCTGGTCAGCGACTCCAAATATGTGCTGGACGCCCTGCAGAAGGGCTGGGTCTGGGGCTGGCAAAAGCGCGGCTGGGTCAAGAGCGACCGCAAGCCCGCGCTGAATGCCGACCTGTGGGAGCAGCTTCTGCCCCACATTGCGCGGCACGATATGTGTTATGAATGGATCAAGGGGCATGCGGGTCACCCGGAAAATGAGCGCTGCGACGCCATGGCCGTTGCCGAAAGCCAGAATCTGCGGCCATAAACGCCCCGAAAACAACGAAACGGAGAAATGAGCATGAGTGAATATACCCTGAGCGGTTTTATGACCAGCACCACGGATAAGGTGCTGGTGGGAATGTCCGGCGGTGTGGATTCCTCGGTCTGCGTGCGGATCCTGCAGGATCAGGGCTTTGAGGTGGAGGGGCTGGTGCTGGAGTTTTCCCCCGCCCATAAGCCCGCCGTACAGGCGGCGCTGGCTGTGGCACGTCAGCTGGGCATTCCCCTGCATGTGCAGCAATGCTACGAGGCCTTTGAGGAGGCCGTCATCGAGCCGTTCTGTCAGGAGTACTGCCAGGGCGAAACGCCGAGCCCCTGCATCCGCTGTAACCCGATGGTCAAAGTTCGGCTGCTGGCCGCCGCCGCGGACGAGCTGGGCATTCCGTATATTGCCACCGGGCATTACGCC
>CAKTAM010000069.1 GCA_934527255.1 uncultured Oscillospiraceae bacterium | reverse complement strand
AGCGGGCACCCAGTGGGGCAACAAGAAATACATGAACATGAAGCACTTGGAGGCGGCTCTGTACGACGCCTCTATTGTCGGCTGACTTCATTCAGCCGGAGCCTGCAAATAAATTTGCGCATAAATCTTGACGGCACCCTTGAAGCCCCTCGTGGCAACGATTTGGCAACAGAATTTCATTATTCACAAGAAAAGAGCTATCTGATTTCAAATGAAGTCAGATAGCTCTTTTTCTATCCAAAATATTCGTCGTATTCTTTGTCTGTTAGGTACTCAACAAAAGTATCTTTTTGAAGGCTGTGGAATATCACGCGGAAATCATCTTGAATGTCGTTATAAAGGTCAAATATTTCATCGAAACAGCCTTTTATCTTTTGGAGTTCTACAGCTAACGTATCCAAGTTTGTTCTTCGCATCCTGTGAACTGCTCCAACTCTGTAGGAATTAAATAATTCTGCCTTTTCAATAAATTCCTGTTTCTTCAAGAAGCTGACGGACGATTTAAGTTCACTAATATAATATCCGAACATTTTATCTTTGGGTAATTTGAACTCAATTTCAGCAGGATAAACAGAAAGTTGGATATAGAAATAGCAGTCCTCCAAAATGTGCATACACATCGCCTCAAGAATCTGATGATACATTAGCGTTGCTGCAAGCATTCCCTCGAAAGTGTTTAATCCAAAACTGTTGTCTGCCAGTTCATTTAATAATTCTAAGTTTTCTGGCATCTGGATTGAGGGCCAATCATCAGAATTCATTATACGGCTTAAAACCTTATCCATATCGACTCACTCGTTTTCCTTCAACGCATCCACCAATATATCACTGAGAGCCTGTGACGGCACTTTCACCCAACGCTGCGTGGCATCGAACTCGGGATAGTGATAACGCCAGCGGTCGTATTCTTCTTTGGTGATCTCCCCCGCTTTCAGCTTGGCGGCAACCGCACCCCACGCGGCAAGCATCCTGTGAAGCGCCGCTGCATCGCGTCCCTTATGAATATGGACGCGCAGATGCACCTCGTCCTCACATTCGCAGACTTCAAGCCCGTACCGGTCTTCCAACGTAAAAAGCGTGTGCATCAGCCGTCAATATCCGGTACGTCCAGCGCCTTGGGCGAAACGTTCAGCACTTTTGCCAGCGCAGCGGTCACATCTGCTTTTGGGGTTCTGGAACTATTCTCATACTGCGCAAGGCGGACGTCTGCGGATTTCTCCGGAAAGCCCAGCGCCATACCGAGATATTTCTGTGTCATGCCCTGCAATGTGCGGAAAAAGTGGATGCGCTCACCTTTTATTTAACTTTTTAGGGGGCCTCAAATAAGAGCCTGGCGTTTTTGTCGGCACCCTCAGCACTTTTGCGGTAAACGGCCGTTTCATCAGCGCGGCAAAATGCAAAAAGCAGACGGCGGTTCCTGCCGGGTCGCCGCCGCTCACTCCACTTCGGTGTGCAGCTGCCGCAGTTCGCGCCGCACGGCGCGGAACGCCTCCGGTACGGCCTCATCCGGCAGCTGCTGGGGAACATCGGTGCTTCCGGCGGCCTTGGCGGTCTCGTAGTACCAGCATTTGTACTCCACCGTCAGCAGCGTGTGCCGCAGCTCGGCCAGACGGGCCTTCAGGGCTTCGCGCTGCTGCATAAACATGGCCAGTCGCTGGTCGATGGTGCTGTCACCCTGCAGGGCAAGCTCGATGTACTGCCGGATATCCTGAATGGACATGCCGGCTTTTTTCATGCAGTTGATCACCTGCAGCCATTCAAAATCCGACGGCTGAAACATCCGGATGCCGCCGGAGGAGCGCTCGACAAACGGCAGCAGCCCCTCTTTGTCGTAATAGCGCAGGGTCGAGGCGGGAACCCCCAGCTGTTTTGCCATTTCGCCAACAGTGTAAACCATATTTCCTCCCAAATTCAGCACATTTTCTCTTGATTGAAAGTGCACTTTAAGTTGTAGAATAAGCATGAACTTTAAGAAAAGAATACTACCGGCTGCGGCCGCTGTCAAGTGCTTTGCCGTGCGGCTTTGCGCCCCAAGGCGAAAAATTCTGCCGATGCCGGGAAAGGAGAGCGATCCCAT
This sequence comes from uncultured Oscillospiraceae bacterium, assembly GCA_934527255.1. Taxonomy (GTDB): domain Bacteria; phylum Bacillota; class Clostridia; order Oscillospirales; family Ruminococcaceae; genus UBA1762. The sequence continues at coordinate 7,730 of CAKTAM010000069.1, read as the reverse complement.
GCAAAAACCGTATGTTGTATGCCATATGATGGCTTCGGTGGACGGCCGCATCGACTGTGCCATGACCGAGCAGCTGCCCGGCGTCCAGGAGTATTATGCCACGCTTGAGGCTCTGCAGGCGCCGACCCGCGTTAGCGGCCGGGTGACGGCCCAGCTGGAAATGGCACTGCCCGGAGAGTTCCACAGCGAAAACCCGCAGCCGCTGGGCCGCGAGGACAGCTTTTGTGCCATGGAGGCCGCCGGGTATGAAGTGGTGGTGGATACCGATGGCTCGCTGCTGTGGCCCGACCAGGCAGGCGAGGAGCGGCCGCTGCTGGTCGTGACCGGCGAGCAGGTCAGCCGTGACTATCTGGAGTATCTGCAGCAGCGGCATATCTCGTGGATCGCCTGCGGACAGCCGCGGGTAGATCTGGTTCGGGCCTGCGCGCTGCTGCGGCAGGTGTTCGGCGTGCAGCGCATGGCTGTGGTCGGCGGCGGGCATATCAACGCCGGGTTCCTGGCTGCGGGCCTGCTGGATGAGGTCAGCGTGCTGATCGGCGCGGGCATCGACGGCCGCGGCGGTATGGCGGCCGTGTTTGACGGCCTGCCGCAGGGCCGCCCGGTCACGCCGCTGAAGCTTACCGGTGTGCAGCCGTATGAAAGCGGCGCCGTCTGGCTGCGGTATGCCGTGGAGCATTCTTGACTTTGAAACAGGAGGATACGATGATGCAGTACACGGAAAAAGAAGCATTTGAAAAGGCCAATGTGTTTGGCACGGGTACGCCCAACACCGCCTATGCGCGGTATTTTATCGGCGATTCGTTTCTAAACCCGCTGACAGACCCCAAGGGTGGCCTGTTTGCGGCCAATGTCACCTTTGAGCCGGGCTGCCGCAACAACTGGCATATTCACCATGCGGCGCACGGCGGCGGGCAGCTGCTGCTGTGCACAGCGGGCGAAGGCTGGTACCAGGAAGAAGGCGAACCGGCCGTCAGCCTGCATGAGGGAAGTGTGGTCATGATTCCGGCCAATGTCAAGCACTGGCACGGGGCAAAAAAAGACAGCTGGTTTTCGCACATTGCGGTAGAGGTGCCCGGCGAGGGCTGCGCCAACGAGTGGTGTGAGCCGGTGACCGACGAAGAATACAACAGGCTGTAAACAGGAGGGCTTTGATATGGCAGTCAAACAGACGGCGGGCAGGGATGCCCTGGGCGAGTTTGCCCCCAAGTTTGCCGAGTTGAACGACGATGTGCTGTTTGGTCAGGTGTGGAGCAGAGAACAGCAGCTTTCGCTGCGTGACCGCTCGCTGGTGACGGTGGTGGCCCTGATGGCGCAGGGCCTGACGGATGAGTCGTTTCGCTACCATCTGCTTAGCGCCAAAAAGAACGGCATTACCCGCGAAGAAATTGCCGAGATCGTGACCCACGCGGCGTTTTACTGCGGCTGGCCCAAGGCATGGGCCGTGTTCCGTATGGCAAAGGAGATCTGGACAGAGGAGGAGGACAAGGCATGATCCTACAGGAAAGCGTTTCGCTGGCTGACGGCAGCCGTATTCCCCGGTTGGGGCTGGGAACCTGGCTGATGGACGACGCCGGGGCGGCCGCCGCCGTTCAAACGGCTGTGCAGTTGGGCTATCGCCTGCTGGATACCGCGCAGGCCTACGGCAACGAGCGCGGCGTCGGCGAAGGGGTGCGCGCCTGCGGCGTGCCCCGCAGCCAGCTGTTCATTGGCAGCAAGATCGCGGCCGAATGCAAGACACATGACGCTGCGGCCGCCTCCATTGACATCACGCTGGAAAAAATGGGGCTGGATTATCTGGACCAGATGATCATCCACTCGCCGCAGCCGTGGACGGAGTTTGGTACGGAAAACCGTTATTTCGCCGAAAACCGCGAGGTCTGGCGCGCGCTGGAGGAAGCGCAGGCGGCCGGCAAGGTGCGGGTGATCGGCGTTTCCAACTTCCGGCAGGATGATCTGGAAAGCCTGCTGGCGGGCTGCCGTGTGCGGCCGATGGTCAACCAGATTTTGCTGCACGTCGGCCGGACGGATGCCGCCCTGCTGGAGTACTGCCGCGCGCAGAAGATCGCAGTGGAGGCGTATTCGCCCATTGCGCACGGCGCGGCTGTGCAGAATCCGTGGATCGTGCAGATGGCGGCGCGTTATGGCGTCAGCGCGGCGCAGCTGTGCATCCGTTATGTGCTGCAGCTGGGGGCGGTGGCATTGCCCAAGGCCTCCGGGGCGGCACACCTGCAAAGCAACGCGGCGGTCGATTTTACCATTTCCGAGGAGGATATGGCCGCGCTGCGGCAGGCACAGGCCGTCGATTACGGCGAGGCGGGTGTCTTTCCGGTGTTCAGCGGCAAACCGCTGACTTAAAAGCAACCGTTTGTTCAAAGCAGCAAAAAACATGGAGCTGCCGGGCTTTTTCAAAGGCCCGGCGGCTTTTTTGTGCGGTAAGCCCAAATACTGTTGAAAAAATTGCCGTTTTGCGGTATGCTATTAGTAAGCAGGCCGTATGGGAACGACCGCTGCACAGCAGCGGCAGAGCGGTCGCAGGGCCCGGCCCCGTGCCGGAAAAGGGTGAAGTCTGAAAGGAGACAGTACGAATGGGATTGATTCGTGCAGCGGTAGGCGCGCTGGGCGGCACAATGGCCGACCAGTGGAAGGAGTTCTTTTATTGTGAGGCCATGCCGAAGGAGGTCTTGGCCGTCAAGGGCAGCAAACGGATAACGGGCCGCTCCAGCAATACGCGCGGCAATGAAAATATCATCTCCAACGGCTCCGGCATTGCCGTGGCCGACGGACAGTGCATGATGATCGTCGAGCAGGGCAAGGTGGTAGAGCTGTGCGCCGAGCCGGGCGAATATACTTATGATACCTCCAGCGAGCCCTCCATTTTTACCGGCAGCCTGGGCGAGAGCCTGCGCGCCACCTTCGACACCATCGGCAAGCGCTTTGCCTACGGCGGGGACACCGGCAAGGATCAGCGCGTGTATTACTTCAACACCAAAGAGCTGGTCGACAATAAGTTCGGCACGCCGAATCCTATTCCGTTCCGCGTGGTGGACAGCAAGATCGGGCTGGACATTGACGTTTCGGTGCGCTGCTCCGGCGTGTATTCGTATAAGATCGTCGACCCGCTGCTGTTTTACACCAATGTCTGCGGCAACATTTCCGGCGAGTATACCCGCGACGAGCTGGATCGTCAGCTGAAAACCGAGTTTATCAGTGCGCTGCAGCCTGCGTTCGGCCGCCTTTCCGAGTTGGAGATGCGCCCGAACCAGATCGTGACGCACACTGCGGAGCTGGAAAGCGCCATGAATGCCACCCTGTCGGAAAAGTGGGGCGCGCTGCGCGGCCTGCAGGTCGTCAGCATTGCGCTTGGCTCGGTCACGCTGCCCGAAGAGGATGCCGAGATGATCAAGCAGGCCCAGCGCACGGCCATCATGCGGGATCCCACCATGGCGGCGGCCACCCTTGTGGGCGCACAGGCGGATGCGATGAAGGCGGCGGCCTCCAACAAGGCGGGCGCGATGACAGGCTTTATGGGCATGGGCATGGCCAACAATGCAGGCGGGGTGAACGCCCAGAACCTGTTTGCCATGGGTCAGCAGCAGGCACAGTCCGCCGCACCGGCCGCGCAGGCAGGCGGCGCATGGAAATGCGCCTGCGGCGCGGCGGCCACCGGCAACTTCTGCCCCGAGTGCGGCAAGCCTCGCCCGTCGCAGACCGGCTGGACCTGCAGCTGCGGCGCAGTCAATCAGGGCAAGTTCTGCCAGAACTGCGGCGCGAAAAAACCGGCGGGCGCGCCGCTGTACCGGTGCGACAAATGCGGGTGGACCCCTGAGGATCCGGCGCATCCGCCCCGCTTCTGCCCGGAATGCGGCGATATTTTTGACGAAAACGACCGTACCTGACCGCGCGGCGGCCGCAGGGCCGCCCGCCCGTTACGGCACAGGAAGAAAGGAAGCGTGCCTTCATGCAGACCCTGCAGGAATACAAATGCCCATGCTGCGGCGGAGCCATTGCCTTTGACAGCGCCGCGCAGAAGATGAAGTGCCCGTACTGCGATACCGAGTTTGAGCTGGAAACGCTGAAGGACTATGAGGCCGAGCTGCAAAGCGAGCAGAGCGACAGCATGCGCTGGCAGACATCGCCCGGCAGCGACTGGCAGACCGATGAGGCCGCCGGGCTGCAAAGCTATGTCTGCCGCTCGTGCGGGGGCGAGATCGTGGCCGATGCCAACACGGCGGCCACGGCCTGCCCGTTCTGCGGCAACCCGGTCGTACTGCTGGGGCAGGTCTCCGGTACGCTGCGGCCGGATCTGGTCATCCCGTTCCGGCTGGATAAAAAGGCGGCCCGCGAGGGCCTGCGAAAGCACCTGTCCGGCAAGCGGCTGCTGCCGAAGGTGTTTTTGGATGAAAACCACATTGATGAGATCAAGGGCGTGTATGTGCCGTTCTGGCTGTTTGATACCGAGGCGGATGCACAGGTGCGCTATCACGCCACGACGGTGCGCAGCTGGAGCGACAGCCGCTACGACTATACCGAGACCAGCCATTATCTGGTGCACCGCGGCGGCAGCATCGGGTTCGCGCACGTTCCGGTAGACGGCTCCTCCAAAATGGCCGACGACCTGATGGAATCCATCGAGCCGTACGATTTTTCCGGCGCAGTCCCCTTTGAAACGGCGTATCTGGCAGGGTACCTGGCCGACAAATACGATGTGACGGCCGAGGAAAGTGTCGAGCGCGCCAACGACCGGGTAAAAAGCTCTACCGAGCAGGCGTTTGCCGCCACCGTGCAGGGTTATGCCACGGTTGAGACCGAAAACAGCAGCATTCGTCTGAATGACGGCCGCGCACAGTATGCACTGTACCCCGTCTGGCTGCTGAATACCAGCTGGAACGGCAAGCAGTACACCTTTGCCATGAATGGCCAGACCGGCAAATTTGTCGGTGATCTGCCGGTGGATAAGGCTGCTGCCCGCAAATGGCTTTGGGGGCTGACGGCGGCCTGCAGCGCGGGAATGCTGGCGCTGTGCGTGCTGCTGCACCTGTTTGGAATGTGAGGGGAGGGCTGATGATGAAAAAGAGGATCATCCTTCTTCTGCTCTCGCTGTGCGTATTTTTTGGCGCGGCTGCTCCGGCGATGGCGGCGGAGGGTTTTGACGAAAGCTATCCGCGCGTGCAGGATGGGGCCGACCTGTTGACGGATGACGAGGAGGAAGCGCTGAACCAAAAGCTGGATGACATTCGCTGGCGGCAGAGTGTGGATATCGCCGTGGCGACGACGGACAGTCTGGACGGCCTGACCGTCAGCGATTATGCCGAGCGTCTGTTTGAAGCCTGCGGCTTCGGCTTTGGTGAAGAGCACGACGGCGTTTTGCTGCTGCTGAACATGGAAGGGCGCGACTGGTACATTGCCACGCACGGCTATGCCATTACGGTGTTCACCGATGAGGGCATTCGTTATCTGGGCGATGCCATGCTCAGCGACCTTTCCGGCGGCTGGTATGCCGATGCGTTCGATACCTTTGCCGAGCAGTGCGACAGCTTTCTGGATCAGGCGGCCAACGGCGAAGCCTATGATGTCGGCCATATGCCGGATGACGCCGCCGACGATACGGAGCCGCTGAGCTTCGGCGACTGGCTGCGGTACGGCCCGTTTCTGCGCCTCTGGCTGCCGGTTTCGCTGGTGCTGGGCTTTCTGATCGCGCTGATCGTGGTGGCCTGCATGAAGGCCAAGCTGAAAACGGTGCGGTTCCAGCCGTCGGCCAACAGCTATGTGCGGCCGGGCAGCCTGAATATCACCGAAAGCCGCGATCTGTTTTTGTACAACACCGTCAGCCGCACGGAGCGCCCGCAGGAGCAGGATCACAGCTCCGGCGGCAGCAGCACGCACACCTCGTCCTCCGGCTCGACCTACGGCGGGGGCGGCGGCAAATTTTAAGCAGCACCGGCCGTAGGTTTCCGGCGGCCGTTTGCGGAAAAAAGGCGGGCGGGCCTGTCCCATTCCGGTGGGGCGGGCCTGCCCGTCTTTTCTTGTGACCAAACCATTTTCCCTTTCTGAACAAATTGTAAAAAGCGCGCGGGGACGTTGCATTTGCCGCCAAACCTATTATAATAAGAATCAATCCCGAAGGAGCAGGCTGTGCGTTCGGCTTACGGCAGCCTGCCCTACTGGCTGTAAAGTGAGGTAACAGCGTATGAAAGAAGTAAAATCTCCCCGCAAGCCATTGCTGTATTATTATGCGATCGCCCTGCTGATGATCGCGGTGTTCAACATGGTCATCTCTCCGCTGCTGGTCAGCGCCAGAGTGCAGGAGGTCGACTATGGCACCTTCATGAAGATGATCGAGGATAAGAACATCGGCAGCGTGGAAGTGGGCGACACGGAGATCGTTTTTACCGATAAGGAAAACCAGCAGGTCTACAAAACCGGCGAAATGAACGACCCCACCCTGACCCAGCGCCTGTATGATGCCGGGGCCGAGTTTACCCGTGACATTCAAAAAAGTTCGTCGCCGCTGCTCAGCTTTTTTCTGACGGTCATTCTGCCCATCATCATTTTTGCGGCGCTGGGGCAGTATATGGCCAAAAAGCTGATGTCGCAGGCAGGCGGCCCCAACGCCATGGCGTTCGGCATGGGAAAGAGCAACGCAAAGGTATACGTTCCCTCAAGCGATGGCATCCGCTTTGACGATGTGGCGGGCGAGGATGAGGCAAAGGAAAACCTGGCCGAGATCGTCGATTATCTGCACAATCCCAAAAAATATTCTGATGTCGGCGCCTCCATGCCGAAGGGCGTGCTGCTGGTCGGCCCTCCGGGAACCGGCAAGACCATGCTGGCCAAGGCGGTGGCAGGTGAAGCGGGCGTGCCGTTCTTCTCCATGTCCGGCTCGGAATTTGTGGAAATGTTTGTCGGTATGGGCGCCTCCAAGGTGCGCGACCTGTTCAAGCAGGCCAAGGAAAAGGCCCCCTGCATTGTCTTTATTGATGAGATCGACGCCATCGGCAAAAAGCGCGAGGGGCAGCTGGGCGGCAATGATGAGCGCGAGCAGACCCTCAACCAGCTGCTGACCGAAATGGACGGCTTCGAGGGCAACAACGGCGTTATCATTCTGGCGGCGACCAATCGGCCGGAATCGCTTGATCCGGCCCTGACGCGCCCGGGCCGGTTTGACCGGCGCGTCCCGGTCGAGCTGCCCGACCTTGCGGGCCGTGAGGCCATTCTGCGGGTCCATGCCAAAAAGATCCGCGCGGCGGATCATGTGGATTATCACACCATCGCCCGCATGGCGGCGGGCACCTCCGGGGCCGAGCTGGCCAACATCGTCAACGAGGCCGCGCTGCGCGCCGTGCGCAGCGGCCGCACCGTGGTCGAACAGGCCGACCTGGAGGAAAGCATTGAAGTGGTGCTGGCCGGTTACCAGAAGAAGAACGCCATTATGACCGATGAGGAAAAGAAGGTCGTGGCATACCACGAGATCGGCCATGCGCTGGTGGCGGCCTTGCAGACGGCCTCCGCACCGGTGCAGAAGATCACCATCATCCCGCGCACCTCCGGTGCGCTGGGCTATACCATGCAGGTAGAGCAAAACGACAAGGTGCTGATGACCCGGCAGGAGCTGGAAAACAAAATAGCCACCCTGACGGGCGGCCGCGCGGCGGAAGAGCTGGTTTTCGGGCAGGTCACCACCGGGGCCTCCAACGACATCGAGCAGGCGACCAAGCTGGCCCGCGCCATGG
>CAKTAM010000068.1 GCA_934527255.1 uncultured Oscillospiraceae bacterium | reverse complement strand
CCCAGGTGCTGACGCTGCCGTCAATGACAATGGCCTTGTTGTTGGCGTTCCAGTGCTCCAGATCGTCCGTCCAGTACACCCATACCGAGTTGGTATACTCGTTGTTATAAATGTGGTTGGTAAACAGCCAGTACAGTCCGCTGCCGGCTTCATAATAGATAGAGGTGTTTTCAATGTCGTCCTCGGGCGGCAGAATAGGCTCGGCATCCTTCTGCCAGAAGCAGCCGTTTGCTTTGTCGAAATCATCGCTTGTGCCAAGGTCATTGGTGCGGGCAATGCCAAGGCTGCGCTTGGTCTCGCCGCTGCAGCTGCCACTGTAAAACATCAGATAGCGTTTTTCATGCGCGGGGTCGGCCGCCCAGCGGGGGTTTTCCAGCACCTGCCCGGGCGAGGCCGTCACATCGTTCCAGGTGCCGGGCTGGCCCACGGTAAAGCAGACGTGCTTGGCGCAGCCGTTGTCATCACAGCGCTTGTGCCATTTACCGGTCAGCTTTTCCGAGGTGGCCAGCATGGTGGAGTACCAGAACGCAGGAACGCCCTCCAGCGAGCAATGGTCGGCGCCGACATAATAGTGATACCAGCGCCCGTCGGCATAAAAGCTCCACGGCGAGCTGGCGCTGCGGAAATCCTTATAGATTTCCTCGCTGCTTTCCGGGTGGGTCAGCGCAGAGGAGAGCATATTGGGGCCCAGCTTTTCCCAGTGCAGCAGATCTTTGCTGCGCGCTTGGCAGGCGTTCCAATAGCTAGTGGGGGTCGCCCCGGGCATGGCCCCGTCATAGGAGAGATAATAGGTGTCGTCCACCTGGGTCAGAATGGCCTCGCGGATGCCGCCGCCATCCCATTGGTGCATGGCCTCGCCCGGCTTGTCGGGCGAAAGGACAATGCCCTTGTCAGTGACATGATCCAAATAGCGCATAAGAAGTTCCTTTTTCCATTGTCAGAATATCATCCGGCCGTGCCGGTGAAAAGCGGAAAAATGTTTGCCCCAAGCGGCGGAAAGCGTCAGCAAGTCGAGAGCGGCGGCCTGCCGCGGGGCAGAAAAACAGGCTGCGGCGAATAACGGAAAACAGCCTGACTGTGACGGGGCAAACGGAATGTTTTTTGCTGTCGCTCCGTTGCCCGCCTGCCCTTACTCCTCCAGCGTGACCTGCAGCCGCACCGGGTTATGGTCGGAGTAAACAAAGCCCTCGTCCAGCGTGGTCACCACCTCGGGGCGGACGTTGGGCGACACCAGAAAGCCGTCGATCAGATAATGCTGCGTCGCTTCATCGTCAGGGTCGTAGGGCTGGTTCAGCAGGCGGCAGGATGGCGTGGTATCGTCAAAGACAATGCCCCACCCGGCGGGCAACTCGTCCAGCTCCAGCATGCCGGGCGCCCACAGCGAGGGGTCCTTTACGGCGTAGGCCTCGGCGTTGGCATCGGGAAAGCTCTGGTTGAAATCGCCGCCCGCAATAACATAGTTTCCGGCGGTGTATTCGTTTTGCAGAATTTCCAGCAGCAGGGCCGTTTGGGCGGCCTTGCCCTCGCCGTCGTCATAGGCCTCCAAGTGCAGGTTGATGAGCACCAGCTCGCGGTCGGTGCCTGCCAGCGGCACACGCTCGATCAGCAGGCAGCGCTTGAGGTTGGCCAGCCGCACCGGCCACGAAAACGGCACGGGCAGCGCCTGCCGCACCGCCTCGCTCACCGGCAGGCTGTTCAGTGTGGCCAGCCCGCTGTCCACCCGGCCGATCATGCCGGGCACGGGGTAGGGCACATAATCGCATTTATAGTTGTTGGCAAATGCGCTGTTTGCCGGGCACAGCTGTTCGGTCAGCGCGGCGTATTCGTTATAGGAATAACTGCGGGCACTGTTGCGGTCGACCTCCTGCAGAAAAAGCACGTCGGCCTCCTGCTGCGCCAGCACATCGGCAATGCCCGCCACGGTCTGCGGCACACGCTCTTTGCTGGAGGTGTTGGACATTTGGCCGCCGTCCATGAAAAAATCCTGTTCGGCGTCCAGCGCGGCATAGCCGATGTTCCACGAAACAAGGGTCAGGCTGTCGCCCGGGGCCAGTGTGCGCGTCCCGGCGGCATTGCCGTCCACGGTCAACGCTTCGCGGGCGGCCGGGCGGTATTCGCGAATGCTCAGCCAGGCCAGCAGGCCCGCTATGGCCAGCAGCACGGCCGCCAGCAGAATGCCGACGACCTTTCCGATGGTTTTCAAAACAGACATGAAAAAAGTCTCCTTTTATACGGTAATGCGCAAATGCGCAAAAAGCGGCGCTTACAGCGACCAGACGTCGGGGGCCGTGGTCGAAATGGCCGAGGCGCCCGCGCCCAGTGCGGCCAGCACCTCTTCCTTTTGCTGGATCAGCCCGCTGGCGATGACGGGGGCCTGCGTTAAGTGCAGAACATCGGTGATGACGCGGGGCATCAGGCCGGGCAGCAGCTCGACAAAATCCGGCTTGCCGATCTTCAGCTGGGCCTGCAGCCCGCGGATGGACATGGAATCAATGACAAAAAAGCGCTGCACGGTGATCAGCCCCAGGTGGCGCGCCCGGCGGATCTGGGGCGCGCGGGTAGAGATCACGCCGTCCGGCCCGGCAATGGCGTTCAGCGAATCCACGGCGATCTCCCGGCTGGAAAGCCCCTCGATCAGATCCATATGCACCAGCGCCAGCTTGCCGACGGCGTGCACCTGCTTGACGATGCCCGGCATGGTGATTAGGTTGCCGTACAGCACAAAAATCACGCGGCAGCTGCTTTTCAGGGCCTGCTGCAGGCTTTCGTCGCTGTTGGCGGCAGCGATGATGGGGCTGCTTTCCAGCGCGTTCAGCATGGCTTCTCTCACGGTGAAAACCTCCTGCAAAAAAGTGCGGCCAGACGGGCCGATTCTTTCCTTATCTTAGCAGGAAGCAGGGGAAAACACAAGAGAATTTTGCCCGCAGGGCTTGCAATTGCGGCAGAAAATGTGCTATAGTAAAAAACAATGGAAGCGGTTGTCGAGAGCAAGAGTATACAGCCACAGCCACGGGGCTGTGTTTTGTATACTCTTTTTTGTCTTTACGGCGGAAAACCGCCTCTGCGCACACAGAAAGGAACGTGAATCTATGACCGATGTATTGATTATCGGCTGCGGCGTCATCGGCGCAGCCTGCGCGTATGAGCTGGCGCACAGCCGTGTGTCGGTGACGGTGCTGGAGGCCTCCAACGATGTGGCCAACGGCACCACCAAGGCCAACAGCGCCATTCTGCATGCCGGGTACGACCCGCACCCCGGCACACAGATGGCTGCGCTGAATGTGGAGGGCGTCCGGCTGGCGCGCGAGCTGTGCCGCAGGCTGGATGTGCCGTACGACCCCATCGGCAGTCTGGTGCTGGCGTTTGACGAGGCCGACCTTGCCACGCTGCACACGCTGTACGAGCGTGGGGTGAAAAACGGCGTGCCGGGGCTGCAGCCGCTGGATGCGGCCGCCGTGCATGCCATGGAGCCGAACCTGGCCGATCAGGTCCGCGGGGCGCTGTATGCCCCCAGCGCCGCCGTGGTCAACCCGTGGGAGTACTGTCTGGCCATGGCGGAGGTCGCCGTGAAAAACGGGGTGCAGCTGCACCGCAGCAGCCCTGTGACCGGCATCGAGGTCATCCCCGGCGGCTTCCGGGTGACGACGCCGACGGCCAGCTATGAGGCGCGCTACATCCTCAACGCTGCAGGCGTGGCGGCCGGCAGTGTGCACGAGCTGGTGGCCCCGCGTGAATATCAGATCACGCCCGCCCGCGGCGAATATTATCTGCTGGATAAAAATCAGGGCAAGCTGGTGCACCATGTCATCTTCCAGTGCCCCAACGAAAAGGGCAAAGGCGTGTTGGTCTCGCCCACGGTGCACGGCAACCTGATCGTCGGCCCCAATGCCGAGCCGGTGCCCGCCGCCAACGATACCGAGACGACCGCCGCCGGGCTGGACGAGGTGCGCGCCGCTGCCGTGCGCAGCGTGCCGGGCATTGCCTTCCGCGAGAATATCCGCAACTTTGCCGGTGTGCGCGCCAACCACAGCGGCGACGATTTTCTGATCGCCGAAAGCCGCTTTGTGCCGCATTTCTTTGACCTTGCCGGGATCAAAAGCCCCGGCCTTTCCGCTGCGCCCGCCATTGCAAAGCAGGCCGTCCGGCTGCTGCAGGGCGCGGGCCTGACGCTGGCCCCGCGGGAGGATTTTGTCGACGGCCGCCGCCGGGTGCGGTTTGCCCAGTGCACGCCGGAGGAAAAGAACGCGCTCATCCGGCAGGATGCGCGCTACGGCCGGGTGATCTGCCGGTGCGAGACCGTCACGGAGGGCGAGATCGTCGCCAGCCTGCACACGCCCATCCCGCCGGTGAGCGTCAACGGTGTCAAGCGCCGCGTCGGCGCCGGAATGGGGCGCTGCCAGGGCGGCTTCTGCGGCCCGCGCGTGCAGGAGATCCTTGCGCGTGAGCTGGGCTGCTCGCCGGTGGATATCCCCATGGACGACGAGGGCAGCTGGGTGCTGTGCGGCGAGACAAAGGCCGTCCGCCGCGGGGAAGAATAAGCGCGGCCGGGTTTTGACAGACGGATCGCTTTCGTACAGAGAGGAAAATAAAGATATGTATCAACTGATCGTAATCGGCGGCGGCCCTGCCGGGCTGGCTGCCGCGCAGGCGGCCCGCGACGGCGGCCTGACAAGCATTCTGATCCTGGAGCGCGACAAAGAGCTGGGCGGCATCCTCAACCAGTGCATCCACAACGGCTTTGGTCTGCACTATTTCAAGGAGGAGCTGACCGGCCCGGAATATGCCGGGCGCTTTATCGACCGGCTGGCCGGTACCGGCATCGAGGTGCAGACGGATACCATGGTGCTGGAGCTGCACGAGGAAAACGGCGTGAAGATCGTCAGCGCCGTCAACGGCGAGCGCGGCTTCCAGCAGCTGCAGGCGCAGACCGTGGTACTGGCCATGGGCTGCCGCGAGCGTACCCGCGGGGCCATTTCCATCCCGGGCGCGCGCTGCGCTGGCATTTATACGGCGGGCGCGGCCCAGCGTTTTATGAACATTGAAGGCTATATGGTGGGCAAGCGGGTCGTCATCCTCGGCTCGGGCGACATTGGCCTGATCATGGCGCGCCGCATGACGCTGGAGGGCGCAAAGGTGCTGGCCTGCGTGGAGCTGATGCCCTATTCCGGCGGCCTGAACCGCAATATCGTGCAGTGCCTGCAGGATTTTGACATTCCGCTGTATCTTTCGCATACCGTGGTGGATATCCGCGGCAAGCAGCGGGTGGAGCAGGTGGTCGTCGCCGAGGTCGGCAGCGACCGCCGCCCGGTGCCGGGCACCGAGATGGTGTTCGACTGCGATACGCTGCTGCTCAGCGTGGGGCTCATCCCCGAAAACGAGCTGACCCGCAGCGCGCAGATCGAGATGGATCCGCGCACCAACGGCGCCGTTGTCTATGAAAACATGGAGACCTCGCTGCCCGGCGTGTTTGCCTGCGGCAACGTGGTGCATGTGCATGATCTGGTGGATTATGTCACCGCCGAAAGCCAGCGCGCCGGTGCGGCCGCGGCTGCATGGGTGCAGGGCGGCGTGCCGCAGGGGCGGCTGCTGCGGCTGCGCAACGGCGCAGGCGTGGGCTATACCGTGCCGCAGCAGCTGCGGCTGGCCAACCTGCCGCAAAAGGCGGAGGTGTTCTTCCGCGTGCGGCAGGTGTTCGGGCGCTCGGCCATTGTCGTGCGGGACGGCGACCGTGTGCTGGCCCGCTTTGCCCGCGAGCATATGGCCCCCGGCGAGATGGAGCACATTGCGCTGCCCGCCGCCCTGCTGGCCGGGGCTGCGGCCGACGAGCTGACGGTGGAGGTGGAGGCCTGAGCGCCTGCACATGCGGTATGGCGGGCAGGCTGCCCGCCGGAAAGAGGTTAGAAAAATGAAAGAACTGATTTGTATCGTCTGTCCCCGCGGCTGCCACCTGCAGGTGGATGAGGAAAACGGCTATGCCGTCACGGGCAACAGCTGCCCGCGCGGCGCACAGTACGGCGCCGCTGAGCTGCAGCACCCGGTGCGGGTGCTGACCAGCACCGTGCGCCTGACCGGCTGCGAGGCGCGCCGCTGCCCGGTAAAGACCAATGCAGCCATCCCCAAGGAGCTGTTGTTTGAGGCCATGCGCGCGCTGGATGCAGTAGAGCTGACCGCGCCGGTAAAGGTGGGGCAGGTGGCATTGGCCGATCTGCTGGGCACCGGGGTGGATGTTGTCTGTACCAAGGCGTTTGGCTGAAAGGACGGCCGGGCTTGCAAAGCGCGCCGGTTTGCATTACAATACAGACAGACGGCCCCTTTGGGCCGGGCGGGCCGCCGTTGTTCGGCGCGGCCCGAAAAGCGATAAAGGAGGCCGCCTGTGAGCCGATACGTTCTGGCCCTGGATCAGGGCACCACCAGCTCCCGCGCCATTCTGTTTGACGAGCAGCAGAACATTGTGGAAGTGGCGCAAAAGGAGTTTACGCAGTATTATCCCCGTGCCGGTTGGGTCGAGCACAACCCCATGGAGATCTATTCCAGCCAGTACAGCGTGATGATGGAGGTCATCACGCAAAGCGGCATCGCCGTGCAGGATATTGCCGCCATCGGCATCACCAACCAGCGCGAGACCACCATTCTGTGGGATAAGACGACCGGCCGCCCGGTGCACAACGCCATTGTGTGGCAGTGCCGCCGCACCGCACCGCTGTGCGACGAGCTGCGCGCCCGCGGGCTGGAGGGCTACATCCGGCAGGCCACCGGCCTGATGCTGGACGCCTATTTTTCGGCGACCAAAATTCGATGGCTGCTGGATAACGTCCCCGGCGCGCGGGAAAAAGCCGAAAAGGGCGAGCTGCTGTTCGGCACGGTGGACACCTGGCTGGTCTGGAAGCTGACGGGCGGGGCCGTGCACGTTACCGACTATACCAACGCCTCCCGCACCATGCTGTACAATATCCACACGCTGGACTGGGACGATACCCTCCTGCGCGAGCTAGATATCCCCCGCAGCATTCTGCCGCAGGTGTGCGACTCCAGCCGGGTGTACGGCCACTGCAACATTCAGGGGGTGGATGTGCCCATCGCCGGGATCGCAGGCGACCAGCAGGCGGCGCTGTTCGGGCAGGGGTGCTTTGCGCGCGGCGACGCCAAAAACACCTACGGCACCGGCTGCTTTCTGCTGATGAACACCGGCGAGACCCCGTGCACAAGCAGCCACGGCCTGCTGACGACCATTGCGGTCGGCCTGAACGGCCGCGTGCAGTATGCGCTGGAGGGCAGCGTTTTTGTGGGCGGCGCGGTCATTCAGTGGCTGCGGGACGAGATGAACCTCATCCGCGAGTCGCGCGACGCCGAATATTTTGCCCAGAAGGTGCCGGACACCGGCGGGGTATATCTGGTGCCCGCCTTTACGGGGCTCGGCGCGCCCTATTGGGATATGTATGCCCGCGGCGCACTGGTGGGCATTACCCGCGGCACCCGGCCCGAGCATATCATCCGCGCCGCGCAGGAATCCATTGCCTATCAGAGCATGGATCTTGTGGAGGCCATGGAAAAGGATACCGGGCTTCCGCTGGCCTGCCTGAAGGTGGACGGCGGGGCTTCGCGTGATCGCTTTCTCATGCAGTTCCAGGCGGATATTCTGGGGCGGGAGGTGCGCCGCCCGATGATCCGCGAGACCACGGCGCTTGGCGCGGCCTACCTGGCCGGGCTGGCCGTCGGCGTGTGGAAGGACACGGAGGAGATCGGCCGGCTGTGGCACTGCGACCTGAGCTTTACGCCGGATATGACGCCCCAGCGCCGCGAACAGCTGCGCCGCGGCTGGCACAAGGCGGTGGGCCGCAGCATGGATTGGGCCGAGCATGACGAAGCCGCCGATGCCCGCTGAAAGCGGCTTTTCTGCCGCCCAAAGCGAAAGTTTGCCGGGAAAGCAAAAAAGTGGCAAAATCGTGGTTGACAATCCGACAGGAATAGGGTATAATACTTTCGTTGTGTAGTACAACGAAACTCCTATTAAGGGAGGGATATAGATGTCGGAAATCAGAGTTAAGGATAACGAATCTCTGGACAGCGCGCTGCGTCGCTTCAAGCGTTCCTGCGCCCGCTCCGGAGTTCTTGCCGAGGTTCGCAAACGCGAGCATTACGAGAAGCCTTCCGTAAAGCGCAAGAAGAAATCCGAGGCTGCCCGCAAGCGGAAATATAAATAAGCGGCGGGGTTGGAGCAAACCAACACGAGCAAAGGCGGGTCTGCAAAGACCCGCCTTTTTCTGTCACAACACGCGGGGGCGGCCGGTTTGCCTTCGCAGAATGAGGAAGCCATGCCACACAAAAAGCTGCTGCAGCCGGATGCCGTCTTTTCCCGCATTACGGCCATTCCGCTCTCCTATCTGCAGGCGCGGGGCATCCGCGCGCTGGTGCTGGATATCGACAATACGCTGACGGCGCACGACAGCCCCGCGCTGTCGCCGCAGGTCGCCGCCTGGCTGCAGGCCTGCCGTGCGGCGGGCATTCAGCTGGCGGTCAGCTCAAACAACAGCGAGGCGCGCGTGGCGCCGTTTGCACGGCAGATCGGCGTGCAGTGGGTGTCCGGCGCAGGCAAGCCGTCGCCCAAGGGCTTTGCCCGTGCGCAGCGCCTGTTCGGCGTGGAAAAGGCGCAGATGGCGGCCGTTGGCGACCAGCTGTTTACGGATGTGCTGGGCGCGCGGCTGTACGGCATTGCCGCTTTGCTGGTAGAGCCCATGTCGCCCGATTTCAAGTGGTACATTCTGCTCAAGCGCCGTTTGGAGGCTCCGCTTCTGCGGCGTTATTACAAAAAAGGAGGGGTACGCTATGAGTGACAGCCCTGCATTTGGCCCGGCGGGCCGTGCCGAAAGCTTTGCGGCCATGGGGTATAAGGATCTGGCACAGGTGCCGGAATATCTGGCCGGGTTCGGGTTGGATGCCTACGAATACCAGTGCGGCCGCGGCGTGCGCACCAAAGCGCAGACGCTGGAGCAAATGCGCCTCAACGCGCAGCGCTGGCCGGTGCGCTACAGTCTGCACGCCCCTTATTTTATCTCCATGAGCTCGCTGGAGGAGGAAAAGCGCACCGGCAGCGTGCGCTACATTCTGGAAAGCGCCGCGGCGCTGCGTGCGCTGGGCGGCCGCCGCATCATCTTTCATTCGGGCAGCTGCGGCAAGCAGAGCCGCGAGCAGGCGCTGGCCCTGGCCATGGATACCATGCGCCTGTTTGTGCAGGCAATGGATGAAAACGGCTATGGGGATATGACCCTTTGCCCCGAGACTATGGGCAAGGTCAACCAGCTGGGCACGCTGGAGGAGGTGCTGACCCTGTGCACGGTGGATGCACGCATCACGCCGTGTATTGATTTTGGGCATCTCAATGCGCGTACGCAGGGCGGGCTTGCCTCCAAGGCAGATTATGCCGCCGTGCTGGACCGCATGGCTCAGGTGCTGGATGACGACCGCGCCGTGCATTTCCACGCGCATTTTTCCAAAATCGAGTATACGGCGGGCGGTGAAAAGCAGCATCTGACCTTTGCCGATACGGTGTATGGCCCGCAGTACGAGCCGCTGATGGAGCTTTTATACCAGCGCGGCCTTGCGCCGACCATCATCTGCGAAAGCGCCGGTACGCAAAGTGAGGACGCCGCCGCCATGAGCCGCTATTATCACGCGCTGGGCGGTACACAGTAAACGACAAAAGCCGACGCGGGGCCGCCGGGCAACGGCGCGGCGGCCTCTGTGCGGGACAGTAACACAAAAAACAGAAAGGGTGGGTATTGCTATGGATCGTATGGAAAAACTGGTTCGGAAGCTTCCGGTGGATTTTACCGCCGCGCTGGTCACCGGCGAGGTAGGCCGCTATTATCTGCTGCGCTTTGATTCGGGCGATGCGGGTACGCTGCTGATCTTCCCGGAGAAAAGCTATTTTATCATTGACAGCCGGTATATTGAGGTGGCCCGCCGGGATGTGACCAATGCCGAGGTCGTGCTGCAGGAGGGCGACGGCCTGTCGCAGGTCGCCTCGCTGATGGCAAAGCACGGCGCGCGCCGTCTGCTGCTGGAAAGCACGGCCACGCTGGGCCAGTATGCG
>CAKTAM010000067.1 GCA_934527255.1 uncultured Oscillospiraceae bacterium | reverse complement strand
ACTGTGTGCTGTCCGGCCAGGGACGCTTTGAATGCGGCGGCCGCAGCTGGACCCTGCACGCAGAAGATGCTTTTCTGATACGGCCGGGCGAGGTGACGCTGTACACTGCCGACACCGCCGACCCGTGGTGCTATGGCTGGGTCGGCCTGCGCGCAAACGCGCTTTTGGAGCGGCTTGGCCCCGGGCCGATCCTGCACTTTCACAACCCGGCGGCCGCCGAGCAGTGTGTCCGCCGTATGATCGGGCAGTTTCGCACCGGCGGCAACTGGTTTTTACTGCAAAGCGAGCTTTACCGGCTGCTGGCCCTGTTTGTGCCGCCGCAGGCACCCGTGCCGCTGCTGTCCGCTGCACAGGCAGCGGCCGCATACATTCGGCAGAACTATTCCTACCCCATCACCGTAGAGCAGCTGGCCGCTTATGTGGGGGTGCACCGCAGCCATCTGTTCCGGCTGTTTGCGAAGGAGTTCGGCGTTTCGCCGCAGCAGTACCTGTGCGAGCACCGGCTGGAGCAGGCCGCACAGCTGCTGCTGGCCGGGTATTCGGTCACGCAGGCGGCGTTTTCCTGCGGGTTCGGCGACCTGCCGCATTTTTCGCGCCGCTTTCACGAGCGCTTCGGCATCGCCCCCTCACGCTATGCCGCCGCGCAGCCTGAGGCAGAGCCTCCCGCTGCCCGCTGAAGCCTCTGCACACAAAAGGGCCCCTGCGAAGCGCTTTCGCAGGGGCCCTTTTTGATGATGCTTTGCGCACCGTTATTTGCGGTTCAGGGTGGTTGGATACTGGAAGAAGCCCTCCTCGGCAGAGCCGGAGGTAAAGGTGAGCGTGTCGCCCGTCAGCTCGAACACCTCATAGCCGGAAACGTCAAAATCATCCGCCGTTTCGGCAATGTACAGATGGTCGCCCTCCACGCCGTACACGCCCTGCACCTGCAGCTGATCCAAACCGAAATCCTCGGCCGTAAACGAATCCAGCAGGCTCTCGCTGTACTCCGATACCGACATGCCGTACTCTTCTTCATAGGCATCGTCGATCTCCTCGCGCGTATAGCCCGCCACCTCCACGATCTGGTACTGCATCTCGGTCAGCACATCGGTGCACTGGGCCATATAGCTTTTGAAGCTGTCCGGCATAGCCGCAGCATCCACACGCAGAATAAACGCGCCGTCCTCCCCGAGCGTCACCGTCACGGGCAGCACCATCGTTCCGTCTACATCGGCCTCCACGCCCATCATGGAAAAGATCTGGTTCATGGTCTCGTTCATCTCGTCTGATATATCCAGCTCATACGACCAGTCGCCGTACAGCAGGCCCAGCTGATGGGCCTGGCCGGTCAGCGTCTGTGCATTGCTGACTCTCGCCTGCTTTTCCTCGCCGAGGGCGTCATAAGCCTCCTGTGCCGCCTGCAGGTTCTTGGGGGTGACGACCTCCTCCTCCAGCGTGCGGATGGCCTTTTCCACCGCGTCGATCTCCACCAGCGTGTCATACTCGGCACGCGCGGCAGCCAGCTTGTCGGAATGCACCGCCTTTTTATCCTTTTCCGACAGCGCTTCGTAAGCCGTCTCCGCCTGCTCGATCGCATCCGCGCTTTCCAGCGTGACCGTGCCGATCTCTTTAATGGCTGTGTTGACGGCCTTTGCCTCCTTGCTGGCGCAGCCGCTCAGCGAGAACAGCAGCGCAAGCGCCAACAAAATGATTCCTGTTTTTTTCATGATCTCTCCTCCTGCTTATCTGACCCGGCGTTCTGCCGCCGGACGGTTTTACTTTTGTTCGGCATCGGCCAGCCCGTAAAGCAAGAACTGCGCCATGCGGTCAGCCGCGCCCTTAAGCTCCTCGTGGCCGTAATCCGGATAAACGACGACCTCCTTGGGCGAGACGATCTTATTGTACATGGCAAACTGGGTGGACGGCGGGCAGACGTTATCCATCAGGCCGGTATGCATCTGCACCTGCGCCCGGATGCGGCCCGCCAGATTTTGCAGATCGATATAGCCCAGCCGTGTGAAAATTTCCTTTTCCCGGCTGTGCGTCGGGTCGAACTTACGGAAATAATCTTTCAGCTCGCCATAGGCGCGCTCGGCCATATCCATCTCCCACACGCGCTGATAATCGCACAGAAACGGAAAGCAGACCGCCGCGCGCCGAAGGCTGGGCACCAGCGCCGCGCAGGCAATGGCCAGCGCACCGCCCTGCGAGCCGCCCATGGCGGATACGTTGTCCGCGTCCACATTCTCCAGCGCCATCACCACACGGGCCGCCATGGCGGTATCCAGAAAGACCTGCCGGTAAAACAGATGCGCCGGGTCGCCATCCGACAGACCGCGGATGATGTGCCCCGACTGGGTGGGGCCATCCGTCACAACATGATCCTGCGAGAGGCCGCCCTGGCCACGCACATCCATGGCACAGACGACAAAGCCCATAGCCGCCCAGGCCAGCTTATCCGTCCATGCGCCGCCGTCGCCGCCATAGCCGTGAAACTGCAGCAGCGCCGGGGCTTTTTCCCGCAGCCGCAGCGGCTGCACCAGCTTGCAGTGGATGCGGCCGCCGCCGACGCCGTTAAAATACAGGTGGCTGCACTGGTACCCGGGCACCTGAAAATGGGCCGGTACGCAGGTAGGGGCAGGGTCAGTGGCCTCCAGCTCGCGCAGGGCGCGGGCCCAGTAGGCCTCCATATCCGCCGGGCAGGGGCTGCTGCCGGTATACTGGCGCAGCTGCTCAAGAGGCATATCCAACAGGGGCACAGTGATCTCTCCTTTTCCTTTTCTTTTGGCTGTACCGCGCGGCTTTGCCCTGCGCGATACGCCTGCTTTGCACAGACCGCACCCAAAACACGGCCGTCCAAAATGTCCATTTCAGTATAACAGCCCATGTCGGCTTTTTCAACCTTTTTCGGACAAATGCCGTCCAAACCGCCGCGCCGTGCAAATAAAAAGTTGTTGACAGCCTTGCCAAAGCGTGCTATGATAAAAAGCGCTTTCACGCGAAGGCCGCACAGGGCGGCTTTCCACCGGCAAGACACAGGACAAAAGAATACGCAGGAAACGATAGAGGCGCAGCGCGTTACCAGTACTCCCCGCAGGAATGGCAATCACAGGGGAAGGAACAGAACCGCTGCCGAAGTGGACAGGCCGTTGCCATGGGCCTGTTTGCTGGGTCGGCACAAAATATGTGCCGGACTGTCACAAGAGATTGTGGAGAGCTGTCTTCCCCGCCTGATATGCACACGGCGCTTTTGCCGTACACACCCACCAGACACGGGACGAAACCACAGTTTCGCCGCGTGTTTTTTGTTTGTGCGCCGCAGACATTACAGGAGGGATTTGTAACATGACGCATTCACTTTACGCCACATTCTGGGCCCTTGTGCCCCCGCTGATCGCCATTGCACTGGCGCTGCTGACAAAGGAGGTCTTTTCGTCGCTGTTCATCGGCATTTTTGCCGGTGCGCTGCTGTACACCGGCTTTTCGCCGGTCGCCGCGCTGGAGCACATGTTTTTCGGCGCCGCCCAACAGGACGGCGAGACCGTCGCCTATGGCATGATCCCCCAGCTGACCAGCCGTTCCAATGCCGGTATTCTGGTTTTTCTGGTGGTGCTGGGCACACTGGTGGTACTGATGAACCGCGCGGGCGGCTCGGCCGCGTTCGGCCGCTGGGCCTCTGCCCACATCAAAAGCCGGGTGGGCGCGCAGCTGGCCACCGTTCTGCTGGGCGTGTTGATTTTTGTGGACGATTATTTCAACTGTCTGACCATTGGCAGCGTCATGCGGCCGCTGACCGATAAGCACGGCATCTCGCACGAAAAGCTGGCCTATCTGATCGATGCGACGGCCGCCCCCGTCTGCATCATCGCCCCCATTTCCTCATGGGCGGCAGCCGTCACCGGCTTTGTGGACGGCGTTGACGGGCTTTCGCTGTTCATCCGTGCCATCCCCTACAACTTTTATGCGCTGCTGACCATTGCCACACTGATCGCCCTGTCGGTGCTGAACTTTGATTTTGGCCCCATGGCGCTGGCCGAACGCACCGCACGGCTGGAGGAAAACGCCGCGCAGGCCAACGGCAGCGAGCAGCCCAACCCCAAGGGGCGGGTCATCCACCTGACGGTGCCCATTCTGCTATTGGTCATCTGCTGTGTGACCGGCATGATCTATACCGGCGGCTTTTTTGACGGGGTCGGCTTTGTGGAGGCGTTTTCGGCCTCGGACGCTTCCATGGGGCTGGTTTACGGCTCGGTCGCGGCCCTGCTGCTAACGCTGGTTTTCTACCTGTGCAGCGGCGTGCTGCGTTTCCGTGCCTGCATGGCCTGCCTGTCGGAGGGCTTTCAATCGATGGTGCCCGCCATTCTGATCCTGACGTTTGCCTGGACGCTGAAGGGCATGACCGATGCGCTGGGTGCACGCGAATATGTCGCCGCGCTGGTGCGGGGCTCGGCCGAGGGGCTGCAGGCGCTGCTGCCCGCCATCTTCTTTGTGGTGGCCGGCGGCATGGCCTTTGCCACCGGCACCAGCTGGGGCACTTTCGGCATTCTCATTCCCATTGCCGTAGATGCCTTCGGCGCAAGCCTTTCCAATGAGCTGATGATCATTTCCATTGCGGCCTGCATGGCGGGCGCCGTCTGCGGCGACCATTGCTCGCCCATTTCGGATACCACCATCATGGCTTCGGCCGGGGCGCAGTGCGACCATATCCGTCACGTTTCCACCCAGCTGCCCTATGCGATGACCACGGCGGGCATCTCACTTGTTGGCTATCTGCTGGCCGGGTTTGTACAGAACGCGTGGATCGTGCTGCCGCTGCTGCTGGCGCTGACCGTCGGCCTGCTGGCAGCGCTGCGCACCCTGCAGCGCCGCCGGGCTGCCCGCATGGGCTGAAAAAGCAGCATTACTTCTCCCAATACAGAATACGGGGCCTGTCCTTGAACAGGCCCCGTATTTTAACTGCCGAACCCCGCGGTTAACCCGCTGTCCGCTGCGGCTTTTTTCCGGTGGCCGCAAAACACGGGTACCAAAAATGTTCGGAACGGCTGTTTACGCTTTACGCACAGCCGCGCTTCCCCAAAGCCCCCAAATTTTTTTGCGTGCGACGTGTGAAAATTTTCGTTTGGATTCGTTCTTTTTGACCAAAGAATGCCAGAAAGCGCTTGACAACTTTTATCGAATATGGTGTAACACAAGCATGATATATCAATAATAGCATAGCCGATATATCATAAATGCATTTCCGTTTCCCTTTGCCGGTTGTTAAAATATTAACGTACCAAGCAAAAACCCTTCAAGAGAAAAGGAGCAAACTATGGATCAGAAATGCAGCCGTTCCATCGTTGACAGCGTGGAAAGCCTGGAGCAGGCGCTTGCCCGCGTGCGTGCCGCCCAGCAGATCTTTGCCACCTATACGCAGGAGCAGGTCGACGTCATTTTCCGTGCCGCCGCCCTGGCCGCCAACCAGCAGCGTTTGCCGCTGGCCAAGCAGGCCGTTGCTGAAACCGGCATGGGCGTTGTGGAGGATAAGGTCATCAAAAACCACTACGCGGCCGAATATATTTACAACTATTATAAGGATGTCAAGACCTGCGGTGTCATTGAAGAAAACACGGCCATGGGCACCCAGAAAATTGCCGAGCCCATCGGTGTGATCGCGGCGGTCATTCCCACCACCAACCCCACCTCTACCGCCATCTTCAAGACCCTGCTGGCCCTGAAGACCCGCAACGGCATCCTGATCAGCCCGCACCCGCGCGCCAAGGAGTGCACCGCCGCCGCCGCCCGTGTGGTTCTGGAAGCCGCCGTGGCTGCAGGCGCCCCTGCCGGTATCATCGACTGGATCGATGTGCCCAGCCTGGAAATGACCAACCTGCTGATGAAGGAAGCGGATATTATTTTGGCGACGGGCGGCCCCGGCATGGTCAAGGCAGCCTATTCCTCCGGCAAACCGGCACTGGGCGTCGGCGCGGGCAACACCCCCGCCGTTATCACCGACACCGCCGACATTCTGCTGGCCGTCAACTCGATCATTCACTCCAAGACCTTTGACAACGGCATGATCTGCGCTTCGGAGCAGTCGGTCATTGTGCTGGACAGCGTGTATGAGGCCGTGCGCAAGGAATTTGCCGCCCGCGGCTGCTATTTCCTGAATGAGGATGAAAAGGAAAAGGTTCGCAAAACCATTCTGATCAACGGCGCGCTGAATGCCCGTATCGTCGGCCAGCGGCCTGTGACCATTGCCGGCCTGGCAGGCGTGACCGTGCCGGAGAACACCAAGATCCTGATCGGCGAAGTGGAGAGCGTGGAGCTGAGCGAGGAGTTTGCCCACGAAAAGCTGTCGCCCGTGCTGGCCATGTACCGCGCCGCCGATTTTGCGGATGCGCTGAACAAGGCCGAGCGTCTGGTCGCCGACGGCGGCTATGGCCACACCTCCGCCATTTATCTGAACGCCATTTCGGATCGCGAGCGTCTGCAGCAGTTTGCCGCCCGCATGAAGACCTGCCGCATCGTGGTCAACACGCCCTCGTCGCACGGCGGTCTGGGCGATCTGTACAACTTCAACACGGTTCCCTCTCTGACGCTGGGCTGCGGCTCGTGGGGCGGCAACAGCATTTCGGAAAACGTCGGCTGCAAGCACCTGCTGAACATCAAGACCGTAAGCGAGAGGAGAGAAAACATGCTGTGGTTCCGCGCACCTCAGAAGGTATATCTGAAAAAAGGCTGCCTGAACGTTGCGCTGGATGAGCTGCGCACCGTACTGGGCAAGAAAAAGGTTTTTCTGGTGACGGACAGCTTCCTGTACCACAACGGCTATACCAAGCCCATTACGGATAAGCTGGACGCCATGGGCATTCAGCACACCACGTTCTATAACGTTGAGCCCGACCCGACGCTGGCCTGCGCCAAGGAGGGCGCCGCGCAGATGACGGCCTTCCAGCCCGACTGCATCATTGCGCTGGGTGGCGGCTCGGCCATGGACGCCGGTAAGATCATGTGGGTGATGTATGAACACCCCGAGGTCGACTTTATGGATATGGCCATGCGCTTCATGGATATCCGCAAGCGCGTCTACACCTTCCCGAAGATGGGCGAAAAGGCCTATTTCATCGCCATTCCCACCTCGGCCGGTACCGGCAGTGAGGTGACCCCCTTCGCCGTCATCACCGATCAGGACACCGGCGTCAAGTACCCGCTGGCCGACTATGAGCTGATGCCCAACATGGCCATCATCGACGCCGACTTCCACATGACCGCCCCCAAGGGACTGACCAGCGCCTCCGGCATTGACGCCGTTTCGCACGCGCTGGAAGCCTATGCCTCCATCATGGCCACCGATTATACCGATGGTCTGGCACTGCGCGCTCTCAAGATGATCTTTGAATATCTGCCCCGCGCCTATGACGGCGGCCAGCATGACCCGGTTGCCCGTGAGAAAATGGCCAATGCCGCCACCATGGCCGGTATGGCGTTTGCCAACGCATTTTTGGGGGTCTGCCATTCGATGGCGCACAAGCTGGGCGCGTTCCACCACCTGCCCCACGGCGTTGCCAACGCCCTGATGCTGGATGAGGTGATGCGCTTCAACGCGGCCGAGGTTCCCACCAAGATGGGCACCTTCCCGCAGTACGACCACCCGCACACGCTGGCCCGCTATGCCGAAGTGGCGGATTCGCTGGGTCTGGGCGGCAAGAACGATACCGAAAAGCTGGAAAATCTGATTGCCGCCGTGGACGCTTTGAAGGAGCGTGTCGGCATTAAGAAGACCATCCGCGATTACGGCATTGACGAGGCCGACTTCCTGGCGCGTCTGGATGACATGGTGGAGCAGGCCTTTGACGACCAGTGCACCGGCGCCAACCCCCGTTACCCGCTGATGAGCGAGATCAAGCAGATGTACCTGAACGCCTATTACGGCACGCACGAAACGGTCTGAAAACCGCGCATGCGGGCGGCGGCTGCGCCGTCCGCATGACCTGACCGGTATGCCGATGCGCCGGGCCGCCTGCCCGGCGGGAAAGGAAACGATTGATTATGAAGCTGGATAACATCATTGCGGTGCGCACCGCCAAAACCGTTTACCACGACGGCGACAAGGCCATCAAGGTGTTTGACGACAACTATTCCAAGGCGGACGTTCTGAATGAGGCGCTCAATCAGGCCCGCGTGGAGGAGACCGCGCTGCACGTGCCCAAAATTCTGGAAGTGACCAAGCTGGACGGCAAATGGGCCATTGTTTCGGAGTTTATTTCCGGAAAATCGCTCAAGCAGCTGATCAATGAGGAGCCGCAGAACAAGGACGCCTACCTGCAGCAGATGGTAGAGCTGCAGATGGAGGTGCACCGTCAGAAAGCCCCGCTGCTCAATCGTCTGAAGGACAAAATGCAGCGCAAGATCTCGCAGGCCGATCTGGACGCCACCACCCGGTACGATCTGCACACCCGTCTGGACGCCATGCACGAGCATGACAAGGTGTGCCACGGCGACTTTACCCCCTCCAACATCATCATTGCCGAGGACGGCACGCCGTATATTCTGGACTGGGCCCATGCCACGCAGGGCAATGCCTCGGCCGATGCGGCGCGCAGCTATCTGACCTTCTGGCTTTCCGGCGACACCGGCGCCGCCGAAAAGTACCTGAACCTGTACTGCAAGCTGAGCGACACCGCCAAGCAGTATGTGCAGAAATGGCTGCCCATTGTGGCCGCTTCGCAGTCGGTAAAGGGCAAGCCGGAAGAGCGGCAGCTGCTGCTGAAATGGGTCGACGTGGTGGATTACGAATAAGCGCCGCCCCAAGCGTCCTTTTTCAAACGTTGTACCATCCGCAACCCCCGGCGGCAGAAAAGCTGCCGGGGGCCTTGCTGCATTTTCATGCCGGGCCGCCAACGCGCAGCCGCCGACGGGGCAGCCGTCCCCAAACGCCGTTTTTCTTTCATGGGCCTGATATGCCGCAAAGGCTTTCCCTGCCCCGCCGCGTCTTTTGAGCGTTTGGAAACGGCAGCGCCCTTTTGAACGGTTCCCCGGCGGCTGACGCCTCAATGGCTGCATTTTTTCACCCCATGCGCAAAGGAACACCGACCGGCGTTTTTCCACAAAAACAAGGAGCACATACCATGGCAACCATCCGCAAATTTGACACCAAAGTACAATATCTGAAATATAAGGTCCTGCGCGAGGTCGCACGGCTTGCCTGGGACGATCAGCTGCTGGAGCATATCACCGATATTCCCAAAACCATCGTCCCCGGAAAGACCCCCACCATGCGCTGCTGCGTTTATAAGGAGCGCGCCATTTTAAGCGAGCGCATCAAGCTGGCCATGGGCGGCGACCGTTCCAATCCCAACGTCATTGAAGTGATCGACATTGCCTGTGACGAATGCCCCATGGGCGGCTACGAGGTGACCCCCTCGTGCCGCGGCTGCCTTGCCCACCGCTGCGAGGATGTCTGCCGCCGCGGAGCCATCAGCTTTGACGAAAACCATGTCGCCCACATCGACAAAAGCAAATGTATCGAATGCGGCCAGTGCTCCAAGGTGTGCCCGTATGGAGCCATTGCCGATTTCAAGCGTCCCTGTGTGCGCAGCTGTAAGGTAAAGGCCATCAATATGAACGAAAACCAGACGGCCTGCATTGACAACAACAAGTGCATTTCCTGCGGGGCGTGCGTGTACCAGTGTCCGTTTGGCGCCATTATGGATAAATCGTACATTCTGGACGCCATTCGCCTGTTAAAGGAAAGCGCACAGGGCGGCAGCAAGGTGTTTGCCGTTGTCGCGCCCTCCATTGCCAGCCAGTTTAAATATGCCAAGCTGGGACAGGTCGTCACCGGCATCAAAAAGCTGGGCTTTCACACCGTTGTCGAGGCTGCCCTTGGCGCGGACATGGTGGCCAGCGCCGAATCGCGCGAGCTGGCTGAAAAGGGCTTTCTGACAAGCTCGTGCTGTCCGGCCTTTGTGGCGTTCATCCACAAAAATTTCCCGGCGCTGGTGCCGAACATTTCGCACAACCTTTCGCCTGCGGCCACCATTGCCAAATACATCAAGGAGCACACGGACAACGCTAAGGTCGTCTTTATCGGGCCGTGCACTGCCAAAAAGATGGAAGCGCAGAAAGAAGAGGTTCGCCCGTGGATCGACACGGTGCTGACG
>CAKTAM010000066.1 GCA_934527255.1 uncultured Oscillospiraceae bacterium | reverse complement strand
TCATAAAGGTGACCTCCCGGTTGGTACCTGTTTTCAGTGAGAAAGCGCGTCCCCGCCGGCAAAGCAGGGGCCTAGCGCCTTTTCCAATGCGGAAAGAAGCTCCGGATCATGCCCGACATACAGGACGATGCCGTCGTCACAGCGGTAGAAATGCGGTGTATCCGCCCATTCGATGCAGGTGGCGGTGGCCTCGTCGCCCTGCTGCAGGTCAAAGCCGCTGCCGTCGGGGCGAATGGCGGCTGCATCCGCCGCTGCCGCCTCGGGGGTATCGTAGGTATAGATGACGACTGTCTGGGAGGGGTCGTTGTCCAGCACCAGCTGGCTGCGCTCGCCCGTGAGAAAGAACGGCTCGGCTGCTGTGTACTGCACCGTATGGCCGCTGTTTTCCAGCGCAGTGATGACGGTGGGCAATGCGTTTTCGGCAAAGGCGGTGTGTGCGGTGCCGCACCCGGCCAGAAGAATGGTGGAGCAGATCAGAACCAGCTGCAGGATCAGAATGTGTTTCATGAAGCTCGCCTCCTTTACCTCTGAAAACGGAGACGGCTTCACAAACCCTTCACCGGCTGCACAAAAATTTGAAAAAAGGATATGGCGGCGGGCCGTGCCGGATGTGGGCGCGGCCCGCGTTGGGGCTGTGTAAGCCAAAAACGGCCGCAGCGCGGGCAAGGCTTCAGCGGCGGGCACGCGGTGGGCGTGCGGCAGCTTACGGCCCGGCAGGGCAGCTGCAGCAGGGGATGCGGCAGCGGCACAGCGTCCCCCCAGCAGGCTGCAAAAGCGTTCAGCGGTCGGCCAGCGAGTGCCCGGCTGGCAGGTCTTCGCTGTTCCAAAGGCGCTTTTGCGTCCAGTCGGCAGCCGGGGCCGACCAGAACGCGTGCGATTGCGGCAGCCCCAGCGGCAGAAAGACCGCGGCGGCTAGATACAGGCTGCCCGGATAGGTTCGCCCGAGCGGTTCGGCCCCGCCTCTGCAGCGGGCCCAAACGGCCGAAAAAACGCGGACGGCCTGAAGCTTTGACAAACGGCGCCTCTTGCAAAAAGCAGGAGAACGCTTCGGAAGAGCGGTCTCCTGCTGTGTGCCCGGCCAGTGGGTCACGCCGGGCGTTTTTTCAGCTTTTGCAGAATGCGGCGGATAAATTGTGCGGCCAGCGCCAGCTGGGGGCGATACAGCAGCGCATAAAGCAGCAGCGCAGCCAGACAGACGGCGGCCTTGAGGGCGAACCGGCCCGAAAGCGCCCACCCGGCCACGCAGACGCCCAGGCACAGCACCCACCCGCACAGTGTTTTTGCGGGGGTGCGCACCGTGCGGTAGAAGTGCTGACCGACCAATGTGCGGAACACGAACATGGCGCCGTTGGCCCCGGCCAGCGCCAGCGCCGCACCCAGCAGCCCCAAACGGGGGACCAGCAGCAGGCACAGGCCAATGTTGCCCAGTGTGGAAAGGGCAATGCCGACGGTGTCATACACCGGCTTGCGGGCGATGGCAATGCCGTAGACCGTGCCCTCGCACAGGATGGAAAACACCACGGAGAGCATGAGAAACGGGAAAATGGGCAGGCAGTCGGCATAGGCCGGGAACAGCCAGAACAGAATATCCTCCAGCGCGACCAGACAGGCGAAAAAGGCAAAGATCAGCAGATCCAGCATATCGTGCACGGTGCAGATGCGGTCGTTTTCGGTCTGGTAATGAGAAAAGACATACGGCCCCCAGAAGGTGGCAAAGCCCGCCTGAATGGCGCTGACCATCTGCGCCAGCCGGGTGCCGAACGAGAAAACGCCCTTGGCGGCCGTCCCCGCCGTGTTGCCAAGATACGCCAGCGAAAAGGTGCTGTTGAGATAGATCATGATCTGGGTCGGGGCCAGCGCCAGACCGTAGGGCACCAGCTGTGCCAGCACGGGCCGCGAAAAGCTGCCCCGGCGCACGGCCAGCGCCTTGCGCTTGAGAAAACAGAACGCCCCGGCCACCAGCGCAAAGCTGCCGATGGAAAGCAGCGCGTAGGCATAGGCCGAATCAAAAAAGAACCCGGCGAACAGGTAAAACAGATTGAAGCAGGCCTGCATCAGCAGGGTCTCCAGCGTGTACAGCTTCAGCTCGGCGGGGTGAAAGCGCAGCAGCACGCTGAGATAGCGGGTGAGCATATACAGCGCCGCGTTGAGAAACAGCAGCGGCACAATGCGCGCCCCCAGCGACTGAAAGCTGAGCGTATCGGCCAGCCAGCCGGGGCAGACCAGACTGAAAAACAGCCCCAGCACCAGCATGACCCCCAGGCTGAGCCGCACGCAGACGGCGAACAGCTCATCCCCGGTGTGCCCGGCCGGAGGCTCGGCATAAAAGCGCAGCAGGCTTTGATCCAGCCCCAGAATGCCAATGTTCATGACCGTGGCGGTGGCGCTCATAAAGGTGAGAGGGTCGGCGGTTTTTTCCGGCCCCAGAATGCCTGCCAGCACCAGCGCCAGCCCGGAGATGACAAAGCCCAGCCAGGTGGCAATGGAATATTTGAAGATGCTGCCAATGAAATTTTCGGCCGAAGAGCGATGATCCTGCATAAAAATCCTCGTGGTGTGCGCGTCAGCGCAGGTATTGCCGGATGTTGTCGTACCACAGCTTCTGCTGCCTGCGGCTGACGTGTGCCTTGGCGACATAGCCGTAAATGCGCCCGGCGAACGCGGCAAATTTCGGCGCAAGCTTTTTCAGGCGCGACGGGTCAAAGCGCACGGCGTACAGCAGGTGTACGCCGATGAGCGCAAAAAATTTCAGCACGTTGAAGTGCGGGCGAAAGGCCCCGTCAAACGGGGTGTCGCGCGGCGGCTCGCGCAGGACCTGCTCCAGCAGGTCGGCCATGCGCTGATATGCCGGGGTGGGGCTGTCGTCAAAATAACCCTCGATCTGCTCCTTTGCAATGGGAAAGGGCAGGTCGTTTGCCCCGGCGGCCGCGGCAAACTGTTCATAAGTGGTGATATATGTGCCATCACGGTAGATGACGGGATCGAATTCGTGCTCGATGGGGCAGGGCCGCAGCACCATGCAGGATTTGCGGGCAAAGTAGACCTCGGCCACGGCGGTGCTCATCCAGATGCCGATGGCATCGGCGGCGACGATCCACTGCTTGACGCTGTAGGCGAAAATAATGTGGAAGTTTTTGCGCTTTTCGGCCAGCTGCAGCAGCGCGGGCGAATTCCACTCGCTGGGGTGCCGCCGATAGACCAGCTCTACCTCCGGGTGCTCGCCCAGATAGCGGTCAAACCATTCCAGCGTGGTGGCCATGCTGCGGCGGTTGGTGGCGGCAAAGGCGGTAAAGTCCGTACCGGCCATGTCGGACAGCTCTTTCACCTCGGCCTCATCCATGCTGGCATAGCCGAAGCTGGAGATGTACAGCAGCAGCCGCTTGGAGGGATCCAGCCCGAACTCGGCGCACAGCGCGGCTTTCTCCTTGAAAAAGCTGTGGAACTGCGGACGCAGAAAATCCATCATCACGGCGCCGGTGACCACGGCGTTCTGCGCGGGCACGCCGTGCGCCAGCAGCCGCTGACGGGTCTTTTCGCCCCAGCAGGTGTGCAGGCACTTTTTGGCGTTGCCGTTGAAGTTGAACCAGGGTTCCTCCTCCTGCGTGTCGCTGAGCATCTGCTCCCAGTGCAGGTTGACGACCTTCTGGCAGATGCCGACGTTGTTGTACACATGGCTGTTGAGGCCCTCGTTGTCGTACATACAGCTGGCGACCAGAACGCGCGGCTTTTTCCAGGTGAAATATTTCAGCTTTTTGCGGTCAAGCAGCTGGCGGATCTCTACGGTATGGCCGCGGCGCTCCAGCTCGGCCTTCAAAAGAAGAATGCTGTCATATTCGCGGACAATATGCTCATACAGAATGAGATAATCAAGCGGCATGGAAAAACCTCCTCAGGAAGCGGCCTGCGCGTACAGATCGCCGAACAGCTGCTGCGTCCACTGCGGCAGCCCAAAGCGTTCGTCCAGATGGAACCCGTCGTAAAACTGGGTGTCGTCATCGGTAATGCAGCTGCCGCCCCATTCATAATCCAGCAGCAGGAAGCCGTACTCCTGCTGCCAGGCCTCCAGCTGGGGCAGCACCGACTGCAGCATGACCGGCTCGATGCCAAAGGGCTGGCACACCTGCGTGCGCACCAGCTCGGCCATGGGCGGCAGAACAATGGTCAGGGCAACGCCGCGCTCGCGGCAGCGGCGGGCCAGCTCCGGCAGGCGCTGCAGCTGGTCGCTCAGCTCCCAGTTGCTGCATTTCTGCGTGATAAGCGCCGGGTATTCGTACAGCGTGCGATGCACCGGAATGGGGTTTCCGTCGGCGTCAAAATAATCCTCGGCCTGCCATATGCCAGATTCGATGGTATCCGGCGTGTTGCGCAGCCAGTCGCGAAAGCAGGTGAGGGCGTTGATGTTGTATTCCAGGTTCAGGCAGTACACCAGCGGGTTTTGCAGCGTCTGCTCCAGCGCGGCAAAGCGGTCGGTGTTGTAATGGGCGTTCAGCACATAGAACGAGACCTCCAGCACCAGCGCGTCGACCTGATTGCCGGAGCTGAGGATATAATCGGCCAGATCCAGCGTTTCCTTCAGCGAGGCCCCGCCATAGGCCAGGTTCTGCCAATCCTCCCCGCACAGCTGGCGGATATAGTCGGTATCCAGATGGGCCAGGCGGCTGTCGCCCAGAAGCAGACGGGTGCCGGGCGACTGCTGGTAGGCGCGCACCCGCGCCACCGGCTGAGAGGAGCCCGCGGCGCTTTTCAGCCCGAAATAGTTGTTGGGTTCAAAGGCGACGAAAAAGGCAAACCAGAGATAGACCGGGATCAGCAGCAGAAAAAGCTTTTTCAGGATACGTTTCATGGCAGATGCAGCAGCCTTTCTTCACAAGTGGAGGACGCGCGGCGTCAGAAACCGGCATACATGCCGAAGCCGGTGTTTTCAAAGCCGCCGTTCTGCAGAATGAACCCGACCAGCAGGAAGCAGACCAGCAGCAGATAAAGCAGCGTGCGGCTTTTTTCACCGGCCAGCGCCAGCTCGGACGGCCGGTTTTTGTACCGGAAGCAGCGCCGGTAATCCAGCCAGAAGGCCAGCGCCAGCGCGCAGGCCAGAAAAGCAAGGTAAAAATATACCATCAGCCCGTTGGCGTAAAACGCGGTGTAGATGGCGCTGTACAGCTCGCGGCCAAAGCGCGCAGGCGACAGCGCAGTGAAGCTGCGGCCAATGTAGACAAAGGCATCGCGCAGCCCCAACGCAACGGGGTTCGGCCCCATGCCGATGCGGAAATAGGTCTCGCTGTGGCACCACAGGCAGAAAACGACCAGCCGCTTGCCCCAGCTTTTCCAGGCCGGTGGGTTCTTCTTCGGCTTGCCGAAGCGGCGGTGCAGCAGCTCCTCCCCAATGCGGTACAGCGCCTGCAGCACTCCCCAGAAAAGGAACGGCAGCGTGCTGCCGTGCCACAGGCCGGAGAGAAAGAAAACACAGAACAGGCAGAACAGCGGCGACAGACGGCTGCGGCGGCCGCGAGTCAGGCGGCTGACATCCGCCCAGACCAGCGGGGTAAAAATATAATCCTGCAGCCAGGCGGAAAAGCTGATGTGCCAGCGGTTCCAGAGCTCGGAAAAATTGGTGGAGAACAGCGGCGTTTTGAAGTTTTCCGGCAGCTCCAGCCCCAGGAACAGACCGCTGGCGCGCGCCAGCTCGGAATAGCCGGAGAAATTGAAATACAGCTGCAGGGTATAGGCCACGCTGCCCGTCAGCAGCATCAGCCCGCCGTACTGCGTATAGTTGGCAAAAATGTTGTCGACCAGCACGCCCAGCACATCCGAAACGGCCACCGTTTTAAACAGCCCCAACGCAAAAAGCCGCAGAGCGCGGGTGCAGCGTGCGGCGTCAAAGCGGTGTTCTTCGGAAAATTGCGGCAAAAGCTGCCCGGCCCGGCAGATGGGCCCCTGTGTGACCGTGGCAAACAGCGAGATGAACAGCGCGTGGCGCACAAAGCTGGTCTCCACGGGGCAGTCCTCGCGGTAGGCGTCCACCAGATAGGAGATGGCGGCAAAAATGTAAAAGCTCAGGCCCAGCGGCCAGGCGATGCGGGGCAGATTGGCCCCCCAGGGAAAGAGCGCCTTCAAATAGTTGACATATTTGAAAAACACCAGTACGCAGAGGCTGCCGATGACGCCCAGCCGCAAAAAAAGCACGCGATGCCCACCGGCCAGCTGACGGCCGCACACATAGGTGAACAGGCACAGAAAAACCAGCAGCGGCAGCATGGCGGGCATGGCGATGGCGTAAAACAGCCAGCTGGCGGCCAGCAGAAACGGCGGCTGAAAGCGTTGGGGCAGCTTCAGGTAAACGGCGGCTGTCACCGCCAGAAAAGCAAAATAAGAGAAACTCTGCAAGTTCAAGCCGGAACTCTCCTCCCTGTACAGGAACCTCGGTTTAGTGGGTCAGGCGTTCGATCAGATCCAACAGGTCGCCGACGTTTTGCAGGCGGCGGATATCCGAAAGCTTGAATTTGACGGAAAAACGGTTTTCACAGGCGGTCAGCAGGTTGATCTGCTCGATGCTGTCCCAGCCCTCCACATCGTCGGCGCAGGTGTCGCGGCCGATCTCCAGCTGAGGGTCGTTGAAGTTGTCGCGGAAAATTTGCTGTACGGCATCAAAAATGGCTTGCTTGTCCATAAATAGCGGTTCTCCTTTTTTCACGGGGCGGGCCGACAGGCGCACGGTGGCCGACGGCCGCCCGGGTATTCAGATGCGGTGAATGTCAATGGTACGGCACGCGTCAGAGCGTCCGGCCTCCAGCGGCAGCAGATATTCCTTGTTGCCCTGCTCGTCGGCGCTTTGCAGCGTAAAGCCCATTGTATCATAAAAATCCTTTACAGGCAAATTCTTTGCGGTGGGGTAATAGTGGCCGCGCAGAGCGCGCAGGCCACGGGCAAGCGCATCGTGAACCAGGCAGTCCAGCATGGCCTTTTCCATGTCGCGCTTCAGCACGCGGCAGCTCATGACCCACAGGGCGATGTCCAGCGTATCCCCCTCGATATGGCCGATGATGACCGAAACGATGCCGTTGTCGCCGAAGCGGTCGCGCAGGCGGCCGTACAGGGTGATGTAGTCGGGCGCGCCGACCAGCGCGTCGATCTCGGCGGCGGAATAGCGCCGGGTGGTCAGGTTGAACTGGTTGGATTTGTTGATGAGCTGGGTGATGCGCGGCGCATGGGCGGCGTCAAACGCGCCGAACTCGCCCGTCATTTCCAGACTGTGCAGATAATCCTCATAATTCTGGAACGACTGCTGCAGTTGGGTGCGGCGGGCGTTTTCACGGTACATTTCGGTGCGGTGGCTGTCGTCGGCGGAAAAGCTGGTCAGCTCAAAATAGCCGCTGCGGTCGACGGAGGAAATGTACTGCTCCGGTGTGCCGAGCTCCGGCACGGCGACGCCGGGCACCTGCTGGCGGACGATCTCCCGCTCGGCGGGGTTGTCATCCAGAAAGACAAAGGCATCCGGGAAAATGTTGATCTCGGCAGCCATCTCTGTCAGGTTGCGGCTTTTCGGCTCCCAGTTGGCCTTGAAGCAGACAAAGTCGTCCTTTTTCAGCACGGAATCCGGCCGTTCAAAGCCTTGAACGGCGACGGAGGCTTCGTTTTTGCTGTTGACGTTGAGCAGCACGCCCAGCCGCCCCAGCCCCTTGAGATAGGTCTGGAACTCGGTGTAGGCCATGCCCTCCGGCGTCTCTGTGCCCATGACGATGCCGTCTGCGCCGTCGTCGCCGATGACACCGCCCCAAAGGGTGTTGTCCAGATCCAGCGCCAGCGCCTTTTTATTTTTGCCGAACAGGCTTTTGATGATGTTGGCCACGCTTTGCGCCAGATACGGCAGCTTGCCCATGGCGCAGGGATACTTGTAGGCGTACCAGGCGGTCTGGTCGCTGAATTCGTCCATGCCGTGCAGCGCCTGCAGG
This sequence comes from uncultured Oscillospiraceae bacterium, assembly GCA_934527255.1. Taxonomy (GTDB): domain Bacteria; phylum Bacillota; class Clostridia; order Oscillospirales; family Ruminococcaceae; genus UBA1762. Next base: position 2,256 of record CAKTAM010000066.1, on the reverse strand, counting down.
TAGGCAAGATCGTTGATATAAAGGTTGGGGGTGTCGGCTGCCAACTGCGCCAGCGCCTCGTTCAGCTGGCGCACGAACCGCACATGCCCGGCGGGCAGTGTACCGTCGCGGTTGCCCATCAGCCGGTAGACGGGCAGATCAAAGTTGTTGAGAATGACCGGGCAGCCCAGCGACAGTGCCGCCTGCGCCGCCTGGGAAAAGTGGGCGGTCTCATCGGCCAGCAGGGCTGCAGCCTGCGCCTGCGGGGCATCGGCGGCGGGCCACTGGCGAATGTTGCGCATGCTGGTGTGCAGGTAAATGACATCGGGCGCAAAGGCCTTCAGCTCGCTGTTGTCATAGACGAGCTGCTCGTAAAACAAGCCGTACCCGCCCTGATAAAACGTCGGGCGAATGCCGTTGGCCAGCAGCCAGAGCTCGAGAAGATCCTGAAAGACGCCGACGGTCACGCCGCTGAGGATGGCGACCCGCTTGGGGGTCAGGTCGGTGCGGGCGCTCCACTCCGCTTTCAGGGCGCGGCGCTTCTGCAGCAGCGCCGCCGCATCAAAGGGGTAATCCAGAATGTTCAGACTCATGGCAAATCCTCCGGCCAATCCGGCGCGGGCGCACCGGCTCTCATGCTTATCCATCCTATTTTATAACACATCCGCCGTGAAATTGCAACTGCGCGCTGTGAATGGGGTGCGAAGAAAAAGGGGGGGAGGGAGGCGGGCGGCCCGGCAAAGGCAGCGGCGCACGGTGCAAAACAGCGAAAGGGGTAACGCGGGCGCAGAGCCGCAGCGCCGGAGGGCGTGCGGCGCGGGCTGATGGGACTGCATAAGGGAAAGAAAATGCCGCGCGGCCGGTGCGGCGGGGGACGGGCGTGAAAGCCGGTTGCAATCACCGGGCAAAACGGGTATAATGGTCAGGTATAAAAGAGGCCGCCGGGTGCGGCCGGAGGGAGGCGGACGCGATGGCTGCGGTTTCCTTTGCCGTGATGTGGCTGGCGCTGGCGGTGCTGTGCGCTTTTTTGGCCCGGTACGGCTGCGGCACCGCCCCAAAAAGCGGCGCGCAGGCTGGCACCGCCCTGCCCTGCCTGACGGCGGCGCTGCCGCTGCCGGTGCTGTGCGGCGTGGTGCTGGTGCTGTGTGCTGCGGGCTGTCTGGGGCAGCTGCGGGCCGGAATGCTGCTGGTGCTGGCCCTTGCACTGGCGGCGGCGGCAGGGCTGGCGGCGGGCGGCCTGCGGGCGGCCCGGCAGAAAAAGGCCGCCGCCTTCTGGCGCGAGGTGCTGCGGCCGTTTGGCGAGCCCGGCTGGCTGCTGGCCTTTGGCGGCGGCGCAGTGCTGGCGCTGGTGCTGGCCGTGCGGCAGCCGTTGTTTACCCAGTGGGACGAGTTCAGCTTCTGGGGAACGGCGGCGCGCGTCGTCAAGGAGCATGACGCCCTGTATACGCTGGCAGAGCAGACCAATCTGACGGCGCGCAGCTATCCGCCCGCGCTGGCCGTGCTGGGGTATGCGTTTTCGTTTTTGTCGCCGCGCTTTTTGCCGTGGCTGACGCTGGCGGCGTACGGCATGCTGTATTTCTGCACGTTCGGCGCCATACTGGCGGTGCTGCCGCGCCGGGCGGTCGGCTGCGCGGCGTTCGGGGCGCTGGCGCTGGTGCTGGCCCCGTTTGCCGTGGAGTGCTGGTATGACCGGCAGCCGCTGATGGCCTATGCCACGGCGTACGCTGACCTGATGCTGGGCCTGTTGACGGCAGGCGGCTGTGCGGTGTGGTTTGCCGCGCGTGCCGACGGTGTGCCGCTGCGCGGCCGGGCACTGGCGGGCGTGCTGGCGGCGGCTGCCTGCGTGACGGCGGCGCTGGGCCTGACGAAGGATGTCGGCCTGCCGCTGGGGCTGGTGGTCATGCTGGTGTGCACGATGGATCATGCCGCCATGGATTTTGCCAAAAACAAAAAGGATGCGCGCGCCCTTGCAAGGCTTGCCTGCGTGGCGCTGGTGCTGCTGGCGGCGGCCGCTGCAGCCTATTTTGGCTGGGCGCTGCACCTCAGAACGGCGTTGGGACAGGATCGCTCGCAGACGGGAGGCTCGGCCCAGCTGAGCACGGTCGGCATGCTGGTCAGCGGCCTGAAGGCGCTGCTGGGCATTGAACGCAGCGAAAAGTTTTCCGCCGTTTTTCGGGCGATGCTGACGGCATTTTTTGGCCGACGGGTCAGCGTGTTCGGCAGCGGCCTGCGCACGGCGGCCTTTCTGGCGCTGGTGCTGGCGGCGGCCTTCTGGCT
>CAKTAM010000065.1 GCA_934527255.1 uncultured Oscillospiraceae bacterium | reverse complement strand
CCTTTGTGCGGCAGATCCATGACTGCGCCAAGGCGCTGAAGGCGCTGGGCATCCGCCGCGGAGACCGCGTGACGGTCTGCATGCCCAACTGCCCGCAGGCCATCATCATGTTTTACGCGCTCAACCGTATGGGCGCCATCGGCAACATGATCCATCCGCTGTCGGGTGAAAAAGAGATCGCATTTTACCTCAATGTCAGCGAAAGCGTGGCCTGCATCACGCTGGATCAGTTCTACGGCAAGTTCAAGGCCATTGAAAACGATATTCACATCGACCATCTGATCCTGACCAGCATCAAGGACGCCCTGAACCCGCTGATGAAGCTGGGCTATGCCGTCACGGCCGGGCGCAAGGTGAAAAAGGTGCCGAAGAACGCTTCGAAGGTCATCTGGTGGAAGGAGTTTCTGGCAGGCGGCCGCGACTATCACGGCGAGTATCTGTACGAGGGCAAGGGCGACGAGGTCGCCGTTATTCTGTACAGCGGCGGCACCACCGGCACGACAAAAGGCATTCAGCTGACCAACCTCAACTTCAACGCGCTGGGCATGCAGACGGCAGCGGCAGGCGACTGCCTGCATCCGGGCCACGTCATGCTGGCCATCATGCCCATTTTCCACGGCTTTGGGCTGGGCGTGTGCATCCACACGGTGCTCATCAACGGCGCCGAGTGCATTCTGGTGCCGCAGTTTACCGTCAAAAGCTATGCGGGCCTGCTGAAAAAGCACCATCCCAACTATATTGCGGGCGTGCCCACCCTGTACGAGGCGCTGCTGCGCATTGAGGATCTGGACGGCATCGACCTGTCGTGCCTGGAGGGCATTTTCTCGGGCGGCGACAGCCTTTCGATCGAGCTGAAGGCCAAGGTGGATCAGTTCCTGAAGGAGCATGGCTCTACCGAGCAGGTGCGCGAGGGCTACGGCACCACCGAGTGCGTGACGGCCAGCTGCCTGACCCCGCGCTCCACCTACAAAAAGGGCAGCATCGGCATTCCGTTCCCCGATACCTACTATATCATCTGCGAGCCCGGCACCCAGCGCGAGCTGCCCGCCGGGGAGACGGGTGAGATCTGCCTATCCGGCCCCACCGTGATGAAGGGCTATCTGAACTGCCAGGAGGAAAACGCGCACACCCTGCAGACCCATGCGGACGGCCGTGTCTGGCTGCACACCGGCGACCTTGGCTCGATGGATGAGGAGGGCTTTGTTTACTTTAAGCAGCGCCTGAAGCGCATGATCATCACCAGCGGCTACAATGTGTATCCCTCGCAGGTGGAAAACGTCATTGACGCCCACCCGGATGTGCTGATGAGCTGCGTGATCGGCGTGCCCGACCCGTACAAGATGCAGCGTGTCAAGGCCTTTGTGGTGCTGCGCCCGGGCGTTAAGCCCAGCGACGAGCTGACTGCCAGCATTCAGAAGTGTTGCGCCGAAAGCATGGCCAAGTACGCCGTCCCGCGCGAGTTTGAGTACCGCGCCGAGCTGCCCAAAACGCTGGTGGGCAAGGTGGCTTACCGCGTGCTGGAGGAAGAGGAAGAGGCCAAGCTGGCGGCAAAGGAAAAAGAGGCCGCCGCTGCGGCCGAGACGACCGGCGAATAACTGCCGCTGCCCTGCGGTGCGCTTTGGCCCGTTTACGGGCTTGCCTGCCGCTGTGGGGCGCGTGGAATTGCCCGGTATTTCCCGGGAAGAACGGATTTCTTCCAAAAACCGAACAGAAAACCCGGCCGCCGTGGAGAGTATTCTCCACAGCGGCCGGGTTTTTATGTGACGGGCTGCCGCCGCAAACGCGGGCGGTTTCTTTTGGGCCTGGGCTGCTGCCGAAAATGGCATCGGCAGGCGGAAACACGAAAAAACGGCAGAGCGGGCATTGACCTTGCGCAGCGCGGGCAGGAGCACCGTGCCTCAAGCCCGGAAAGCATTCTGTGCCCTGCGGCAGGCAGGAGAAGCGGGCGGCCGGAAAAGCGCCGACGGACAAACGCCCGGCGTAAAAGCCGGGCCGCAGGCGGGTACTGTACAGGGACGGTCGGCCAGGGGTCAATCCTGCCGGTCAAACAGCTCGCGCGGGTGCACGCGGTAGACGCTCAGCACCAGCCCCACGCACAAAAACAGCATCACCATGCTGGTGCCGCCGCCGGAGAAGAACGGCAGCGTCACCCCAATGACCGGAAGCAGGCTCAAATTCATGCCGATGTTGATGACGGTCTGGGCCAGCAGCACCCCAAAAATGCCGATGCAGATATAGCTGCCCAGCTCATCCTGCGCGCGCAGGGCGGTGTGCAGCGTGCGCGTGCAGACGGCGCCCAGCAGCAGCAGTACGCCAATGCTGCCGATAAAGCCAAGGCATTCGCTCAAGTAGGAAAAGAAAAAATCGTTGTAGGCCAGCGGCACATAGTGGTGCTCGCCGGAAAACAGGCCGCGCCCGGTGATCTGCCCGGCACCGATGGAAATTTTGCCGCAGATCTGCTGGTACAGAATTTTGGCATAGGCCGGATCCTCCTGGTGAAATAGGGCAATCACCCGCTCCTGCTGGTAGCCTTCCATCCGGCTCCACAAAAACGGCGATACGATGCCGACGGCCAGCATGCCTCCCACAATGTACTTCCAGTTCAGGCCCGCAGCAAACAGCATGCACAGCCCGACGGCCACAAACACCAGCATGGAGCCGTCATCCCCCTGCAGATGAATGATCAGCGCGGGGGCCAGCAGATGGGCCAGCACCGGCAAAAGGCAGCGCGGACGGTTCAGCTCCTCCTTTACCGTCGAAAGGTGCAGCGCAAAGGTGATGATAAAGCTGATTTTGGCCAGCTCGGACGGCTGCAGCGACAGCCCGGCGGGCAGGCGCAGCCAGGCCTTGTTGGTGGTATCCAGCGGGCTGTAGCCCCACACAAAGGTCGCGGCTACCAGCAGCCAGCTGGCGGCGGCGTGCAGCGGCCACAGCCGGGCGATAAGGTGATAATCAATATAGGAAAGAATGACGGCGCACACCAGCCCCAGCCCGGCGGCGGCGGCTTGCACAATGGCAACCTTATAGTTGACCTGACCGTCGGTGTTGTTCTGCATGAACATGCACCACGAGGCCAGCACGGCGACCGAAAGCCCAGCACAGGTCAGGCACAGTAACAAATAGAACAGGTCGGTCCCACGGATCAGGCGGCGGTACAGGCGTCCCATACGGCGGCCCTCCTTTCGCATGGCGGCGGCCAATGGTCGGCCGCGTTGGTTTTGCCTGTCTATTTTACCACATTTGGCCCTGCTTGCAAAGGCCCGCAGTGCGATTTCACACGGGGGCCCGCACGGGTGCGGCTGGAAAAAAGAGGCGGTGAAATTCTGTCGGAATTTGCCGTTTTTTCTTTTCACCGGGCGGGAAATGTGGTATACTGGTAGACAATAAGCGGGCCCGGTGCGGCGATCCGTCGGCCGGGTGGGCAGTGCGAGGCCGTTTTGGGCGGCGCGCGGCTTTTCCGCACAAGGCCGCAGGCCGCCGCGGGACGGGCTGCCGCAAAGGGGAGGGCGAGAGAGTGACAGTCATCACCACTTCGCCGCAGCAGACGCAGGCGTTTGCCCGGCAGTTGGCGCAAAGGCTGCCCGGCGGGGTCTATCTGGCGTTCCGCGGCGGGCTTGGCGTAGGCAAAACGACGTTCTGCACCGGCCTGGCCGAGGGGCTGGGCTGTGAAGACCCGGTCTCCAGCCCGACGTTTTCCATTGTCAACTATTATCGCGGGCCGCGCCCGCTGGCGCATTTTGACATGTACCGCGTGCAGACGCGGGAGGATCTCGAGACCACCGGCTTTTTTGATTATCTGGATGCCGGGGCCATCGTCGCCGCCGAATGGAGCGAGAACGTGGAGGCGCTGACCGGTGCGCCGGACGTTGTTGTTGCATTGGAGGCGCTGCCGGACGGCAGCCGCCGCATTACGGTGGAGGGGATCGGAGAGTGACGCAATGATCGTTCTGGGGCTGGATTCCTCGGCGAAGACTGCCGGGGTCGCTGTGGTGCGCCGGGAGGCGCAGCAGTCATTGCTGGTATATGAAAGCTGGCTGTCGGCCGGGCTGACGCACAGCGAGACCCTGCTGGAGCTGGTGGACGGCGCGCTGCGCGCCTGCCGCCTGCAGCCGGGGCAGGTGGATGTTTATGCTGTGACGGCAGGGCCGGGCAGCTTTACCGGGCTGCGCATCGGCATGGCGCTGGTGAAGGGGCTGGCCGCGGCAAACAACACGCCGTGCGTGCCGGTCTCCACGCTGGAGGCGCTGGCCGCCGGGTGCGATGCCCCGGGGGTGATCGTTCCGGCCATGGATGCCCGCCGCGGCGAGGTGTACACGGCAGCCTTTCTGCGGGATGCCGCCGGGCTGCACCGTCTGCGGCCGGACACCGCCGAGCCTGCCGCAAAGGCAGCCGAGGCGGCGCTGGCGGCGGCGCGAGATAACGCCGCCGGGCTGACGCTGCTGGGCGACGGTGCGGCGCTGTGCCGTGCGGCCCTGCCGCAGGCGCTGACGCTGCCGGTCTGGTGTATGGATGAGGATCACCGCTGCCGGGCGGCGGCCGCCGCCGCACACATCGGCGCGCAGCAGGCGCAGGCGGGGCTGGTGGTCGAGGCCGGGCAGCTGCGGCCGGATTATCACCGCCTGTGCCAGGCCGAGCGCGAACGCGCCGAGCGGCTGGCGGCACAGCAGGCCGGGCAGTGACCGGCGCGGCGATGGTTCGGAAAACGTACGGATTAATCACTTTCATTGTTTACGTTGAGTAGCTTCTGACAAGCGGATTACAAATCGGAGAATCTTTGTCAACCGATTTCCTTTGGAAAAATCACTTGAGCGGACGGCGCGGGCAGTGCCCCGCGCATGTTCCTGTGCAGCGGCACGGAAAAACGGTTCGGGCCGCTTGCCGGGAAAACAGGCAGAGAGGGGAAGCAGTATGAAAAAAATCGCATTGGGCGCTGACCACGGCGGATACGAGCTGAAGGAGGCTGTCAAGCAGCACCTGCAGCAGCGCGGTATCCCGTTTGAGGATTTCGGCTGCCATTCCACCGAAAGCGTCGATTATCCGGATATGGCCGTGCCGCCCTGCCGGGCGGTGCAGCAGGGCGACTGTGACTGTGCGCTGCTGTTCTGCGGCACGGGGGTCGGCATCAGCATGGCGGCCAATAAGCTGCACGGCATCCGCGCGTGCTGCTGCTCGGATGTGTTCAGCGCCCGTTATACCCGCCTGCACAACGATGCCAACGCGCTGTGCCTGGGCGGCCGTGTGGTGGGCGTCGGGCTTGCGTGCGAGTTGGTGGACGCTTTTCTGGATACCCCGTTTGAGGGCGGCCGTCACCAGCGCCGGGTCGATAAGCTGCGCGCGCTGGAGGGCTGAGGGGCCCGCAGGGCTTGTTTTACGGCAGGAATGCGCCCCCACCGGGCGCTGAAAAAGTCATGTGACATATGAAAAGGAGAATCTGTGATGAGCAACGCACCTTTTATTGCCGACCATCCGCTGGTCAAACACAAAATCAGCCATCTGCGCGACAAAAACACCGGCACCAAGGAATTTAAGGAGCTGGTCAGCGAAATTGCCACTCTGCTGTGCTACGAGGCAACGCGCGACCTGCCGGTGAAAAACGTCGATGTGGAAACGCCGATCACCTCGACCAGCGTGCCGGTGCTGGCCGGGCGCAAACTGGCGCTGGTGCCCATTCTGCGTGCGGGCCTTGGCATGGTGGACGGCATGCTGACGCTGCTGCCTGCCGCGAAGATCGGCCATATCGGCCTGTACCGCAATGAGGAGACGCTGCAGCCGGTGGAATATTACTGCAAGCTGCCCGCCGACATCAGCGAGCGCGAGGTGATCGTGCTGGATCCCATGCTGGCCACGGGCGGCAGCGCCTGCGATGCCATCTCGCTCATCAAAAAGCGCGGCGCAAAGCACATCAAGTTCATCTGCATCATTGCCGCGCCGCAGGGCCTGGCCAAGCTGCAGGCCACGCATCCGGATGTGGATATTTACATCGGCCAGATGGACGACCATCTGAACGAGAACGGCTACATCGTGCCCGGCCTGGGCGATGCGGGCGACCGTATTTTCGGCACCAAATAACAACACTTGAGGAATTTCTGCCATGAAAACCGCTTTTCGTATGCTGGTATCCACGGCGGTCACCGCCGCCATTCTGTATGTGCTGCGCCTGACCCACGTTTATTTTACGGCCGAGAGCATGCTGGGCCCTACGGTGGATCAGGTGGTGGAGCGGTGCCTGCAGGTGCTGGCAGTCGTCTGTGTGCTGCTGTACCTGCGCTGCTGGGTCAGCCTGCTGATCGATGCCGTTCGCCGTCGGCGCGCGGCCCGCAAAACGGCTGCCGTCGAAGCCGCGGCAGAGCCTTCTCCGTCGGTGCGGCTTTCCATTGCGGAGGAGCAGCCCGCCCGCCTGTATGACAGGGAAGAGCAGGAGACTACGGCCGATACCCACGCCTGAAAGGCTTTTGGGCAGACAGCAAACAGAAAAGCGGAAGAAGGCACGGCAACGGCGCGTCTTCTTCCGCTTTTGCGTCACGGCTCTTTCGGGGTATCCTGCGCGGGGTCAACGCCCGCGGCAAACAGCGTGGGGATCGCGCACAGTGCGCAAAGCCCGACCAGTACATAGACGATGCGCGCGGCCAGGTTGAAGCCGCCGCAAAGCCAGTTGACCAGGTTGAAGTCAAACAGGCCGACCAGCCCCCAGTTGACGCCGCCGATGATGACCAGAGCAAGGCATATCTTGTAAAAGACCGACACGGAGCATCCTCCTTTCCCACGGCTTTGCAGACAGTATGCCCGTTTGCCGCCGCTTTATGCAGACGGCAGAGAAATGCCGGCTTTGGGGCGGCCGGGCAGGCATGGGGCGCAGATATTTCGTGCCTGTGCGCAGCAAAGAGGGATACCCGGCCGGTCATCTGTGCAAAAACGCGGGCGGAAAGCGGCCGGGGCAGGCATGGATCAGCCGCCCCCGCGTTTTCCGGCTTGCAGCAAAAGAAAAAGCGGCCCGGCCGCAGAGAGGAACACGGAACGATGGAAAAAATAACGGTGCTGGCACCGGCAAAGGTCAATCTGGCGCTGGAGGTGTGCGGGCTGCTGCCCGGCGGGTATCACGCGCTGGATATGGTCATGCAGGCGGTGACGCTGTACGAGACCGTGACTGTGGAAAAGCGGCTGTCCGGCATTCAGCTGACGTGCCGGGCGCAGGGCGGCGCACTGGCGGCCGATGTGCCCGCTGATAGCCGCAATCTGGCATGGCGGGCCGCACAGCTGTTTTTGCAGGCGACGGGCATCCGTGGCGGCGCGGCGCTGGAGATCGTGAAAGCGACGCCCAGCCAGGCCGGTATGGCGGGCGGCAGCGCTGACGCTGCCGGGGTGCTCTTTGCCCTTGACCGGCTGTATCGCACCGGGTTATCCCTGCCGCAGCTGTGCGCACTGGGGGCGCAGCTGGGCAGCGATGTGCCGTTTTGTCTGGTGGGGGGCACGGCCCATGTACAGGGTCGGGGCGAGCGGGTGCAGCCGCAGCCGCCCCTGCCGGATTGCTGGCTGACGGCTGTCATGCCGCACACCGGCAGCAGCACACCGGAGGGCTTTGCCCGGTATGACCGCATGGGCAGCCCCCTGCACCCGGATGTGCAGGCGATGGTGCGGGCACTGCAGCGGCAGTCGCTGGCCGGGGTGTGCGCGCAGGCAGGCAATGCATTGCAGGCAGCCTGTGCCACAGCCGAAACGCAGGAGATCGTGCAGGCGCTGCGGGCGGCAGGAGCTGACGCCGCCCTGCTGACAGGCACCGGTGCAGTCACCTACGGCATTTTTACACAGGAGGAGGCCGCCAAAGCGGCGGGCCTCTCACTGCGCCGCCGGTTTGAGCCGGTTTTTGTACTGCGGCCCGAGCGGCGCGGCCCATTTGTAAAAGAGGAGGGCTAAGCTTTCCGGGCGGTTTTGCAAAGCGGGTTCCCCGAACGGTAAAAGGTGTAAGCCTGCGCTGCGGCTTTCGGCGGGCAGGGCAATTACACTGCCCGCCGAGAGGTTTGGCCGCCCGGCCTGTGCCCGCAAGGGACGGCGTGTTTTTTGCGGCCGTCCATTGCCGCAGCCGCTGTGGGCCGTCGTGCCCGGCTGCCGCGAGGTTCTCCCGGCCGCAGACAGAGGACATTTTCAGCCGCTTTCCTGCTCATCCATCCAAATGGCAAGCTCTCGCAGCCGGGCAAAAAAGCCCGGCCGCCGGGGGCTTTTTTTGCGGTCGGTCTGCAGTGGTTTGCCGCCTGCGGCGCTGTGCACAAAAGGTCGGTTTCTCCGGTTGTGCGGGGCTTTTTGGGGCGGCAGAGCGGCGGCCCCGGCGTGCCCACGCCATACCGTCTGCGGCACTTCGGCCGCAGACGGTGTTCCGGCTGCAGTTGGTGTCCGGCTTGAGGCACCCGGTGTTTCGGCCGCCGCCGGTGCGGTTGCCGTCGGTACGGCGGCCCTTTCCCCGGCGGTGGCCGACCGGCTGCGCACAATGCGTTTTTGTCGAAAAAGAACGGTGATCGCCCCCTTTTCCCATGGCTGCAGGGCACATTGCCCTGCTTTATTCTTTGCGGCAGGCTGGAAAAATATTCCGCCTGCGCAGTGGCTTTGAGGAAAAGAGAACATATATTTTTTTCAAAAGCAAAGCAGCAGACCGCACCCACACGAGGTGCTGTCTGCTGCTTTGAATATCATACGTCGGAATTTATCGGGTCGGAATCGACTGCTTCTGCCGGGGTGGTGTGGTTGGCATAGGTGGGCCAGTTCGGCGCATAGTCACTTGTGGCTTGGTTTCCCCACATATCCCAGTTGGCGCGGCTGCCGCGCGCAAACAGCTCCAGATAGGGGCCGGGGGAGCAATGCTCAATCAAAGAAACAAATTCATCCGGCTTTCGGCTGTGCTCGCGTTTCATGCCGCGCAGCAGGTTTACCTGTGAGCGCCCGGGCTGCAGGGTGCGGTTTGCACTGCCTTTGGTGCCGAACAGAAGAATTTCCGTGACATTCCGAAAGTAAAAACCGACGCCGCGGCCATCCGGCATGCCGTCCTTGCGGATTTTTTCCCATATCAAATTGGTTTTATATTCAAATCCCCAGGCTTTCATCACGGCCAGCCCATCCGGCAAAAGCGCATTGGGCACCCACAGGTACAAATGACACTTTTCGTCGGCCGCGGCCGCGACGGGCAGCGCTTTAATATCGTCCAGCTTCATGGTGGAATACCGGTTCAGGCGTTTGTGCTCCGGCGCCATTTTACCGGTTCGGTTGGTAAATTGCCACGGGGGATCGGCATAGATGGTACGGTACTTTTTCCCCTGCGTAAAAGTGTTGAAGCTGTTAATGGTATCTTCCATGCTGTAATGATCTGTCATATTTGCTGGTATCCTTCTACACAAGGTTTTTTGATGCCGATGGCCAGTATGGGGCAGCCGCCGTTGCGTCTGGACTTCAGCCGATAATCCAGCTTGCCCATCCAGGTGGTGCTGGCGCCGTACTTGGAACGAATGCCCAGCTCGGAAAAAATGTCGTTCAACTCTTCCGAACGGGTGATAATAATGCCCGCCTCAATCAATCCGCAGTCAAAATAGGTGCGCATGGCAAGCAGATCGCGGTCAAAGGTTTGATCCTTGCTGTTCCACTCCAGGTCGAACGCAACCTTTCCCTTTACAAAATCAATATTATGGCCGTCAATATAGCCTTTGATAATTTTTTCGTCAGACGGCACATCGGAAAAACGGCCGCGTGATTTTCCGCGTGGGTACAGCTTGACCGAAAGATCCCCGGTAATTCGTATTTCGCGCCACCCATAGGGGTAAAGAAGATCATCAAACTTTTTGGGGATGGAGGTTTCGTTGCCGCCTGCTCTTGTCAGATCCTCCCGTGAGATGGACAACGCCGACAAGCACCGCAGAATGTCATTCCATTCTTCCGGAAAGGCTGACGTGAGAATTTCCAGAGCGTGACCGTAATTGTGAAATTCAAATTTGTCCCACAGTGAGGCGGGAATGGAAGAAGTCATAGCAGTGGCCTTTCACAGAGATCAAACAAATGTTGATATTATCATAACATTAAAAAAGACGAAATACAACCGGTGTTTTTGCAAAAAAGCGGACGGGAGGCTTGTGAAAAAATATTTTCAGGGAAAGAGAAAATCTTCTTCAAAATGCCGCTGCTGATGGGAAAAAATCTGCTTGCCTGCCGTGCTGCTGCACCCGTTTGGCTCTGCGTTTTAACGGGTATTTGCGTATCTTTTCCCGCTAAGAAGGCGAGAAACGATGGCCGCTGATACCGAAACAACAGGATGCCCCTTGGCGATGCCGAACAGAACTTTTCCTGCGTGCTGTGAGAAAGCGGCGCTGCGGGGCTTTCACAAAACGTTTTTCCGTTATGCTCTGAAAACATTACAG
>CAKTAM010000064.1 GCA_934527255.1 uncultured Oscillospiraceae bacterium | reverse complement strand
CAGCAGGGCTGCGCTGGCCTGCTCGCCCGTGGCCAGCAGGGCGTCCAGCTCCCGCGGGCTGGGGCTGGGCGAAATGCTCTGCGCCTGCCCAAGCAGGTGATCCGTCGTGTCGCCCTGCGCGGAAACGACGGCGACCACCTGATCTCCGGCGCGCTGCGCCTGTGCGATCAACCGGGCGGCACGAAAAACCCGTTCGCGGTCAGCCACCGAGCTGCCGCCAAACTTCTGCACGATCAAAGCCATGAAAAGCCCCGTCCCTTCAAAGAATTGACGGCCCGCCGCACAGTGCGCCGCAGGCTGCCTCTTTTTTATGGTATTCCGGCGCCGCACGGCTGGTTCCGATATCAGTCGGTCGTGGCTTCGATGCTGCGCACAGACGGGTTTCTTTTCAGCTCGGCGAACACGTTGCCCATCTCCTGCTGCATGGAGGCGGTATCCACCGTCAGCGTCACCTGCGCCAGGTCGCCCTGCGGCTTTTGCTGGTGAATGGTCACCACATCGGCCCCCGCCTGCGACAGCTGGGCCAGCAGGCTTTGCAGCGTGCCCGGCTCGTTGACCAGAACCGTTTGCAGTGTCAGCAGATGGCGGGTATCCCTTGCGGGAAAAACGCTGTCCTTATATTTGTAAAACGCACTGCGGGAAAGGCCCACCTGCCGTACAGCCGTAGAGATGCTGCGCACGCTGCCGGTCTCCAGCAGCTCCTTGACCTGCAGCACCTTGCCGAACACCTCGGGCAAAACCGATTCGGCCACCAGAAAATACCGCTGCTGCACCGATGCGGACTGCTTTTTCATTTTGTCACCGTCCTTACTTTGAACGCTGTTTTTTCTATCATACCGCATCCGCGGCCAATTCTCAAGAGTGCACCGGGCATTTTTGCCTTTTTGCAGTCTTTTCGACAGGCAAAACCGCCCGGCCGGGGCTTTGCGTCCCGACCGGGCGGTCAAAAGGCTTTTCCCTCCGGCTGCGCCGACGCCGCTTATGGGCGTTAACCGCCGTGAATGGGGCAGGTCTCCTCCGGCTGGCGTCCGTCGGCCTTATAGTAACCGGTGCGGACATCCGGGCAGGCCGGGCCCGCCTTGCTGTCGCTTTCGGCGCAGTAGTTGATGGTCACCACATTATCGCTGGTGGGGAAGGCCTTGAATTCCAGCCCCTCCTGCGCCGCCTTCATCACCGTTCGCCAGGCGATCGTCGGCGGGTGCTGACTGTAGGCGCGCCAATCCAGCTGGATCTGATCGTCGTAGCCCCACCATGTGGCAGTGCAGTAATACGGCGTCAGGCCGACAAACCAGTGATCCTTATCGTCCGAGGTGGTACCGGTCTTGCCCACACTGTCCATTTCATCCTCGACATACAGGCCGTTGCCGGTGCCGCCCTTGGAGTGCAGAACGCCGTACAGCAGCTTGTTCATGATCATGGCGGTATCCTCGCTGATGGCCTGCACCGTCGTGATGACCGGCTCGACCACCACATCGCTGCTGCGATCTTCTACCGAGATGTAGCTGTGCAGCGTTGTAAACTTGCCGCCGTTGCCGAAGATCATATAAGCGCCTGCCAGCTCGTAAGGCGAAATGCCCTGCGTCACGCTGCCCAGCGTCATGGGGCCGAGGTCGACGTCGTTGGGATAGACCAGCGACGAGATCTGCAGGGTACTGGTCAGAAATTCATAGGCGTTTTCCGGCGTTACCTGCTGGCCCACCCGCACGGCGATGGTGTTCAGACTGCGTGCCAGGCCATCGGCGACTGTATAATAATCGCCGCTGGGCGTACCGGCATAGTTGCGCGGCCAATCCACCATGGCGGTGGGGTCGCCCGCGCTGGCATCCACCTTGCCCGCCGGTATCTGTATGGGGGCATCCTGAATGGAGGTGGAGAAAGTGATCAGATCATACTCAATGCCAAGATCATAGGCGGCGATGGGCTTCATGGTCGAGCCGATGGGCCGCACCGCATCGGTGGCGCGGTTGAAGGCGCGGTCGTCCGTTTTGGTGCCCAGCCCGCCGACCACGGCGATCAGCTCGCCGTCATAGTTGATGATGGCCATACCGGCCTGCGGCGTCACCACAATGGGGTTGCCGTTTTCATCGGTCTGCACGGTGCCGTCATCGTTGGTCAGCGTATGCTCGATCTTGGGGAACATAGTCGCATCCGCCAGCGTCTGCTCGGCAATTTTCTGCACCTTGGGATCCATGGTGCTGTAAATTTTCAGGCCGCCGTTGAAGATGTAGTACGAAGCCTCGGCGCGGGTCATGCCCTTTTGCTCCATCAGGTCGTTCGTCACATCGTCCAGAACCTTATCCACAAACCAGTTGTACTGGCAGGTGTAGGGCACGACCTGATCGACCAGCTCGCCGGTTTCCGGGTCGGTCACCTGAATGACCTTGTTGCCGGTGACCTGCCCCTCCTCCGTGGTCTCGTCCTTGATCTCTGCCGTGCTGCTGTCATACAGGTAGGAGGACAGCGGCGTTGCCAGAGCGTTCTGGTATTCGCTTTCGCTGATGTAGCCCTGCTCCCACATGCACTTGAGCACATAGTCGCGGCGCTCCAGATGGCCCTCCGGGTTGTTCCACGGGTTATACTTGGTCGGGTTGTTGGTGATGCAGGCCAGACTGGCCGCCTCTACCAGATTGACATCCCGGACGCTTTTGCCGAAATAACGCTGCGCACCGGCCTCCACACCAGCGGTATTGCCGGTCAGGCCGATGACGTTGAGGTACGCCTCCAGGATCATATCCTTGGAGTAGCGCTGCTCCAGCACATAGGCGCGGAACACCTCGCGGATCTTTCGCATGTAGCCGGCCGTGCCGTCCGTCGCATCGTCATCCAGCAGGTTTTTGACCAGCTGCTGGTCGATGGTGGAGGCGCCCTGCTTGATGCCGCTGCCCAGATATTTGCCCGTCAGCTTATAGCTGAACTCGTTGAGCACGGCAAACACATTGCGCTTGATGCTGAAGCCCTTATGGGTGCGGAAGTTCTGGTCCTCCGCGGCGATAAAGGCGTTCTGCACCAGCTCCGGTACATCCTTCAGCTCGACCCATTCGCGGTTTTCCTCGCCCACCAGCCGTAGAAACTCGTAAAACTCGCCGGTCTCACTGTCGCGGGCATAAATGGCAGACGAATAGCTGAGCTTAAGGTTGTCCAGATCCAGCAGCGCCTCGTCGTTGGCCGTCTCTTTGGCAAGATAGCTGCTGACCCAGACGGCCAGCACCGAGGCCGCAATAATGCCAAGGCACAGCATGGCGGCACAGAACTTCAAAAGGCCCAGCAGAAAACGGCCAAAGGCACTGCCCTTTTTCTTTTTGCGATGACCGCCGGTGCTGCCGCCGGTATGCGCCTGCGGCTGCGCGGCTGTGCGCGGCGCTGCGGCACGCGGCGCCGTTTTGGCCGGTTCCTGCCTGTAGGTACGTTTTTCCCTCATTCTTGCAGGATTCCTCCTTTTTTCTTCCGTCGCGGCCCTGCCGCGCGGTTCGCGTATATTTTCACTCAAAAAGCCCATACTTGCCACAAATGAAAAGGCAGGAGGAGCTTTTATGAAATGCAGACAATGGGCCGCCTGCGCCGTCGCCGTGTTTGGCGCGGCCGGGCTTTGGTGGGCGGCCGGAAGCAGCCTGACGCCGCCGGGCGCAGCGGACAGCGCCGCGCCGCTATGGATACTGAAAGACGACGGCGGCCGCCTTGCACAGTACCGCTACCCCGTACGGGGCCAGACGCCGGTGCAGACCTGGCCGGTATACACGGCGCTGCTGCCCGCCGCAGATCTGGAACGGCTGCGGGAGGGCATACCGGTCTACTCGCAGCAGGAGCTGCAGCGGCTGGTGGAGGATTTCGGCGGTTGACGGCAGATGCCGCCCTGCCCGAAACCCCTTGCAGACTTGTATAGTATACCCTACTTCCCTGTTTTTTTCAACCTTTTCCCGTTTGCGCGGGAAAATTCCCGGTCTGCGGGGAAACCTTTTGTTCCGCTGCGTTTTTTTCGGCCCAAAAGCGCGGCCGCCTTGACAAAGGCCGTTTTGCCCTAAAGACAGGCGTACTTTGCCGTGCAGGCCGACCGCCGCCTCATCAAAAGCCGCGGCAGCCGTCCTGTCCGCACCTTCTGCAGCGGCCGCACTGCAGGTATTGCCTGTGGTCCTGTCTCACGCCGTCTTCGCGCCAAAGCCACCTGTCAGCGCCGCCTTTGGCGGCCGCACGGAAGGCTTCCTCTATCAAAACGAAGCAAGTCGAAAAAAGCCTTCGCCTGCCGACGGTCACCATCGGAAAGCGAAGGCTTTTTTCACCGGCGGCTGTGCGGCCGGTCATTTTTTCTCCCACAGGCGGCTGAGGGCATCCAGCACATGATCTGCCACCGTCGCGCGCGCGCCGCGCACCGTGGTATGCGCCACGGTCTGCTGCTGCCGCGGTGAAGCGGCGGCCTGCGCGGCCTTTGCCTGCGGCGCAGGCTGTGCTGCGGGGGCGGCGTTTTCTGCCGCGGGGGCTTTTTTTGCGGCCGGGGCGGCGGGCGCACCGGCCGACGAGGGCATCTGCGCTGCCTGTGCCGCCGCAGAAATGCGGCCGCCGGTGCCGGAGGGCACCTGCTGCAGCAAATCGCGCATATCCTGCGTGGCCTGATTGATCATGGCGTGCGCCGCCCAGATTTGCTGCTGCACATGCTCCATTTCCGTTTTCAGGCCGTTGAGGTCGGCATCCACCTGCTCCACATGGCGGGCCAGGCGCTCCTGCTCGGCATCGGCGCGGCTGCGCAGCTGCTGCAGCGCCTGCTGCGCGCCGTCGCTGAAGCTTTGCAGCTGCCGTTCGCTCTCCTGCCGCTGCGCCTGCTCGCGGGCGGCCGCCTCCTGCGACATCGTGCGGCAGTACTCCTCCGCCTGACGGCGGGTATCGGCCAGCTCGGCGTCGTGCTGCTGCTGCAGCTGCTCGCGCTGGCGCTCGCTGTTCTGCTGCAGCTCGGCCTCATGCTCAGCCTGCTGGCGGGCGGCCGCCTCCATCTGCTCGCGGTGCTGACGGATCTTTTCGCGGGCCTTTTCTACCTGCCCGGTGATCTCCTCGTTCTGCGTGCGCAGCTGCCCGCACTCCTTCTGCAGCTGTACATATTTCTGCTCGCGCTGAAACAGCTTTTCGCGGCAGGCCTGAAAATCCTTCAGCAGCTGGTCGTATTCCGCCTGCTTTTTGGCGTCGGCCTCCGCATTGGCCTCCAGCGCGCTGTTCATCTGCTCCACGCGGCGGCCAAGCTCGTTCGATTCCTGCCGGGAATCGGCAAGCTCCTGCTGCAGCGACGCAATGGAATCATCCAGCGTGCGGATATAGCTTTCGTTCTGCTCGCTCATGGTGCGGACATACTCCAGCACCTCCTTGCGGCGAAAGCCGAACAGCGCACCCGCAAACGTTTTTTCCTCCACCGTCGGCGGCTGCGGCCTTGACCGGGTCTCCTCCGGGGCCGCCGTCCCGCTTTGCATCGCTTTTTCCGTCTCCATGGCGTTCTCGCTCCTTGCATGCAGTTTTCAAAACTATCATATCATCTTTCGGGCAAAAAAGAAACCGTTTTTTAGGGAAAAACGGCAGAGCCGCGCATTTTTGCCGCGGCCCGCAGAAAAACCGGCGCGCTGCGTTTTTTTGCACAGGCGGGCAGCGGCCGCCTTTTTGCATCCCTTTTCCCGCAGTACACAAAAGCGCGGGCCAGTGCCCCAAAGGGCCGCTGACCCGCGGCTGTTGAAACCGGACGAACGCTTTTCAGCGGTCAGCGGTTTTTGAACAGGTTTTCTACCTCGCCCCAGAAGTCATCGCCCAGAAAATCCTTGGTTTCCGGCGGCAGAGGCTGCGCTTTGCGCTGCTCGTCATTCGGCTGTGCCAGATCGGAGCCCTGCGTGATGCCCATGGGCTTCTGCTCTTTTTTCACGGGCTGCGGCTCGGGGTTCGGCGTTGTGCTGTCAAAGCCTGTGGCCACCACAGTAATGCGCATTTCATCCGTCATGCTGTCGTCAAAAGCACAACCCCAGATGATGTTGGCATCCGGATGCGCCGACTTGGTGATGAGCGACGAGGCCTGATCCACCTCGTCCAGGCCGATATCCGACGAGGAGGTAATGCTGATGATCACGCCTGTGGCCCCGGCGATGGAGGTCTCCAGCAGCGGGCTGGAAATGGCCGCCATAGCCGCTTCCTCCGCCTTGTTTTTGCCCGTGGCGGAGCCGACGCCCATGTGGGCATACCCGGCGTCTTTCATGATGGAGCGCACATCCGCAAAATCCAGGTTGATGAACGAGGTGACGTTAATCAGCGAAGAGATGCTTTCCACGCCCTGCAGCAGCACGTTATCCGCCGCTTCAAAGGCATTCTGCATGGTGATCTTTTCGTCGCTGAGCAGCTTGAGGCGTTCATTGGGAATGACAATCAGGCTGTCCACACATTCCAGCAGATTGGCGATGCCCTGCTCGGCCACGTTCATTTTACGCTTTCCCTCAAAGGCAAAGGGCTTGGTGACGATGCCGACCGTCAGAATATCCTTATCCTTGGCGACCTGCGCCACGACCGGGATTGCACCCGTGCCGGTGCCACCGCCCATGCCGGCCGCCAAAAACACCATCTGCGCGCCCTGCAGCGCCGCACCGATCTCCTCGCGGCTTTCCTCTGCGCTGCGCTGACCGATCTCCGGCATGGCGCCTGCGCCGCGGCCGCGGGTCAGCTTTGCGCCCAGCTGCACCTTCTGGGTGGCCTTGGATTTGTACAGGGCCTGCTGATCCGTGTTCATCGAAATAAATTCAACGCCCTTCAGATCGTGGTCGATCATGCGGTTGACCGCATTGCCGCCGCCGCCGCCCACGCCTACGACCTTGATGTTTGTCACATTGTTCATTTCATCGTCCAGAATAAACGGCATCTTGTGTTCCCCCTGTTTTTCCACATCCGTGATATTTTTTACCCGGCGGACGAACCTGCCCTGCCCGCCGCAGATGATCTGCTCAGATAGTTTGCCTTGCATGGCACGCGACATTTCACATTTTTCTATACTTTATAAAAATAGCATATTTGCCCCGGAAATTCAACCGTCTGCGGCAAATCTTTTGTACGAATTTTGTTTTTGCAAGGTCATCAGGCCGCATCCCAGACATCCGGGCTTTGCGGCGTGTAATAGGCTGAGCGGCTGGTATATGCGCCGCTGACATCCACCACGCCGGTGGCCTCCGGCTCCAGCCGATTATAGATGGTCTCGGCCGCCAGCCGCAGCTTGTATTCCAGCTCGACCGTTGTGCCCAGCCGAATGAGGAAGCGCCCCTCGCACCGCAGAGAAATGGCGTACGGGTCGCTGACATCCAGCTGCGTGCAGTTGTGCAGGATATCCGTCTGCAGTGCCTGCAGCGCTGTCCTCAGCGCCTGCGCCTGCTCCTCGTTTTCCAACGGCAGCGGCTGTCCCGGCGTCGGCTGCGAAAAGGCCGCGCCCCGAATTTCCAGCAGGCCGCCCGTGTTGTCGCCGGTACGCAGCACCTTGAGCGACGGGCTGACGATCACGCCGTCGCCCTGTCCGACAAAGCAGTATTTTTCCTCGCTGCCGGTCACCTCTATGTGCACACTGCCGGGCAGCAGCCGGGTAACGCGCGCCGTTTCCAGATACGGCAGCGACGAGACCAGATCCTCGGCCGCCTTGGCCCGGTTGAAAGTAAACAGGTTGTCCCCCACCGTATAGCCAAAATGGTTCAGAATAATGCTTTTGTCATAAACCGTGGTGCCTTCTACCGTGATATTGCTGATCTTGAAGACAAACACAAACAGTACCCAGACGCCGACTGCCAGCACCGCCAGCACGCTGAACAGCACGGCACGGCGGCGGCGGGCACGGCGGCGGGCGGCACGCCCGCGGTCACGCAGCTGCGGGGCCGGGGCGTCCTCTTCGGGCAGCATCGGCGTTTGCTGCGGCCGCCGCGGCGCAGGTCGGGAGGACTGCGGTGCAGCGGCCGGTTTGGCCGCGCACTTTCTGTTGCGGCGGCCACGCCCGGGCGCAGGGGCGGCAGGCTGTCGGTTCTCCCCAGGCAGCGGCGGCGCAGCGTGCGGCGTATGCCGGGTCGGGAACACCTGCTCATCCTCAGCCGACACCGGGCGCACGGGGCGTCCGGCTGCCCCGCGCCCCGCGGCGGACGGCGTATGCCGGGTGGGGAACACCTGCTCATCCCCAGCCGATACCGGGCGCATGGGGCGTTCGGCTGCCCCGTGCCCCGCGGCGGACGGCGAAGCCGTCGGCAGACTGCCCTGCGGACGCTCCTGCGCCTGGTCGTACGGCGTACCGCGCTTTTGACGGCGCGTCTCTGCCTGTCGGTCATACAGACCGGGCTGCGCCTTTTTCGGCGCGGGACGCGGTGTGCGTGCCATAAGTCGCTCCTTTCCTTTTCTATCCGATCGCTGCGCCCAGCACAGCCAGCGCGCCGGGCAGATCTGCATAGCCGCGCTGCACATATTCCATACCGGTCAATGTGCTGGTTCCCTGTGCCTGCAGCGCAGCCAGCACCAGCGCCGCCCCGCCGCGCAGATCGGGCGCCTGCAGCGGCGCGCCCTGCAGCACGGTCGCTCTGTCGCCCGGCAGCAGCAGGCAGTTCTGCCGCACCCCCACCTGTGCGCCCAGCGCGGCAAAGCCCGCGGCACAGGCAAAACGGTTGGTAAACACGGTATCGCACAGGGCGGTCGTGCCCTCGGCGGTCAGCAGCGCGGCGGCCAACAGAGGGGCCATATCGGTGGCAAGCCCCGGAAACGGGGCGGTCTGCACCCGGCCGATGCCCCGCAGCCTGCCCCGGCGGGAAAGTCGGATGGCCTGCGGCGCGGTCTGCACCTCGCATCCGGCGCGGCGCAGCAGATACGGCAGCGCCGTCAGCTGCGCCGGGTCGATGCCGGTCAGCTCCACCTCACCGCCGCAGCCCGCAGCCGCACACAGCAGCGTGGCGCACCAGATGCGGTCGGCCGAAGGGGTAAAATCGGCGCCATGCAGCGATGGCACGCCCTGCACGGTGAATCGGCGCCCCGGCAGACGGCGGATGCGCGCACCGCAGGCGTTCAAAAAGCGCACCAGATCCAGTATCTCCGGCTCCAGCGCGGCGTTTTCCAGCCGGGTAGTGCCCCGGGCCACCGCCGCGGCCATCAGCAGCGTTTCGGTCGCGCCGACGCTTGGCAGCCGCAGCGCATAGGCGCAGCCGTGCAGCCCCTGCGGCGCCTGCAGCACGGTCTTGCCCGCCTGTTGGCTGCACACCGCGCCCATTTTGCACAGACCGTCCAGATGAATGTCGACCGGACGGCTGCCAAGGTCGCACCCTCCCGGGGCGGCAAAGGCCACCCTGCCGGTGCGCGCCAGCACCGGCGCCAGAAAAAAGACGCCGGAGCGCATACGCCCCATCCACTGCGCCGTCAGCTCACTGCTTTGCAGCGGCGCGGGCACAAGCAGCAGATCCTCTCCCAGACGGACGGCAGGACGCCCCAACTCCCGCAGAATGCCGCAGGCCGCCGCAACATCCGCCAGCGCGGGCGTTCGGCACAGCCGAACCGGCCCGTCGCACAGCAGGGCGGCGGCCAGCAGCGGCAGTACGCTGTTTTTGGCTGCCGGAACGCGCAGCCGCCCATGCAGGGCGGCCGTATGGCGAACGGTCAACGGCGGTACGGTCATAACGGGCACCTCCCTTTACAGGATGTGCCATACTATGCCGCCGCCGTGTCCGGTGTGAAAACAGGCATTTTCTCAGCGGGCCCGGCCGTCCAGCAGCGGGGCCAGCGCCTGGCCGATGATCTCCAGCGAGCGCGGCTCGCCGCACTTTTTGGCGCACATGCCCATAATGCGCAGCGTATCCGGCTTTTCCGTCAGCTGCCGCACCGTTTCGATCAGCTTTTCGCCGGTCAGCTCTTTTTCCTCCAGCACGCGCGCGCCGCCCGCCTTTTCCAGCTCCAGCGCGTTGTAATACTGGTGATTTTCCGCCACATTGGGCGACGGAATGAGGATGGAGGCCCGGCCCATCGCCTCCAGCTCGGCAAGGGTCAGCGCGCCCGCGCGACAGATGACCAGATCGGCCGCCGCCAGACAGCGCGGCATATCGTCAATGTACTCCCGCACATCCATATGCGGGCTGTTTTCAAAGCCCTTCTGTCGGGCAAGCGTGCGGAACAACTGCACGCCATACTGGCCCGTTGCATGGATGTGATAAAAATCGGCATGGGCGACATGCCACGCCGCCAGGTCGGCCACCATCTCGTTGACGCGCTGCGCACCCAGCGAACCGCCAAACGAAAGCAGCACCGTTTTGCCCTCCGGAATGCCCAGTTCACGCCGGGCCGCGGCGGCATCCTGTGCAAACATCTCCGGCCGCACCGGGTTGCCGCAGACAACCGTTTTCTGCGGTGCACCCAGTTTTTCCACCGCGGCGGGCACGGCCGCCAGCACCACATCCACCATGG
>CAKTAM010000063.1 GCA_934527255.1 uncultured Oscillospiraceae bacterium | reverse complement strand
CCCGATCAATCCGGTGGACGGTTCGCCTTATTCCGCAACGGATGCGCGTAATGTGGCGCGTTTTCAAAAGCTGCTGCAGGCGCGCGGGGTCAACGCGACCATCCGGCGGCGTCTGGGGTCGGATATCAGCGCCGCATGCGGGCAGCTGCGGCGGGAAGAAATGCAGGAAAAGAAAGAGGAGACCACACAGGAGCCGACGGCGCCATCCGGCGCGGCGGCAGAAAAAAGGTGATGCAGAATGCGTTTGGTGGCAAAGACCGATGTTGGAAAGCTTCGGGAGGAAAATCAGGATGATTACCGCGCGTCCATTGTGGCGGATGGCTGCGCATGGGCCGTGGTATGCGACGGTATGGGCGGCGCCAACGGCGGCGCGGCGGCCAGCTCGCTGGCGGTGACGCTGGTGGAGGAGCGCTGCCGGACGCTGGCGCTTGCCGAGAGCACGCCGCAGCAGCTGCTGGAGGCCGCCGCGGAGATCGCGGCCGCGGCCAACAGCCGTGTGTACGCACAGGCCTGCCAGCAGCCCGCCTTGCGCGGCATGGGCACTACCATGGTGCTTGCACTGGTGGCAAACGGCCTGTGCACGTTGGCCTCGGTGGGTGATTCGCGCGTTTATCTTTACCGGGAGGGTGCTCTTCGTCAGCTGACGAAGGATCATTCCATGGTGCAGGAAATGGTGGAGCGCGGGATGATCTCCCAACAGGAGGCGGACGTTCATCCGCAGAAGAACGTTATTACACGGGCGGTGGGCATTCAGCCGCAGGTGGCGGCAGACTGTATGCAGATCGCCCTGCACAAAGAGGATATGCTGCTGCTTTGCACCGATGGGCTGACCAATGCGCTGAGGGCGGAACAGATCGAAGGCGTTTTGCGTTCGTCATCGTTTTATGATAGTGCGGCACGGCTGATCGACGGCGTGCTGCAGGGGGAAGCGCAGGACAATGCAACCGTCGTGCTGCTTTCCATGGCAGAGTAACCTCCAAATTACCCAGAGGGCTGGGCCTGCAGGCAGGCGGCGAAGAAATACGCATTCAGTCCGGAAAGGAATGGTCATACGCAAGTGATGGATCAATGGATCGGAAAAAAGCTCGACGGCCGGTACGAACTGCTGGAGCTGATCGGCAGCGGCGGTATGGCGCGGGTGTACCGCGCAAGGGATCTGGCAAACGGCCGTATTGTTGCGGTCAAGGTGCTGAAGGAACAGTTTCTGGATAACGATGAGATCGTCCAGCGCTTCAAAAACGAATCCCGCGCGATCTCCATGCTGGATCATCCCAATATCGTCAAGGTTTACGATGTCAGCGTGTGGGATAAGACCCAGTTTCTGGTGATGGAGCTGGTGGAGGGCGAGGATCTCAAGCGCTTCATGGAGGAGAACGGCGGAAAGCTGACCTGGAAGGAAACGGTCCAGTACACCGAGGAGACCCTGCAGGCACTGCAGCATGCGCATGAGCATGGCATTATCCATCGTGATATCAAGCCGCAAAACATCATGCTTCTGCGGGATGGCTCCATTAAGGTGATGGATTTCGGCATTGCCCGTTTTTCCCGCAGCGGTGTACACACAACAACGGATAAGGCCATGGGCTCGGTGCATTACATCAGCCCCGAGCAGGCGCGCGGCGACGTGACGGATGCCAAATCGGATATTTATTCCGTCGGTGTGATGATGTACGAGATGCTGACCGGCCAGCTGCCGTTTGACGGGGAAAGCAATGTCGCCGTGGCCATCAAGCAGATCTCAGAGGATCCGCGCCCGCCGCATGAGCTGAACCCCGACATTCCGGAAAGTCTGGAAGCCATTGTGCTGCGCGCCATGGAAAAGGATCCGGCCAAACGGTACGAATCGGCGCAGGCCATGCTGGAGGACATTGCGCGCTTTAAGGAAAATCCCAGCATTCAGTTCGCTTATCAGTATATGCACGATACGCCAACGAGGTATATGGATACAGTGAAGGACGTCAAAGCAAAAAGCGGAGCGTCGGGTTCTGCCGCAGGCTCCCGAAAAAAGAAAAAGAGGCTTTCGCATTATATCCTGCCCATTCTGGCCGGAATGGCGTTTGCCTTTTTGATCGGCTCGGTGGTTCTGGTCTATATGATCTTCCATCTCAGCGGCAATTCGCTGTTTGAAAAGGCGGCGGATGTTGACCTGCCCAACTTTGTGGGGATGCAGGTGGACGATATTCTCAACAACAGCACCTATTCCTCTCAATTTGTGTTTACCGTCAAGGAGACCTACCGCTCCGATTATGCGGCGGGCGAGGTGTACGACCAAAGCCCCAAGGGAAACAAGACCGTGAAGGAGGGGCACGAGATCATTCTGCGCGTCAGCAAGGGCGTACAGATCGTGACGGTGCCCAATGTGGAGGGGTATACCCGCGACGAGGCAGTCTCTACACTGACGGCGCTGGATCTGAGCGTGCTGGTGCGTTACGAGACCAACCCGGCCGTGCCGCTGGGGCAGGTTATCAAAACCGAGCCCTCGGCCAACACACAGCTCAGCAGCGGGCAGCAGGTGACGGTGTTCATCAGCACCGAAAAGGTGGATAATATGCGCAATGTGCCGCAGCTGGTGGGCCTTGCTTCGCTGGAAGATGCCAAAAAGGTGCTCAGCCAAAGCTCGCTTTCGCTGGGAACGGCGACCGGTGTAGAAAGCGAACAGCCGGAGGGCACAATCCTCGAGCAGTCCGTACCGGAGGGCACGCAGGTGTATACCGGCTCCTCCATCAATGTTTCCTACAGCCTGGGCTATATCGTTCGGGAATGGAAAGTCTCGGTCACCATTGTTGCCAAGGACGGCGGCATTATCCGCAACGGCCAGAAGGTGGAGTACCCCGGCGGAACCTACGAGACGGAAGGCGGCAAGCAGAAGCAGACCTTCAGCTTCCCGGTGCGTACAACAGCCACGCAGGAGACTATCAAGGTCGGCGGGAAAGAGTTCGTCCTTAGCGGAGAGACCGAGATCACTCTGACGCTGGAGGCTGCCAAGCGGCCGGCGGGCTGCACCTGCCCGGATGGCGACGACCATTCCGATTCCAATAAGGACTGTGTGGTGAACCGTACGCCGTCCAGCAGCTCCGAACCGGAAAAGCCGGATCCGGATACCCCGGATCCGGGCGATTCCTCGTCCGACAGCAAGGGTGATTCTACCAATCCGCCGCCGGATGCCCGGAACGGCGGCGTCCGGCAGCCGGGGTAACGGGTCGGCCGGTATGAACGAAGCGTTTGAAAATGTTGTCCGAAAGGGCATTGCAGGCTTTTATTATGTCAGCACGGCACAGGGGCTGCTGGAGACCAAAGCACGCGGTATTTTTCGCAAACGAGGTCTGGCCCCGCTGCCGGGTGATACCGTAATGCTGGAGGAGCAGGAGGGCAGTTGGGTCATTGCGGGGGTGCAGCCGCGAAAAAACACCTTTGTTCGCCCGGCAGTTGCTAATGTTGACGTATTCTTTCTGGTCGTCAGCACCTGCGAGCCTCAGCCCAGCACATGGGTAATGGATCAGCTGCTGGCCATCGCCATTGACAAAGGGGCGCAGCCGGTGGTCGTGGTGACCAAAACCGATTTGGCCTCCGGTGAGGAGCTGGTGCGTTTGTATGCACAAAGCGGCATTCTGTCGGTGGCCGTCAACGCGGCGACCGGTGACGGCCTTGCAGAGCTGCAGCAGCGCATTGCCGGGAATATCTGTGTGTTCTGCGGCAATTCCGGCGTGGGAAAATCCACGCTGCTCAACGCCCTGCTGCCTGGGCTGGGGCAGGAGACGGCCGCCATCAGCAAAAAGCTGGGCCGCGGAAAGCATACGACCCGTCAGGTCGAGCTTTTCGAAGTCTGCGGCGGTCTTGTGGCGGATACGCCCGGGTTTTCCAGCCTCGATCTGGAGCGTGCGGCGGCCATTCCCAAGGAGAACCTGCAGTATGCATTTCCCGAAATGCGGCCGTATCTGCTGCAGTGCCGCTTTACGGGGTGTTCGCATACCTGCGAAAAAGGCTGTGCCGTTCGGCAGGCGGTGGAGGAGGGAAAAATCGCCCAAAGTCGCTATCAGAGCTACCAGCAGATGTACCAGCAGGCCAGAGAACGCAAAGAATGGGAGAATTGACAGGCACTCTTTCGGTCAGTTTGCCATAGAATGGCGTACGACGTCCGGCAAGGCCGGATATGTGGAAAGGGAGGGCGCCGGAATGCAGATCGTTGTCATTAAAAGCCCAAAAGCACTCAACGGCCTTTTGCGTCTGTTGTTTCACATCCGCAGAGGTTCACCGTAAGAAAAGCGGGGGGAGCGGCCCGGCTGCTCCCGTTTTAAAAAGCGTCCCGGTATGAGTATTCTCGTGCCGGGGCGCTTTTTTGCCGCCATCGAATGTGCGGAATGCACATAGGGCAAAGCATCAGCAAAAAGCGGTATGCGGCCGAAGGCGGCTTCATATACATGTTCTGAGAAAAGCCTGCGCCGGGCGCAGTGGCATACCGCAAAAAAGCGTACCCGGAAAAACGGCCATGGCCCCGGCCCCAAAGCAGGCCGCCGTGCGCAGCGCAGAACGGAGGAGAAACGTGGAGCTGAAAATTTATCGCGATACCATCCGTACCATGGGAACCATTTGCGACATACCGCTGGAAGTTCCGCTGGAGGCGGAGATACTGATACCGGATTATCTGCCGGCAGTATTTAAAATTGTAAAAACGCTGGTGCATCGTGTTGTGCTGCAGCGGCAGCTGCAGGGCGGCCGGCTTTTGGTAGAGGGATATTTTCGCGTGGAGGTGCTGTATCAGGGCGAGGATCAGAACCTGTGCACCGTGGAACAGAAGATCGCCTTTTCCAAGCAGCAGGAGCTAAGAGGTATGGAAGAGAACAGCCTGCCGGATTCCTGCCGACTGGACATCTCGGGCGAGGTGCAGTACATCAACTGCCGCGCTGTCAGCCAGCGGCGGCTGGATCTGCGCGGTGCATACCACCTGCAGGTGCATGCCGCGGGTGATTTTCAGCAGGAGGTCATCACGGCGCTGGCGGAAAACGGCGTTCAGCAGAAAAACAGCTCCATTCCGACGGTGCAGCTGTACACCTCGCGGGAAAAGCAGTTTACGCTGGATGAGCCGGTCGCTTTTGAGGCACAGCCGGAGGTTGTGGTGCACACGCAGGCGACGGTGCAGCTGCAGGAGGTGCGTATTGTAGCCGGAAAAGCCGTTGTCAAGGGCGAGCTGCGGACAACGGTCATTTACCGCGAGGCACAGACTGCGCCGCTGCACAGGCAGGAGGCGGCACTTCCGTTTCATCAGGTGCTGGAAATGGAGGCTGCCGATGAGGATTGCGAGTGCCAGGCGCAGCTTGAGATGATCGGCTGCAGCATTTTCAGCGAACCGTCACAGGAGGAGGAGACCAGGCTTTCCTGCACCTGCCTGCTGACGGTGCGCGCATGGAAAGCCGCGCAGTTTATCGGCGTGACCGATTGCTTTTCCACCCAGCAGGAACTGGATGTGGAATACGGCGAATGCAGCACGGATA
Source organism: uncultured Oscillospiraceae bacterium (assembly GCA_934527255.1). Lineage (GTDB taxonomy): Bacteria > Bacillota > Clostridia > Oscillospirales > Ruminococcaceae > UBA1762. Next base: position 4,958 of record CAKTAM010000063.1, on the reverse strand, counting down.
CGCTGTTGGAAACCGTATCCAACACGGTAGAGGTGCAGGCGGAAGGAAAGCTGCCGGAGGATTCGCTGCAGATACTGGAATGCTTTGCGGAGTGTTCGGCGCCGGAGCTGGTCGTATTGGAAAACCGCACCGCCATCCGCGGTAAAGCAACTGCGCACCTGATCTGCCGCAATGATCTTGGAGAGATCGACTGCTACGACAAGACCTGTGAGTATCTGCTGCCGAAGCGGTATGAGCTTCCGCTGGAGGAAATTACCGCCAGCCTGACGGCGGTGTGTGACGGTGTGCGCTGCTTGCAGAACGACGCACAGGCACAGGCGGAGATCACCGTGCGCGTGCAGGGCTTTCTGTGCAGGCGGCAGCACAGCCGCGTGGTGCAGGGGGTGCGCTGTGTGCAGCCGCTGGAAAAAAACGAAGAGATCGCGCTGCGCGTGTATTATGCACAGGCCGGGGAAGAAGTGTTTGACATTGCCAAGCGGTATCATGCCTCGCCGGAGGCCATATCCGCACTGGCGGGTATAGAGGGGGATGTTTTGCAGGCACCTGCCCGGCTGTTGATTCCGCAAAGTTGGTAAGGGCCGCCGTGGGGCAGGCGTCTTGCAACCATTTTCCGGGCAACGAGAAGCAGCGTCGCTTTGAAAGCTCAGGTTCTCCATGGCGGAAAAGAAAATGGGTATTGCGCTGGCGGGCAGAGGCGGAGTAAAATAAAAGAAAGCCTGCCGATGCGGCAGGCGGGTCAGCTGCAGCAGTTGGCTGCTGCAGAAAAAATTCAGGAATAAAAAAAGGAGAACACAAGCATGGAGCTGCTGCAGAAAATGAAGCAGGCGGTGCTGGAAAACGGTTGGAACCTGTATGATGCGGCTGTTATGGATGCCAATGGCATTCATACCGTCCAATTTCGTCCGGCAAACGCCTGCAATGACAGCTATTCGGTTGCAAAGCTTTTTACCTTGACAGCACTTGGGATGCTGCATGATGCGGGCGTACTGTCGTTTCATGAGCTGATTTGTGATATCTTCGCGGATGTGCTGCCGCCGGAATGCGACCCTCGTTGGAAAAAGGTGACGGTCGAGCAGGTGATCCTGCATCGGTTCGGTACCGGTGAAGGGTATCTGGATATTGATGTAGAGGACATTCGTCAATACGGCACGGATGACTTTTTGCAGGTGGTGTTCCAGCAGCCGCTGGCGTATGAGCCGGGCGAGCATTATCAATATTCGGATGCGGCGTACTATCTGCTCAGTCGGGTCGTCAGCCGCAAAACCGGTCAGAAGCTGGATGACTATCTGCGGCCGCGGCTGTTTGTGCCGCTGCAGTTTCAGGAGGTCGCCTGGAGCTGCTGCCCCGGCGGGTATCCCATGGGCGCAACCGGTCTGTATATCCGTACACAGGATATGGTAAAGCTTGGCTGGGCTTATCTGAACGGCGGCATCTATGGTAGCAGAAGAATTTTTTCGCAGGCATTTGCGCAGCTGGCCATTCAAAAGGGCTACGAGCTGAGCAGGATCGAAAAAAACGGCATTTACGGCAAGGGTGGCATGCACGGTCAAATGCTGCTGTTTTCGCAGCAGGATCACCTTGCCGTGGCATGGCACGGCTTTGATGATGAGGGCAGCGGGAAGCTGCTGCGGCTTGCGGCATCGTGGCTGAACGCCTTGCAGAAATAAAATAACGGTACCGAAAAAAGGCTCCGGCGCATGCACTGCATGGCGTCGGAGCCTTTGACCGTTTATTTCGCCCAAACGACCGTTTGTAAAAAAGCCATTTACAAAAGGGCGCGCTTTCTTTATAATGAGGCGCAGAAAAAGGAGAGAGTTTTATGCGCTGTGAGATTCAAATCGACCCTGCCGTGCAGGAACCGTATGCGGTGATCGTTGCGGGGGAGGCTACGCCGGAGGTTTTAACGGCCGCGCAGCTGCTGCAGCGTGCGGAGGAGCCGGTGCTGCGAGGGTATGCGGAAAAGGAGATTCGCCTGCTGCGGCAGCCGCAGATACTGCGCATTTATACGCAGCGGCAAAAGGTCTGGGCCCAAACGCTGGATGGCAGGCAGTATGCTTTGCGCGAACGGCTGTATGAGCTGGAAGGCCGGTTGGACACTGCGCTGTTTGTGCGGATATCCAACGCGGAGATCATCAACAGCAGCTGCATCTGCAGTCTCGATGTCAGCCTGACCGGGACGATCGGTGTGTATCTGGAGGGCGGCATCAAAACCTATGCTTCGCGCCGGTATGTACCGCGGTTGAAGCAGTTTTTTGGGCTTTGAATGGAAAAGGAGCGCGCAAATGAAAAAGGCAATGGGCCGTTTGGTTCTCGGTGCGGCCGTCGGCATTCTGATCGGGTATTTCATCAATCTGACGGTCAATGTGTGTGTCGGTACGGGCGAATATATGGCAGCCATGCCACAGCTGATGGAGCGCTGCGGCAGCCCGCTGCGGGCGGTGCTGCTGCAAACGCTGCTGACCGCTGTCATCGGTGCGGTATTTGCACAGGCAAGCACTGTGTTTGAAATCGCGCACTGGAGCTTTTTGCGGCAATGTGTGGTACATTTTCTGGTAACGGCGGTTTTTTATCTGCCGTTTTCGGCCATCTGCTGGCCGCCGACGGGATGGGAGAGCGTTGCCGGGCTGCTGGGCAGCGTACTGCTTACCTATGCGATGACGATTTTTCTGCAATACCGGCGCAGCCGCCGGGATATTCGGCTGCTGAACGACACGCTGCGGCAAAGGCGGCAGGCACGGCAGAATAACAAAGAAACGATGGAGGAAAAGCCATGATGAGCGTACCGACCGCAGCAGAAAATGCCGTTTGCCTGAACGGCTTGTGCAAAAGCTATCGGGGCCGTGCGGCTGTGGACCGTTTGCAGCTGACCATTCCGGAAAACAGCTTTTTTGCTCTGCTTGGTGTCAACGGCGCGGGGAAAACCACGGCGCTGCGTATGCTTTGCGGGCTGACCCGCCCGGATGACGGCGACGCGCTGGTGTTTGGCAGCAGCGTTGTTCGCCAGCCGGAGGCCGTTCGGCAAATGGTCGGCGTTTCACCGCAGGAAACTTCGGTGGCCCGTCACCTGACCGTGCTGGAAAATCTGCGCCTGATCGCCGGGCTGACCTGCAGGCAGAAGGCACAGGGGGAGGCGCAGGTGCAGGCTCTGCTGCGGCAGTTTTCTCTGCAGGAGGTGCAGGAACGGCGTGCGGGAACGCTTTCCGGCGGGTGGCAGCGTCGTCTGAGCATTGCCATGGCGCTGGTGGGTTCCCCTCGGTTGCTGCTGTTGGACGAGCCGACGCTGGGGCTGGATGTGCTGGCCCGCCGCGAGCTGTGGTCGCTCATCCGCCAATGGAAAGGCAGACTGACAGTGATTTTGACAACGCATTATCTGGAGGAAGCGCAGGCGCTTTCCGACAATGTAGGCATTCTGGCCCACGGTCGGCTGTGCGCGTCGGGCAGCGTGCCGCAGCTTTGTCAGCAAACCGGCTGCGCCACGCTGGAGGAAGCCTTTTTGGCTTGTGTGCAGGAGAAAACCGTATGAGATGGCTTGTGTTTGCGCGCCGAAACCTGCGCGAGCTTGTCCGCGACCCGCTGACACTGTGTTTTGGGCTGGGGTTTCCAGTGGCCGTTTTACTGCTGCTGACGGTGATCCAGCGTCATGTACCGGTGCCGCTGTTTGAGCTGTCGGCATTGACGCCGGGCATTGCGGTGTTCGGCCTGTCGTTTGTCAGCCTGTTTTCCGCACAGCTGCTCTCGCAGGATATGGCCTCGGCTTTTCTTTTGCGGCTGCTGCTGACGCCGATGCGCCCGGTCGATTTTTTGCTGGGCTATGCTGTGCCGTTTGTGCCGCTGTCGGTGCTGCAGTGCGCTGTGTGCGGGGCGTGTGCCTGGGCGCTGGGGCTGCCGCTGTCAGGCTGGCTGGCCGTTTGGGTCATTGGTTGCATTCCGTCGGCATTGTTTTTTATTGCTCTTGGCCTGCTGCTGGGCAGCATGCTCAGCGTTCGGCAGGTGGGCGGCATCTGCGGCGCGCTGCTTACCAATCTCAGCGCGTGGCTCAGCGGCACATGGTTCTCGCTGGATCTGTTGGGTTCGGGCGTTGCGGCTGTTGCCCGCGCGCTGCCGTTTTCGCATGCGGTCGAATATGGGCGCGCGCTGCTGTCGGGTGATATGCAGACGGCACTTGTGCACCTTTGTTGGGTGCTTGGCTATGCGCTGCTGGCTTTATTGCTGGCCGTACCGGCATTCCTTCACCGCGCCTATGGCGATTGAGCGCTTGCCTGTGCTTTGCGGTGGACATTGATAGCAGCTGTGACTGCGGTCAGTGCTGCCGTTTGAACTGGCAGCGGGATGGCACTTTTACAGCTTGTCCGGTACGGTCAGTGCGGCCTTTTTGTTTTGCACAGAAGCGCATGAGCCGCCCCAAAGGTGCTATTGGAAAATCACAGAACAGGAAAAGCCGACATTCTGCGAATGTCGGCTTTTCTATTTTTTCAAAAAGGCTCGCCAGCCCAGCCCAACAGCAGAAAAGCGGGCAGCCTTCAAAGCGGCTGCAAAAACAGAGAATGCTTTGCAGCCGCTTTTTGCGGTAGCAAAGCAGAAGCCTGCCGGTGCTGCCGCGATGCTCCGACCAGGAGAGCGGTGCAGAGCGGCTAAGTAAAATGGCACGGAAAGGCGACAGTGTTCCGCTGCCGTTTTTGGTGGATTGGTGGAGAACGCATCCATGTTTTTCCGCGATCAGATCGGCAGATGTGCCGCAAACCCAAAAAGGGACCGTTGCTGCGGATGTCAGCCAAGCTGTAGAGCAGCGGGATTTGTTCGATGCAAACCGCATTGTCACTCACTTCCATATAAGAAAGACACTAAAACAAGAGCAACAACCAAAAGTTGTGCACGGGAAATAACGGCACAGAAAATAGAGACAACACAGGGAAAAACGGCAGGCGCTTTGAAATAAAAGGCAAACAGCTTCGGCACAC
>CAKTAM010000062.1 GCA_934527255.1 uncultured Oscillospiraceae bacterium | reverse complement strand
GCTGCCAATAGACACCGCAAAAAAAGACTGCCGTAAGAAAGCATAAGCTTCTTTATGGCAGTCTTTTTCGTGATAGAAGGGCCGACACACTTTGGTATCGCTGCCGTCGGCCATTGGCACGGAAAAGCGCCGGGGGGGGACATGCGGTTCACCTTTTTGGCGGCCAACACGGGAGCGGTGCCGCCGCATTTGGCACGGCGCAGGGGGTGCGGCTTACAGCGACAGCTGCAGCAGGCGGCACAGGGTGGGCTGCACGGCAAATTCCTGCAGCAGGGCCTGCACCTCGGCCAGCGCTTTTTTCTGCGCTTCGGTCAAAGCGTCCGCACGGGGCGGAAACTCCCGGTGCGCGGCCAGCTGTGGGCGGCGCACCGCCCGGATCAAAAGGTTCTTGGGGGTGTGGGCAAGGTCGATGAATTCCAGCAGCTGGGTTTTGTACCCGCAGTATTCCAGCAGCCGCCCGCGGATGGCATCCGTCGCCAGCGCGGCAAAGCGCTCCTGCACAATGCCGTACCGCGACAGCAGGGTCAGCGACTGCGGCTTCAGCTGGGCGTTCAGCTCGTGCTGGCAGCAGGGCACGCAGAAGATCATGCGGGCGTTCCACTGCAGCGCGTTATACAGGGCATAGTCGGTGGCGGTGTCACAGGCGTGCAGGCAGACGACCATATCCACCGCAAAGGGGGCGCGGTATCCGTTGATGTCGCCCAGCTCAAAGCGCAGCCCGTCATAGCCATAGCGGCGGGCGGCCTCGCTGCAGTGCTCGATCACATCAGCCTTCAGGTCAAGGCCGATCATCTGCACCTCCATGCCGCGCACATGACGCAGATAATGGTACAAAAGAAAGGTCAGATACGATTTTCCGCACCCGAAGTCGATGACGTTCAGGCGTCGCGGTGCACTGCCCTTCAAGGCATCGTCAATAATCTCCAGAAACCGGTTGATCTGCCGGAATTTGTCATACCGTGCCTTGACCACGCGGCCGTCCGGTGTAAAGATGCCCATATCCACCAGCGGCGGAATGGGCGTGCCCTCGGGCAGCAGGTAAGCCTTTTGCCGGTCGTGCGTTTCGGCGGCGGCCCCAGCAGCCCCGGCAGCCCGGGCAGCAGGAGGCTCCGGCCGGGCAGCGCGCGGGTGGCGGCGTACGGTCAGCTGCCCCTTGCGGGAGAGCAGCAGCGTATACTCGGTATCGGGCGAAAAGGCGTTCAGCTGCAAAAACACACCGCCCAGCTGCGCAGCCGCGGCGGGCGTTTCCTCCACGGAAAGATTCTGGTGGAACACCTGCTTTTGTGTGTAGCGGGCCAGCTGCCACATGGGCTGGCCGCGCAGGGTGCGGCGCACCAGCTCGGCACGCCGCCATTCCGGCTGGCGGGCGGCAGGCTTGCTCCAGATCATTCTGTCCACCCCGGCATCCAGCAGGGCCTGCAGCTGTTCGCACAGCCTTTGTGTGGTGTCGTTCATGGTATCCGCCTTTCTGCGGCAAGGCGTGAAAAAGCCGACGGGCCGCCGCATTCCCCGTTGGCAGAGGGTCATTCCAGAATGTTGCTGGTGATGTAATCCACGCCCCAGCCGCTCAGCCGCTCGGCGTCGGCGGGGTCGTCCACCGTCCAGCAGTTGACCTCTACGCCGTTGGCGTGCATCAGAGCCAGCCCCTCCTGCGTCAGCGCGGGGTAGTGGATGTCCAGATCCAGCCGCCACGGCAGCAGACGGGCCAGCAGGGCCTCATCGGCGGCGTCGCCGGTCAGAAACTGCAGCCTGGCCTGCGGCAGCAGACGGCGCAGCTCCACCAGGTTTTCATGTGCGAACGAGATGAAAATGACCTGCTCCAGCCAGCCCTCGGCCCGAATATTCTCTACAATACCGGCAATGGCCTGCGGTGTCATCGGGTTTTTCAGCTCCAGAACGCAGGTCTTTTCATATTTGCGGCAGATGCGCACATACTCGGACAGAAGCGGAATGCGCAGGTCGCTGCGGGTCTTGCCGCCGCCGTCCCGGTCCGTCAGGGTCATGGCGCGCAGAACGGCGGCATCGGTCTGTTCGATCACATGATCCTCCAGCCCGACGCGCTGGGTGTTGTCATCGTGAAAAATGATGAACCGGCCGTCTGCGCTGACGTGTACATCCGTTTCCACGCCAAAATAGCTGCGGTTTCCGGCGGCCACGAAGGCGGCGCAGGTGTTTTCGGTCTCCAGCCCGCTGACGCCGCGGTGAGCGACCATGCGCACGGGAGAATGACGGCGGAACGATACGGTATTCATGCAAAAAGCCTCCTTTTCCGGCGGCCCTTGTGGGCCGTTCCGGCAAAAAATGTGAAAAATCATCCGATTTTACGGTTTGGGTGTTGCGTTTTTTCCCACTGCCCTTTATCATAGAACAGAAGCTTTCAATTTGCAACATTTTTTGGAAAGGAAGAGGAACGGATGTTTGAAAATCACCCCAGAACGACGGCCCGCATTGCTGTGGCGGGCTGCGGCGGCCGCGGCATGAGCCTGCTGCCGCTGCTGTTGGAAATGGAGGATGTGCGCGTGGTCGCCGTGTGCGACCCCTATGCCGACCGGGCGCAGGCGGCGGCCGAGCTGGTGCGCAAGACCACCGGTGAAGCAGCGACGGCATATACCGACCATACGGCCATGCTGCAGCGGCCGGATGTGGACGGGGTGCTGATCTCCACCTCCTGGGCGGCGCACTGCGCGGTGGCTGTGCAGGCCATGCGCGCCGGAAAATATGCCGCCATCGAGTGCGGCGGCGGCGCTTCGCTGGAGGAGCTGTGGGCACTGGTGCGTGCCAGCGAGGAGACCGGTGTGCCCTGTATGGCACTGGAAAACTGCTGCTATGACCGCAATGAAATGGCCGTGCTGAACATGATCCGCCAGGGGCTGTTCGGCGAGATCGTTCATGTGGAGGGCGGCTATGGCCATGACCTGCGCGACGAGGTGTCGTTTGGGCGGGAGAACCGCCACTATCGCTTTGACAATTACCGTCACCGCAACGGCGAGCTGTACCCCGGCCATGCCATTGGCCCCATGGCCAAATATCTTGGCATCAACCGCGGCAACCGTATGGTGTCGCTGGTCTCCATGGCCAGCAAGGCGCGCGGCCTGAACGATTATCTCCAGCGCGAAAAGGGCGCAGACTACGATATGACCGGCGCCGACTGGGCCGAGGGCGACATCGTGCAGACCATGATCCGCTGCGCCGGAGGCGAGACCATCCTGTTGACGCATGACACCACACTGCCGCGCTATTACAGCCGGTTCGGCAGTGTGCGCGGCACCCGCGGTATGTGGATGGAGGACGGCGGCCGCATTTTCTTTGACGGCCACGGCGGCGGGGAAAGCTGGGCCCATACGCCGGAGGATTTTGCCCCCTATTACGAAAAATATAAGCACCCGCTGTGGAAGCGGTTTGAGCAGGAGGGCGTCAAGGGCGGCCACGGCGGCATGGACTGGCTGGTTCTGCGTGCCTTTGTGGAAAGCATGCTGGCCGGAACGGCCTGCCCGACCGATGTGTATGACGCGGCGGCGTGGATGGCGGTGACGGTGCTGTCGGAGCAGTCGATTGCGCAGGGCAGCGCCCCCGTCGCTTTTCCGGATTTTACCAACGGCCGCTGGCTGCACCGCGAGCCGTGGCTGCGCACGCCGTATTGTCTGGATGAGGTCTGCACCGATCTGTTTGAGACCCCATCGGAAAAATGAGTGCGGCTGCCGAACCGGGCGGCTGCGGCAAGGAGGTTTGCCTGTGAAAAGATCGGCCATGGTGATCCGCCGCGTGGCGGCGCTGCTCAACGGGCTGTGCGTGCTGGTGCTGCTGGCATTGCTGCTGCCTGCGGTGTGCCTGCAGGCGGCGGGCCGCCTGCAGGATACGGATTGCCCGGTGCTGGGCGGCTGGACGGTGTGCACGGTATCGGATGATGCCATGCAGCCGCTGTTGAACCGGGGCGATCTGCTTTTTCTACAGGCAGGCGAACCGTATGCGGCGGGCGAGCTGGTCGCCTACCGCGATGACGGCGGCGTGCTGCTGGGCCGGGTGATGCTGGCCGGTGGGCGTTCCTATACGCTGGGCAACGCCGGGGCTACGGCGGTGCGGGCGGCCGGGGTGACCTCGGGGCAGCTGCTGGGCCGGGTACGGCTGCGCGTTGGCTGCCTTGGCGCGGTGCTGGCGTGGGCGCGTACGCCGCGCGGGCTGGCGGCGCTGCTGTTGGCCGGTGTGCTGCTGGCAGAGCTGCCGTCGTTTTTGCAGCCGGTAAAAAAGCCCCGCCGCAGACAGCCCGGCGGATACCCGGCAGCGGGAAGTGCTGACGGTGCTTCGCAGTAAAGAACAAAAGCAGGCCGTATTCCGAAAAGGGCGAACCGCCCCCACGGAATACGGCCTGCTTTTTTCTGAAACGCTCAATCGTTGCGGCGGTTGCCAAACAGCAGTATCAGCCGCAGCAGCTGCGCCAGCGTGGTGACCAGTGCGGCCACATAGGTCAGCGCGGCGGCGTTCAAAACGCGGCATGCACCGTCCAGTTCGTCGCCGGTCAGCATGCCGCACCCGTCCAGAATGGCAAGGGCGCGGTGGCTGGCGTTGTATTCTACCGGCAGCGTCACCAGCTGAAAAACCGCCACCAGTGCAAACAGCAGAATGCCCGCCTGTACCAGCGGGGCCCAGCTGAACAGCAGCCCAAGGCAGATGAGCACCGGCGAAAGGGTGCTGCCCAGCTGAGTGACGGGAATGATGGCGCTGCGTACCTGCAGCGGGGCATAGCGTTCAGCGTGCTGAATGGCGTGCCCGGTCTCGTGGGCCGCCACGCCGACGGCGGCGACCGAGGCGCTGCCGTACACCGACTGGCTCAAAAACACCGCGCCCGCACGCGGGTCGTAATGGTCGGTCAGTTCACCGGCCACCGCCTCCACGCGCACCTGCTGCAGCCCGTAGGAATCCAGGATCTGCCGCGCGGCCTGCGCGCCGGTCAGCCCGCGCATGTTCTGCACCCGGGCATACCGGCGAAAGGTCGAATTGACCCTGCTTTGGGCGTACAGGCCCAGCAGCAGGGCAGGTACGACCAGAATGATATACCATCTGTCAATAAACATGTTGCTCCTCCTTTTTCTGCGGCCCGGCTGCGGGCTTACAGCAAAAGCTCCTGCGCATCATCTGCCTGCGCGGGGTCGCCGCACAGCGGATAAACGGCGTTGGCCTGCCAGCTGCCGTCTTCCTCATCATCCCAACAGTCTTCCACCAGACAGCCGTTTTCATCCACGGCAAAGGCGCCCGGGGCGTCATAGTGCGCGGTGTCCACCATCAGGCGGCCCATCAGATAACCCCAGTCAATTTCGCTGTTCTTCATGCGAAACCCCTCTTTTCATTTTCCAAGGTTTTCCCTATTATAGCGCTTCTCTTTGAACCGCCGAAAAAGCGGCCGTGAACAATTTGTAAAAGTTTGCCGCCGTGCGGGCGGCGCGGCCCTCCAAGCCGGGCCAGCGCGCGGCAGTAAGAGGCGTTTTTGTCGGGCGCAGGGGGGGCGAAAAAAGTACGGGGCGGGTTGCATTCCGTACGGGAATATGGTATATATGCTGTAACGGAACCCGGCCGGGGTCAGCGGCGGTATTGCTATCATACTACCACATTGCCCGGTAAAATTCCAGTATTCTTTTGGAAAAGAGGAAAGCTTCATGTCCAGAACGGCCCGTTCGTCCCGCCGCCGCAGGCGGCGTCCTTTTCGACGGTTTATACTGTGCCTGCTGGCGGTGGCCATGGTGGCGGCCGCCGCCAAATGGATGCCCGGTATGCACGCGCCCTCGCAGCCAGACCAGCCTGCGCTGGCCCAGCAGGGTGACACGGCCGCAATGAAGCTGACCGGCCCCGTGGAGGGAACGGCTCTGCTGACGCAGGCATGGATCTATGGTACGCACCTGGGGCTGGAGGGGGCGCTGCCGCAGATGGCAGTCGTGCCGCAGGGCCTGCAGCTGGTGCTGCGCACGGCGGCGGGGGAGGAGACCGCCTGGCCGCTGCAGATGACGCAGACATCGGAGGGCGTGTCGTTCACCCTGTCGGAGCAGATCAACGGCGGGCTGGAGCTGGAGACGCTGGCTGAGGGCGGCGGCTGCCTGCTGGTGCAGGCACAGGGCGAGACGGCCGTGCAGTACTATCTGCTGCAGGCGGCGGAAAGCGTCGTCGGCGACCTGCCGTTTGCCTACTATACCGTTACGCGGCCGGAGGGAAACCGTCTGATTCAATTGCAGCAGGCATCGGTGAAGCACGACGGCGCAGAGACGGATGGCCTGCTGCTGCAGTGCGCGGCGGCAGCGCTGCCGGAGAATGTGTATGATGTGGTGATCGACGCCGGGCACGGCGGCACCGATGCGGGCAGCGTCAGCGGGGGCGTTCACGAGGCGGATGTGGTGCTGGACATTGCCCTGCGCACCCGGAAGCAGCTGCAGGCGCTGGGGCTGAAGGTCTGCATGACGCGCGACGGCACAGAGGACCCCAACACCATGATGGCCTACACCATGTATGACGAGGACGGCCGGGTCAACGTCATTGGCGGCAGCGGGGCAAAGCTGTGCCTGTCGCTGCACCTGAACAGCTATGACGGCGCGCTGGCGCAGGGCGGTGTGCAGGTGTATGCCGCCGCCCACATGGATTACAGCTTTGCCGCCCGTCTGGCCGCCACGCTGGCGCAGCAGGTGGGGTCAGTTCTGTCACCCATGGATGCCTACCGCGTGGGCGACGGCGTCTACTGCCGCACCTTTACGCAGGCCGATGTTGACGAGCTCGCCGCCGAGGGCGAGGCCCGCGGCTTTGAGCCGTACCGCCAGCCGGTCGGTACCAATTACTATTACATCATCCGCGAGACGGGCGGCCGTGTGACCGGGGCCTACATCGACGGGCGGCACCCGCATTACGGCGAAAACCGCTACCGTGACAGCGCCGTCGGGGTGGAGACTTATCTGTGCGAGCTGGGTTATCTGACCAGCGATGCCGACCTGCAGCGTCTGCTGAACGCCCCGGACAGCTACGCTGCCGGGCTGGCGGCGGCCGTGGCGCAGCGCTTTGGCCTGTCGGCGTAAGGCGGCGACGGGAAAAGCGGCCGATTTTGCCGTGAAATAAAAAACGGGGCTTCTCTGTCCTTTTGGGATGGAGAGGCCCCGTTTTGGCAAAGGGAAACGGGTAAAGGCTGCGGTTTCGGGTGTTCTGGGGGCATGCCAGGCGGCAGAGCAGGTCGCCGGTAAAGCCGCCCGCGGGTGCAATGAGGTATCGGAAAAGCTGCGAGGCCGGAAGCCCGGTAAAATCAAAAGCTTCCGTTTCCATGGAAAAAACGCAGCGAGCGGGCCGCAGACAAGGCTGCCTCAAACGCCCGGAGGCAGCGCTGCAGGCGGCCGCAGCAGGTTGGTACGTTTTCCTGGCGGCCGGGCGGGCTTATTCGCCGCTGTCTGCCTGCATCGGCGGGGCGGCAGGCTCGACATACAGGCTGCGGCTGGGAAAGGCAAAGTCGCTGCCGCAGTCGTGTACGATGCGCAGAATGGCCAGGTTCACTTCCTGATTGACCACAAACTGGTGTTCAAAATCCGGCTCGCCGATGCAGTAGCGCACCAGAATATCCAGCGAGCTGTCGCCGAACTTTTCCAGGTTGACATGAACCGTCTTGGGCAGAATGGCTTTGTTTTGGCGCAGCATATCGGCGATTTCGGCAAGAATGCGCTCCACGGTCTGCGGGGCGGTATCGTACCGCAGGCCGACGGTAAAGCGCACCAGACGGCTGCGCATGCGCGTCCAGTTGGTGATGGGCTGGGCGCACAGCGTGCTGTTGGGCACGGTGATAACCGTGTCGGCCATGGTGCGCAGCCGGGTGGCGCGAAAATCAATGGTCTCCACCGTGCCGGAAAGCTCGCCGTAGGTGATATAGTCGCCCACCTCAAACGGGCGCTCAAACAGCAGCACCAGCCCGGCAAAAAAGTTGGCGGCCGAATCCTGCGCGGCAAGGGCGACGGTCAGACCGCCCAGCCCCAGCCCGGCGACCAGACCGTTGACGTCATACCCCAGCTCGCTGAGGCCGATGACCACCACAAGGGCCCATACCACGCCCTTGAACAGCGATGACAGAAAGCTGACGACCGAGCGTCCGCTGCTGACATCCAGGCGTTTGCAGACGTTGCGTAGCAGATAAACGCTCAGCTCGCCGCGTGCCGTCAGCCCCCAGCCCAGCAGTACAATGCAGCCAAGACGGAAAAAACGGTGAAAAAAGGCGGGCACAGCGGCGCCGACCGGGGCCAGCTCGGCGGCAAGCCGCAGCCCCAACAGAAAAAGCCACCAGACGGCCGGGGCGGCAAAGCTGTCGGCCAGTACGGCGGGCAGGCCGCGGCCGCGGCGGCTCAGCAGTCGGGCAAGCGCCGGGGCAAAAAAGCGGCGGCAGGCCCGGCCCAGCAGCCAGAACAGGCCGACGGTCAGGGCGGCGGCACACCACAGCGCTGGCGCGCGCCACTGCGGCGAAAACAAAGCGGCAATGGTATCCTGCATATGGAAGGCTCCTTTTGAGGTACAAAAAATAGGGAAGTGCCTTTATTGTAGCCGTTTGCGGCAAAAAAGGCAAGCTGACTGTACACAGGGTCGCGCCCCACCGTGGCTGCAAAATATCACGGCGCGGCTGGGGAACGGCGGCAGCCCGTGCTTTTGGGGCTTGCGGCAGAAATGCAAAGCAGAAGTACAGCACGTTATGGCATCCTTTTCCTCTGGGCGAAAGCCCTGCCGCAGCAGCGGAAGCCCGGTATTGCGTTCCAAACCGCCGCATTGAGGGGAGATAGGCTGACCGGCCCGCAAAGAGGAACCGCTCGGCGATCAGGCAGCAGCGCGGTGGTTGGCCCAATTTGCCCGGTATGATAAGCCAAATGGGGATACGTCTGCTGATCCAGTTGCTGTGTTACCCCGTGTGTGCAGCCTTGAACCTGCGGTTATTCTCTGCAAGCTCATCAAAGGTGACGGGGCGGTAGCCGTTCACATCCACACCGGCATTCAATACATTCGCGCGGCGCTGAAGCAGCGGCCAGAAATCCGCCGAGGTATCCGCATGAATATGACCGTGGATCATGTAGGAGCGCTCGGCATGCTTCCATGTCAGCATCGGATAATGACAAAGCGTCAGGCCATGCACGCCATCCGAAACTTCCAGAAAACGGTCTGTGCTGAGAAAATAATGGCTCAAATCGACCTTTTCCATCCAGGAGCCGTCGTGGTTGCCCACGATCAGCCGCTTTTTGCCCTTCAGGCGCTTTCAAGTGTTCTCCGGGTCGGCACAGCGGAAGAACATATCTCCGATGATATACACGGTGTCATTTCCGTACACACGCGCATTCCATGCTGCGATCATCGCTTCATTCATGGTCTCTACATCGGGATATGGCCGCTCGCACATCTTTACGATATTGGCATGGCCAAAATGCGTATCGGCGGTATAATAAATCATAGCGGTTCAGCCTCCCATCATTTGACCGCTGCCGCAGAGGCAGAAAAATACCCGCACGCTGCGGTTCAGCCCGTTGACTGCTCAGCGGCGTCAGGATCGTTTTGCACAAAACCGCCCCTGTCTGTACGAACAGAAGAAAGGCGGCAATGTTGTTTGCTGCTGCGCGTCAGTCATCAAAGATGTGTTTCAGTGTTCGGGCCTGGTCGGCCTATGCCAAATGCTCCGGCAAAAAATCCGGTGTCTGCAAGCGCCAAAATCGCCCTCAAAAATACCCCCGAAATTGTTCTCCGGTTGTCCTGCTTTTTAACCACTAAGGCTGTTTCTTGGCCCCATTTTTTGCTGGCTGCCCACTATTTGACCACTAAAAATAGGGTAAAACAGGTTCTCTTTTGACCCAATCAGGGCAAAGCATATCAGCCGGTTGGTGTATAAAAACCCCGGAAAACCTGGCTTAACAGTGATAAGGAGCCAATTCGACCTTTTACGATACCGGCGGTTGGTTCCGCACGGCATCCACAAACAAAATGGTCAGTCCGATATATGCGGCGCTTGCCAATGCCAGCAGGGTACAGAGAATGATACAGACGATTTGAACCGGTTTCCGCAAGTAACGGTGGGAGAGGACGATCCCCAGCAGCGACAGCACCAGCAGTACAACAGCAAGCCAAAGAGGCATATTGCCCACCTCCTTTACGCGCCGCGAAATGCGTCGATCATATCCGTAAACCATCGCAGCTCATGGGTGAAGCGCCGGTGCAGCTGCCCCGGCATTTCCCGACCCTTGCCGATATCAAAAAAGCCGCGTCCGCTGTGAACGGCAAGATACAGCCTGCCATCGTGGTTGAGGTTTACGGCGAATTTGCCGAAGGAGGAATCCACCAGCGCCAGGATCCGCTCCATCCGGTCGGGGGTCAGGATTCGAAGGGCTGCTGCTTCATCGTCGCTGCTCAGATTGAAGCGTTTGTCAAAGGCCTCGTTGCCTGTTTTGACCGTTTTGGTACTGAACAGCTTATCCAGCCTTTCTCTCGGCCAAATGGTCAGCCATGTGGGAAATTCCCGGTTCAGCTCGCACAGTATC
>CAKTAM010000061.1 GCA_934527255.1 uncultured Oscillospiraceae bacterium | reverse complement strand
GCTCCATCCTGGTCGCGGCCATCAGCATCATTCTGGTGCTTTGGGGCGACAGGCTCGTGCGGGCCTCGTCAACGCTGATGTCCGTCGTGATGATCGTGGGGATGGTGCTGCTGTCGCTGTTGGCCGTTTTTTACCGCGGCGACCGCATGGCCGAAATTCTCTCGACCTTCGCCATTCCTGAGGGTGCCCGGCTCGGCGCAGGCGTCCGCGGCGCTGTCGCGCTCGGCCTTTCCAACGCCTGCAACGCGCTGACCCTCAGCGCCGTGGAGCAGAACGTGAGCAAGCCGCGTCATTCGGCCGCCATCGGCGTGTGCAGCTTTGTGCTAAACAGCGGCGCGTTCCTGCTCAGCACACTGCTGCTGCTGCCGTACTGCCCGGAGGCGCTGCAGGAGTCCGTTCCGGTGCTGGCAATCGTCAACACCTACCTTGTGGAAAGCGCACCGTGGCTGCCGGCAGTCTACTCGGTAACGATGTTTCTGGCGCTGCTGTCCAGCGGCGCGCCGCAGCTGCACGCAGTCGTTTCGCGCATCCGCCCGCTTCTGCCCCAAAAGGGCACGCTGGGCAACAGCTATGTCAGCGGTGCGCTCATCGGCGTGGTGTACTTTGCCTGCTGCATCGTCATCTCGCGCGTTGGGCTGCAGACCATCATCAGCAAGGGCTATTCCATGCTGGGCTATCTGGCCATTCCGCTTATCGTCATTCCGGTTTGCGTGCTTGTCCCGCTGCGGGGCCGCAAAGAAAAAAACGCCCGGCCCGAGGCTGAGCGCACCATTCAAGCAAAGAAGGATCTGGTTGTATGATGAAGCTTTTTGAAAGAACCGTTTACGGCAATGTCAAGCTGAAAAACCACATTGCCATCGCGCCCATGGGCATGAAGACCGACATTGACGGCTTTGTCAGCGAACGCAACATCGAATTTTACCGCCGCGTGGCCGAGGGCGGTGCCGGTCTGATCATGGTCGGCTGCGCCATGTGCACGCAGAAGTACGAGGGCCGCCCGACCTGGGCGATGGACAGCTTCTTTGAGGTTGCCCAGTATGGCCAGCTGGTCGATTCCTGCCACGCCTACGGCGCAAAGGTCATCAGCCAGCTGACCGTCGGCCTTGGCCGCGTCGCCTATGCCGACCGTCTGGAGACCGCGCCCTACGGCCCCAGTGAAATTCCGCTGCGGAACAACCCGGCGGTATGTACCCGGCCGTTCACCGTCGAGCAGATCCACGAGGTCGTCAAGGCCTGCGGCGCAGCTGCGCTGATGCTGAAAAAGGCGGGCGTAGACGGCATTGAAATGCACGCGTACGGCGGCTATCTGTTTGACCAGTTCATGACCAGCGCCTGGAACCACCGCACCGACGAGTACGGCGGCAGCCTGGAAAACCGTATGCGCTTTGTCGTCGAGTGCCTGCACGAGGTCAAAAAGACCTGCGGCGCCGACTTTCCCGTAACGGCCAAGGTCACCGTCGACCACCGCATTCCCAAGCCCGGTTACCGCACCATTGAGGAAGGCGTCGAAATGTGCAGGATTCTCGAGAGAGAGGGCGTTGACGCGCTGCACATCGACACCGGCTGCTATGAGCGCTACTACTGTCAGATTCCGTCCGTTTACGAAGAAAAGGGCATGGAGCTGGACGTTATCCGCAAGATCCGCGCGGCCGTCAAGATCCCGCTGATGGGGCAGGGCAAGCTCAACGATCCCGCCGTGGCCGAAAGCGTCATTGAAGAGGGCGCGCTGGATGTCATTGCGCTGGGCCACCAGATGCTGGCCGACCCCGACTGGCCGACCAAGGTCAAGGAGAACCGCTGGAAGGAGATCAACTACTGCATCGGCTGCAACGAGTGCATGCTGATGGCCGTCATGGGCAAGCATCGCCCCTGCGCCGTCAACCCTCTGAGCGGGCACGAGCTGGACTATCCGTTCATCCCTGCCGAAAAGACAAAGCAGCTGCTGGTCGTCGGCGGCGGCCCTGCCGGGCTTGCTGCGGCGTTGGAGGCGCGTCACCGCGGCATTGCGGTCACCCTGTGGGAGCGCAACGGCTACCTTGGCGGCAACCTTGCCGCCGCAGGTGCACCTGCGTTCAAGGCGGATGTCAAGACCTATCTGGAAAACCTGATCTACCGGGTACAGAACGCCGGTGTCAGCATTGTGCTGAACAAGACGGCCACCAGGGAGGATATCCTTGCCACAGGCATTCAGGATGTCATTCTGGCGACCGGCTCTGATCCCATCGTCATTCGTCTGCCCAAGGCCGACGGCAGCGCCGTTTCGGTCTATACCAGCAACGAGCTGCTGCTGGCTGACAGCCTGCCCGAGGGCGATGTTGTTGTCATCGGCGGCGGTCTGGTAGGCTGCGAGGTCGCCCTGCATCTGGACGGCCGCGCAAACGGCGGCAAGGTCACCATGATCGAGGCGCTGGACGGCATTCTCAAGACCGTTTCGCACTTTGGCACCAACGACCAGTCGCTGCGCGACCATCTGGCCGAAAGCAAGGTGGAGATCATCTGCTCCGGCCGTGTGACGGGCGTCACCGCGACCGGCGTCACCTATGAAAAGGATGGCGAAACGCACGAGATCCCGTGCTCGGCCGTGGTCATGTCGGTGGGTTACCGCTCCAACAACGCTTTGGAGGACGAGATCTGGAACGATGTGAACAACGTGCGCACCGTCGGCGACGCCGTCAAGCCGCGCAAGGTCATTGACGCCGTTCACGAGGCGTTCCACGCTGTTCGCGTACTGAAATAAGCATTTTGAAAAAGCAGGAGGAAAAAAGTATGGTATCGTTTGATCTTACCGGAAAAGTCGCCCTGGTCACCGGCGCTTCTCAGGGTCTGGGCGTCGATATGGCCCGCGGCCTGGCGGAAGCCGGCGCCGACGTTGTCGTTGCCGCCCGCCGTCTGGAAAAGCTGGAGGAAGTCGCCAAGGAGATTCACGAGGCCACCGGCCGCACCATCGTGCCGATGTATCTGGATGTTACCAAAATGGACGTGGTGAAAGACGTTGTGGCGAAAATTCTCGCCCAGTTCGGCAAGCTGGATATTCTGGTCAACAATGCCGCTCTGATCGACTACACCCCGGCCGTCGACCTCACGCCCGAAGCCTATGACCGCGTGCTGAACGCCAACGTCAAGGGCCCGTTCTTCCTGGCGCAGGAGGTTTTCAAAAGCTGGATGAAAGAGCACGGCGGCAACATCATCAACATCTGCTCCGTCAGCGGCTACCGCGCTTCCGCCGTTGCCCCGACCTACTCCATCTCCAAGGCCGCCGCGACGATGATGACCCAGTGCCAGGCCATGGCCTGGGCGCAGTACGGCGTCTATGTCAACGGCATCGCCCCCGGCCAGATCATGCTGGGCATGGGCGAGAACTCCACGCCGGAGCACGTTGCCCGTATGTCCGCCAAGGTACCGCAGCATCGTCTGGGCACTGTGGATGACCTCAACGGCGCGCTGATCTTCCTGGCGTCGGATGCCTGCCGCTATACGCAGGGCCAGATCATCCTGTGTGACGGCGGCCTGCTGCTGCCGTTGGGCTAAGCAGCTCTTTGTGCCAAAAGAGACCGTATTTTCAAAAGGCGTCGGCGGGGTGACCCGCCGACGCTTTTCTGTCCGCATTTTTTGAACGCGGGCCGATATGCGCTGCCGCGCGCCCGGCCGAAAACGCTGCACAGCCTCCGGCGCGCATACAGGCACAGGGTGCGGCTTTTCGCGCTGCCCGCACGCCACTGCCGACTGCGGGCCATGCGGTGCGGCCAACCATGCCTGCTGCTACCGCCTGCCGCACCATTGCCCCTGCTGCGGCAATATCTGCCTGCTGCAATTCCCGCCGCAGCAAACCGGCCTGCAGCGCTTGACAAAAGCCGGTTTTTTCGGTATGCTATACAGGTATACGGCAGGCCCATTGGCTGCCGTCAGCCGGGCGCTGCCCGCTGCAGGGGCCATTAGCTCAGTGGTTAGAGCTGCCGGCTCATAACCGGCTGGTCCGGGGTTCAAATCCCTGATGGCCCACCATACAGAACGCAGACGAACTTTTCTGGTTTGGCTGCACTTTCGCAAAGAAAACACCGCTGATGCAACAAAATCAACGGTGTTTTCTTTTGTCTGCAACGGCAGCCTGCCCTGAAAAAGCGGCTTTGCTCTGCAAAGCATCGCTGCGGTCACAGTCAAACGCTTGCGTGCTTTCCGCTTTTTCAGGCAGGAAAAGCCTTCCCCTATTTGCCAAGGTACCCGCCAGAATGACGGATGTTCCTTTGCATTGCTTGCAGCAACGGCCGTTTTGGTGTTTTATAGCAGTATCAAAGCAAAGGAGGCTGGGGCCCATGTTAAAGGAAAACATTCACAGCCTGCGAAAAGCAAAGGGACTTTCGCAGGAGGCGCTGGCAGAAAAGCTTCATGTGGTAAGGCAGACGGTATCCAAATGGGAAAAGGGGTTATCCGTTCCGGATGCCGAGCTGCTGCTTTCGCTGGCAGAGGCGCTGGATACCTCTGTCAGCACCCTGCTGGGCGAAACGATACCGGAGAAGCGCCCGGAGGAAGAAACCGTCGGCAGCCTTTCCAAAAAGCTGGAGGCTGTCAATCTCCGGCTTGCACAAAAAAGCAAGAACAGACTGCGCGCCGTTCGCTGCCTGCTGATTTTTCTGTGCGTGCTGATCGCGGCAATTTTTCTGGCCCTGGCTGCTATGGGCAGCGGCTATCTGACGTGGGATTTCAGCGACCCGGAGCTTGCCGCCGCAGGCACGCTGCTGCACGGCTTTGAATTTCTATTTGTGCGGCTGGCCCCGTTCGTTCTGCTTGGCACCGCCATCGGGCTTGTACTCACCTTTAAAAAGCGCTGAAGCCCCCTGCGCGGGCACGCCGCGCCAATAGCTCCGCTGACCGTTCCCACGGTGCCATCGGCAGTGCAGCGTCGACTTTTTCGGTACGGAAAGGCACATGACAGCAACAGGGCCCGGGCGCTTTTCACACGAAAAGGCCCGGGCCCTGCTTTTGGGTTTGTTTTTTGATTACTCCATGGTTCCGTCGCCGCCCATCAGCGCCGTCATCTCGCGGATGCGGTCAAGCGGGAAAGGCGGTTCGCAAAGCGGCTTTAGTGCGATGGACATCAGCTTCATTGGGTTGTCGTCTGCGGCCACCCGGTTGGAGACCAGCCTGCCGCAGCGCTTGCAGCGATGGACAATGGCCCATTCGCCGTTCTTTCGCACCCAGACGGCCACAGGCTCCATCAGGCCGCCGCAAGCTGCGGCCCGGTCGCCGGGCGTTTCGTCCACATGCAGGCTGCACAGGCAGTTTGGGCAGTGGTTACGGTGGGTGCTGCCCGCCCCCTCCGGAACGACCGTGCGCCCGCAGCTTTTGCAGGTGAACGTTTCCCGACAGGCGTGTGTTTTGTAATACCCTTTTTCAAATGCTTTCCGTTTGTTTTCGCGGTTCATGGTTGTTTTCCTCCAGAATGATGCAGATATGCGACCACGCGGGAGGCGCAACCCCAAAAATGCGGCGCAAACCTCCCGGTTCAGCGCACACTCTCCCATTCACAAGACCGTTTCATTCCATAAGCTCCTTTTGTTTTCAGCGCTGCAGAGCCGGATGCTCTGCCTGTTTTCAACAATAGCATAACCGGGCAGCCCTGTCAAGACTCGCCGCCCTCTGCCGGGACGCCGTGCAAGGCGTCCCTCCTCTCCCTTGAAAGCGCCCGGCCGGCCGACCGGACGCTTTTTCCCTTTCAAGGGGCATTTGCCGCAAAAAACTGTTGCCGGGCAATGGGCATCTGCTGTATAATAAATGTTAACTGATAAATTGTACAAGCCGGGCGCGCCGGGCCGTGCAGAGCCGCCGGTCGGCCGCCGAAGAGGAAACGCCATGAAAAAGCCGGACACCGACAGAAAGCTGAGCCATATTGCCTATACACGCCTGCTGGTGCTGTTGGTGTGCATTGCGCTGATCGTCCCCATTCTGTTCACGCTGGTGCGTATGGGGGTGTTTTCGGCCGACCCCGTTGTGGAAATTCAGCCCACCGCGGCCGACCCGGATGCCCCGGTGCTGCGCATCGCGACCGACTATGATTTTTGCCCCAACTCCTACTACAATCAGAGCGGCGTGCTGTCGGGCCTGTATATCGAGATCATGACTGAGGCGGCCAACCGCCTTGGCATGCGGCCGGTTTTTGAAACCGGCGAATGGCTGCAGTGCCGCGCCATGCTGGAAAACGGCGAGGTGGATGTGCTGCTGGGGCTGGAGATCTTCTCCAACATGCAGGGCACGCTGCGCACCATTCCCATCTGCTCGGATGATCTGCGCGTGTACGGCAGGGAAACCATTGACAGCGCGGCGGCGCTGGCGGGCAAGCGGGTAGCGCTGATGGCGCGCTCGGTCATTGCGGCCACCTACGACCTGCAGTGTGAATATGTGGAATATAACACCAACACCGAAATTCTGCAGGCGGTGGAAAACGGGGAGGCCGATTTCGGCATTTGTTACGAGGCCGTCGCCTCCAAGCTGATCGACCGCGACAATATGCACCTGCAGCCCAGCCTTTCCATTGCCAAAAGCTACCCGGCGCTGGCCGTGGACGATGCCCAGCCGCAGCTGCGCGACCAACTGAACGACACACTGCAGGCCATGTCGCGCGACGGCACCATTGGCCGCCTGCAGAAAAAATGGATCACGAATTTTACCAAAAACCGTTCTCTGACCTATGTACTGCAGAACGACCGGATGTTTTACATCACCTTCTTTTTCGCCATTCTGGTGGTGATGTATGTCTGCACGGTGTTTCAGGTGGCGGACAAACAGCAGAGCGAATACATACAGTCGCTGCTGGAATACCAGCGTCAGCTGAAGCTCTCCAATGAGGAGGCCATCCGGGCCAATCAGTCCAAAAGCACGTTTCTGTCGCACATGAGCCACGATATCCGTACGCCGATGAACGGCATCATGGGCATGGTCGAGCGCATCCGCGCCAACAAGGATGACCCGCAGATCGTGGATGAATGCCTGGATAAGATCAGCGTAGCATCGGGACACCTGCTGTCGCTGCTGAACGACGTGCTGGATATGAGCGAGCTGGAGTACGGCCATATGCGCAGGGAGGTGTGCCCCTTTGACCTGCTGGCCGAGCTGAAAAGCATTGAGGATATGGAGGCCGGGCAGGCCGCGGAGCGCGGCATTCGCTTTGCCGTGCACACCGACGAGGTGCGGCACACCCGGCTGCAGGGCAGCCCGCTGTACCTGCGGCGCATTCTGCTCAACCTGACCAGCAACGCCCTGAAATATAACCGCCCGAACGGCAGTGTGGATGTGTTTGTGCAGGAGCTGCCCGGCACACCGGAAAAAACCGTATACCGTTTTCTGGTCAAAGATACCGGCATCGGCATGAGCCGCGAGTTTTTGCAGCGTTCGCTGTACAAGCCGTTCACGCAGGAAAACGACAACGTCCGCACCGTTTATCAGGGCACCGGGCTGGGGATGTCCATTGTGGAGGGGCTGGTGCGCGCCCTGAACGGCACCATTCAGGTGGAAAGCGAGCAGAATGTCGGCACCACGTTTACACTGGAGCTGCCCTTTGCGCTGGACACGGCCGCGCCCCAGCAGCCGGATGCCGACGCCCCGGCCGATATTTCCGGCATGCGGGTGCTGGTGGTAGAGGACAACGAGCTGAACCGGGAGATCGCCTGCTATATGCTGCTGGATGCCGGTGCGCAGGTGCTGACGGCCGAAAACGGCCGCGAGGCCGTCGAGCTGTTTGCGGTCTCCGAGCCGGGCAGCATTGACGCCGTGCTGATAGATATCATGATGCCGGTAATGGACGGCATGCAGGCGGCGCAGGCCATTCGGGCGCTGGCCCGGCCGGATGCCGCAGCGGTGCCCATTATTGCCATGACGGCCAACGCCTTTGAAGAAGACCGGAAAAAGGCGCTGGAGGGCGGCATGGATGCCTACTTGACAAAGCCCATTGACCTGCCGCGCCTGAGCAGGCTGCTGGCCCGTTTCCGTGCCGGCCGCTGACGGCGCAAGGCCGCCGCAAACGCACTGCCGCCGCGCGCAGGCAGGAGGGGCGGGTAGCGTGCGCCGCTTGAAAAAGCATCCGCGCGCCCCCGGCAGGCAAGGCCGCGCGCCCCAAAACCGCTTTCGCAGCGTACGGGCGCACGCCCTCTCCCTTTGAAAAAACGCCCGGCAAAACGGCGCCTGCCGGGCAAAGAATCGTATGCAGATGCATCACCACACAGCAAAGGATAGGTATCACCATGAGAATGCGGCGCAAACCCTGGGCCCGGCCGGAGCTGGCCGCCTGCCCGTTTTGCTATGACGAATATTCCAACGACCCCACGCAGTACCGCGGCCGCTGGCGGCAGCAGTTTGCGCGGCCGGAGGCCCCGCTTTGGCTGGAGCTGGGCTGCGGCAAGGGCGGCTTTGTCGCACAGGCGGCCCTGCGGTGGCCACAGGCCAATTTTCTGGCGGTGGATATCAAAAGCGAGGTGCTGGCGCTGGCCAAACGCCGGGTAGAGGCCGCGTTTGCCGCAGAGGGCCGCCCGGTGGAAAACGTCAAGCTGATTGCGCAGGAGATCTGCCTGATCGAGCGGCTGCTGGATGAAAACGATGCCGTGGGGCGCATTTTCATCAACTTCTGCAACCCGTGGCCAAAGGAATATCACAACAAGCGGCGGCTGACGCACCCGCGCCAGCTGCTGCTGTACCGGCAGTTTCTGGCCGACGGCGGCGAGATCTGGTTCAAGACGGATGACGACGACCTGTTTGACGCCAGCCTGCAGTATTTTCCCGACGCAGGCTTCGAGATCCTCTGGCAGACGCGGGATCTGCACGCGCAGGAGCCGGAATGGAACCTGCGCACCGAGCACGAGCAGATGTTCAGCGAACAGGGCATTCCCATCAAGGCGCTGATCGCCCGCAAGCTGCCGCAGCTGCCGGACAACGAGGCCACGCGCGACGCCATTGCCAGCCTGCGGGCGCACCCGGCGCAGAACAAAAGCTCGCAGCAGACCCAATAACTGTTTTTGCGGCGGCCCCATGGCGGGCCCGCCGCCCGTTTTTTCGGCAAACAGCAATACGGCCCGGCGTTTTTTGAACGCCAGACCGTATTGCTGTTATTTTTGAAAGGCAGCGCTGCCCGCACACTGTGCCCGCGCTTTGTCTGTGCGGGCATGCATCGCCGCGCCAGGTGCGCTGCTGGCAAACGGCTTTGCCGCAGGCGGTCGGCCCTGTCCTTCACGCGTCCGTTTCTGCGGGCCGATCCATCATCGCGGCAGTCCTGCCGCAGGCATACCGCCCCAACCGGCCGCACGCTGCTGTACGCTCCCGTTTTTTCCCCCGGGCAGGCGTGTACAGCCGTCAGGCGGCGGGCCCGGCTGACGCAGTCCCGGCCTCCCCGGCCGTCTCCGCACCCAGCAGGCGCTGCAGCCCGCGCTGCCCGTCGGCGCTCAGCTCATACCCGGCGGCAGAGGCGCGCCCATCGGGAACACCGGCGATCACGGCGGGCGGATCCGCCGCCAGCAGCTGCAGCAGGCGCTCCACACCGTACAGATCCACCGCCGTGATGTCCGTCAGGCGCTCCTCCTGCGAGCGCAGCGTTTCCAGCACCGGCTGCGTCAGGGTGGGAAGCGCCTCCTGCAGAAACGCGCCGTACAGAGTGGCCCGCAGCTGGGCAACAGCCTGCGGCCCACGGTCGCACTGGCGCAGCAGCAGGGCCGCCGTGCTGCTGGCCAGCGCCCCCTTGCCGCCGTTGAACGCAAACCGGCGCACCAGCGAAAGGTCGCGCAGCTGGCCCAGCGCATCCCAGCTCAGCACGGGGGAAAACTCGTCAAACATCCGGGCCAGTGCATCGGCCGAAAGCGACAGATAGCGGTCGCAGTCGTACCCCAGCGTTTGCTGCAGCGCCCGGCGCAGCTGCAGCGGCCCGGCGCTTTGCAGGCACTGCGCCAGCGTGACGGGGCTGCCCTCCAGCAGCAGCACGGTATCCGACGGCAGCACCTGACACTCCACCCGGCGCTGCCAGGCATCCAGCCGCACCAGCGCGGCCGACGGCGACGGCTCCTCCACCACCAACAGCAGGGTCAGGCTGTCCTGCGCATTCGGCGTCAGGGTCGAAACGCCCTCCGCCGCCGTTCCCGCGCTTTGCACGCCGAACAGCGTGCCGCCGATGAACAGCAGGTACAGCGGCGCCAGACAAAACAGCGTCACCAGCATACTGGATAAAAAAACGCGCCAACGCGGCATGACCGCTCGCCCCCTTTGCAGTCGGCACAAATACTTTGCGCATATAGTGTGGGCCGCCCGGCCACACTGTATGCAGCCGTTTTTGGCAAAAAAGGAGGGTGACAGCATGAAACAGCAGCCGGAAAACGCCGCACAGGCCGCTCGGCGCGCCCGGGCGCTGCTGCGGCGGCTGGAGGCGGACGGCGTTTCCCGCAATGACCCGCAGGGCAGCTATACCGGCCGCCCACGGCAGGGCGAGCGCCCCGTGCAGGATGCCGACGACCTGTGAGCGCCGTTTTTCCCGCAGGGATGCCCCCGGCCGCGCCGGGGGGGGGGGCTTGCGCGCCCCATAAA
>CAKTAM010000060.1 GCA_934527255.1 uncultured Oscillospiraceae bacterium | reverse complement strand
CCATTACGGTGCGGCAGAACCCGGCCGACCTGCGCCGCAAGACCCGCGAGGCCGCCGCACTGCTGCTGGCCTGCGGCATTGACCCTGCCAAAAGCCTGCTGTTTGTGCAAAGCCATGTGCCAGCGCACACGCAGCTGTCGTGGGTGCTCAGCTGCAGCACCCAGTACGGCGAGCTGGGCCGCATGACCCAGTTTAAGGACAAAAGCGCCCGCCATGCCGACAATGTAAACGCCGGTCTGTACACCTACCCGGTGCTGATGGCCGCCGACATTCTGGTGTATAACGCCGATCTGGTGCCCGTCGGCGTCGACCAGAAGCAGCATCTGGAGCTGGCGCGCAACGTCGCCCAGCGCTTTAACGGGCAGTACAGCGACACATTCGTTATTCCGGATGCCTACATTCCGAAGGCGGGCGCCAAGGTCATGAGCCTGGCCGAGCCGGAAAAGAAAATGAGCAAATCGGACGAAAACGCCAACGCTTATATTCTGCTGCTGGATGACCCGGACACCATTCTGCGCAAGTTCCGCCGTGCCGTCACCGATTCGGACGGCGTGGTGCGGTACGACCCCGCCGCCAAGCCGGGCGTTTCCAACCTGATGACCATCTATTGCTGCATGACGGGTAAGGAATATGCCGACATTGAGGCCGAGTTTGCAGGCCGCGGCTACGGCGATTTCAAGACTGCCGTTGCGGAAAGCGTCATTGAGCAGCTGCGCCCCATTCAGGCGGAGTACAAGCGTATTCTGGATGACAAAGCCTACCTGGAGGGCGTGCTGAAGGAGGGCGCGGCCCGCGCCAACGTGCTGGCCGACCGCTTGGTACAAAAGGTATATCGTAAGGTCGGCTTTTACCAGCTGTAAAGACTGCCGCCCTTACGGTCGGGAAAGGAGCACCACATGAAAGCCACGGGAATCGTGCGCAGAATAGACGATCTGGGACGCATTGTGCTGCCAAAGGAGCTGCGCCGTCAGCTGGATATGGACGACCACGCCGAGGTGGAAATTTACACGGAGGAGGACTGCGTAATTCTGAAAAAGCACGCCCCCACCTGTATTTTCTGCGGCGCGGGCGAAGCCCTGCTGGAATATCGCGGCCACAATGTCTGCCAAAGCTGCCGCAAGGCGCTGGCAGAGGCAGCCGCCCAGTAACGCATCTTTGCTTGACAAAAGGCCCGCCATGCACGGCGGGCCTTTTTGCGCGGCCATTTGGGGCAAAACAATTTTCTGCACTGTATTTTTTATGCAGCTGATTTTTTGCATAGCAATTTTTTTGCGCTGCAAAATTTTTTTGCGCTGCAAAAAAAGGCCGTTTTGCTGGTGGAAAGGGCGCCCGCTTCACAAGCCGTTTGCCATATCTGCCTTTACCGCGCAGCCATTTGCTCAGCAAGTCGTTTTCCTTGTAAGCCGTTTGCTTCGTAAACCGTTACTCCATAAACCAATTACTCTGTAAATGACGCGCAAAACGCCCCCGAGTGCTGTGTTGAGCATTCGGGGGCGCTTTTTTCATCAGTCATGCCTTTGTCAGAAGCTGCGGGGCCGCGCACGGTCTTTTCTGCTGTGCCGGAACGCCCGCTTACTCCTCCACCGCGGCCTTCTGGGCGGTGATGGCGCGCAGCAGCGCCGGGTCAAACTTGGGGCGGCGGTCATAGGTATACAGGCCGTTCTGCTCCTGCTCGACATCCGTCAGCTGGGTATAGCAGAATGCGCAGATGCGGTCGTTGCTCAGCAGCGCCTCGACCAGGCCGCGGTAGCGCGTCAGAAATTCCTCATCGCTGCCGGGCGCCACACCGTAGCCCCAGCTGGCCTCAAAGGCGCGGCCGTTTTCCTTGGCCGACGGGTCGGGCATGGCCCACCAGGTACCGCCGAACTCGGATACAAAGCACAGCTCCGGGCCCGGAGGCGTAAACGGCAGGCCAGCGGTGTGCGGAATGCTTTCCCCGCGCTGCAGGCAGAGATATTTTTCCTTGAAAACAGCAGGATCCTGCTCATAATCGTGCCAGTCGGGCAGATCACAGCAGCCCGGCACATGCACCCAACCGCTGGTCTCCAGCACAACGCGGGTAGGATCCAGCGCCTTGGTCAGCTGATAAGCAGCCGTCAGCAGCTCCGGCTGGGTGTCATTGAACGGGCACCAGCCGATGAGCGCCGGGTGGTTCCAGTCGCGCTGCACCACCTGCTGCCACTCCGGCAGAAAGTTTTTCCATGCCTCTGGCAGATTGACATCCAAGCCCCAGTTGGCGTGCTCATCCCACACCAGATAGCCCAGACGGTCGCAATGGTACAGGAAGCGGGGCTCGAACACCTTCTGGTGCAGCCGCGCGCCGTTGAAGCCGCAGGCCATAGAGCGGGTAATATCCGCCTTGAGCTCGGCATCCGACGGGGCGGTATAAATACCGTCAGGATAATACCCCTGATCCAGAATGAATCGGCCGAAAATGGAACGGCCGTTCAGGTACAGGCGATGATCTCCCGCCCAGACTTCCCGCACACCGAAATAACTTTTCACCTCATCCTCGCCCAAGGTGAGGGTCAGGTCATACAGGGTAGGGCTTTCCGGGCTCCACAGCTGCACCTCCGGCAGCTGCAGGTGCATATTTGCCACACCGCCGTGCACCGTGCCGCTGCCCAGCGTGCAAAGCTCGCCGTTCAGCGAAACGGCAGCCGACACCTGCTGGTTTTCGGCATTTTTCGCCCGCACCAGCAGCTCGACATGGCCGCTGCACTCGGTTTGTACATGCATGCTTTCCAGATAGCTTTCCGGCCGGGCCTCCAGCCAGACAGTCTGCCAGATGCCGGTCGTGCGGGTGTACGAGCAGCCATAGGAGGCATACTCCACACACTGCTTGCCGCTGGGCTGGGCCGGGCTGCGGGTGTCATCCTCCGCGCAGACGGTGATGACGTTTTCGCCCTCGGTCAAGGCATCGGTCACATCAAAGCACATGGGGGTATAGCCGCCCGTATGCGTGCCCACCGACTGCCCGTTGACATAGACCTGGGTATGATAATCGCACGCGCCAATGTGCAGAAAAACACGCTGGTCCAAAAAGCTTTCGGGGATGACCACCGTGCGGCGATACCACACGCAGGCCATAAAATCGCGGTATTCTACGCCGGAAAGACGGCTTTCGGGGCAAAACGGCACCGTAATGCAGTCATCCAGCTCATGGTCGGGCTGCTGCAGGCCGCGCTGACGGCCGGTGCGGCCGTGATCAATTTCAAACTGCCAGCGGCCGTTCAGGTTCAGCCAGTTTTTCCGCTCAAACTGCGGAAACGGGTGTTCGGGACGTGGGATCATATTCCGTGCTCCTTTCCAACTGCCGCATCGCTTCGCCGCGGCTCGCTTATGCGCTTATTGTAGCATACGCCATTGCGAAAAGAAAGACAAAAAGCGGCCCGTTTTCGCCACTTTTTGCGGTTTTGACCGTTTTGCCTCTGTCCGGCGCCGTCAGGTCGATGATAAGCCGGGCAGTGACAGCAGCTCCTCCGGCTGGGCTGCGCAGGCATCCGCGCCGGTCTCCTGCGTCACACAGAGGCGGTCGCCAAAGCGCGCCGTCACACAGCACATCTGTACCGAAATGCCCTGCGCCTGCAGCTGCTCGGCCGCCGCACGGGCAAACTGCACATCCGACCGGTTGTCGCCAATGTAATACAGCAGCCCTTCCCCGCCCTGTACACCCAGACGGCGCAGGCATTCCAGATACCCGGCCGGGGCAGGCTTCTGCTGCTCGGGCGGAAGCTCGTCATAGCCGATCACCGCGCCAAAGCACGCCTCCACGCCATAACGGCGCAGAGTGGTACGGATATTTTCCGAGCTGTTGCGCGAACAGATACCCATGGGCGCCAGCGCCGCCAGCTGCGGCAGCACATCCCGCAGGCCGCAGAACAGCGGCGGCTGCAGCGGATCCGCCTTCTGATAGCCGGACCACAAGCGGCCAGCCTCCTCCAGCTGCGGCAGTGTCAGCCCATACTCGCGCCGAAAGACCTCCTTCCAGCCGCTCCAGCGCAGGTTGGCCTGCCGGTACGCCTCCACGCTTTGCAGCGCGGGCGGCAGATGCCGTTCGATATCCGGATCAAACCGCTTGAGCAGCTGAACGGTAACGACCCTGTTTTTGATGGCGCTGTCCACCAGCGTCCCGTCATAATCCCACAAAATGGCGGCCGGTCTCATGTCGGCAGCCTCCTTTTTTCCGTTTTGTGCAGACGGTGTTTTCCCCGCCTGCCGTTGCTTTTATTTTATCATGTTTGCAAAGGCCGGTCAACGGGCAATCCCCTGCCGGCCGGGCGGCGGTGGGAAGGGCGCATTTGCAGTGCGGCAGGGATGCCGCAGCCCGACAAAGACACAAGGGCTGCCGGGGCAGCGCATCCGCGGTGCGGTGCGGCAAAGGGGCCGTTTTCCCGCCGCCGCCCAAAAAGCGGCGCGGCACGGCGGGGCGGGCGGCAAACTTGGTCTTGACGGGGAGGCGTGCCTGCGGTATAATGAGAAAAAATCACAAAACAGCTGTGAAGAGAAAGAGTAGCGGTTTTGTCGCTGTGCAGAGAGAGGGCGGTCGGTGCAAGCCCCCGGGCGGCCCCCGTGAAGCAGTCTTGGAGCTTTTGTGCCGAAGGGCTTTTCCGTGTAGGCACAGACGGCAGCCCGCCGTTACCCGGGTGCGGCAGCGGTCGACACCGCCGCCGGGCAAGTGCAGAGAGCATGGGTTTCTCTGAAGCCGGGTGGTACCACGGAGCTTTTCCGTCCCGGATGCAGCAATGCATCCGGGACTTTTTGTTTTATTTTTGCCGAAAGGAGCATTTGCAATGAACGCCAAAATTTTGAACCTGCTGAGCCGGAACGCACGGGCTACCCCGAAAGAGATCGCCCTGATGCTGGGCCGCACCGAGGAGGAGGTGCGCGCCGAGATCGCCGCCATGGAAAAGGAGGGCGTCATTCGCGGCTATAAGGCGGTCGTCGACTGGGAAAAGGTCGACAGCGCCATGGTCTCTGCCATCATCGAACTGAAAGTCACCCCCAAGCCGGGCTTTGGCTTTGAGGAGGTCGCCGAGCGGGTGGCCAAATATCCGGAGGTGGAATCGGTCTATCTGATGTCCGGCGTGTACGACCTGAGCGTGGTGGTGCGCGGAAAGACGTTCCAGCAGGTGGCCATGTTTGTTTCCAAGGAGCTTTCGACCATTGATTCCGTCGTGGAAACCGCCACCTATTTTGTGCTGCGCCGCTATAAGGAAATGGATGTCGAGCTGCACGACCGAAATACGGATGATCGGGGTACATTTTTGCTATGATAGACTACGAAAAAATTCTCAACCCGACCGTGCAGGAGATCCGGCCCTCCGGCATCCGCAAATTTTTTGACATTGCCAATCAGATGGAGGACGTCATCTCGCTGGGCGTCGGCGAACCGGATTTTCCCACCCCATGGCAGATCCGCAACACCGGCATCCGCTCGCTGGAGCGCGGGCGCACCAAATACACCGCCAACCGCGGGCTGGCCCCGCTGCGGCAGGAGCTGGCCGCTTACCTGCGGCGCAAATATGACCTGAGCTATGACCCCGACACGGAAATTCTGGTGACGGTCGGAGGCAGCGAAGCCATTGATCTGTGCATCCGCGCCCTGGTACAGCCCGGGGACGAGGTCATCATTCCCCAGCCAAGCTATGTCTGCTACGAGCCGATCACCCGGCTGGCAGGCGGCGTGCCCGTCATTCTGCGCACCCGTGCCGAAAACGACTTCAAGGTCACCCCGGCAGAACTGAAAGCGCTGATCTCCCCGCGCACCAAGGCACTGGTGCTGCCCTACCCCTGCAACCCCACCGGCGCCGTGATGGAGCGCGGCGACCTGGAGGCGCTGGCCGCCGTGCTGCGGGACACCAATATCGTGGTCATTTCCGATGAAATTTACGCCGAGCTGACCTTTGGCGGCGGGCGGCACACCGCGCCTGCCAGCATTCCCGGCATGCGGGAGCGCACCGTCACCATCAACGGTTTTTCCAAGGCGTTTTCCATGACCGGCTGGCGGCTGGGCTATGCCTGCGGGCCACAGCCGCTGCTGGCGCAGATGACCAAGATACACCAGTTCGCCATCATGTGCGCGCCGACCACCTCGCAATATGCCGCCGTAGAGGCCCTGCGCAGCTGCGACGAGGCCGTCGCCCGCATGGTAGAGGAATACGACATGCGCAGGCGGCTGATCGTCTCGGGCTTCAACGAGCTTGGGCTGACCTGCCGCGAGCCCAAGGGCGCGTTTTACGCCTTTCCCTGCATTGCCTCCACCGGCATGGGCAGCGATGAGTTCTGCGAGCGGCTGCTGCGCGCCAAGCGTGTGGCGCTGGTGCCCGGCACGGCGTTCGGGCAGGGCGGCGAGGGGTTTGTACGGGCGTCGTACTGCTATTCGACCGAGCATATTCTGGAGGCGCTGGCACGCATTCGCGCCTTTCTGCAGGAGCTGGGCAGTCCGGCCGTCTAAAGGCGGGCGGACGGCGCCCATACTGTCTGCAGCCGCACTGTGGTTTCAAAGGGCCGTAAGCCCCCCACCCGGAAAGGAGAGCGCCAATGCGCCGTTTTTTTACTTTGCGCAGCCTCTGGCTGGCGCTTGGCCTGCTGGGGCTGGCAACCGCCCTGTGGCTGGCCGCGCCGCACCGCGGCGGCACGGCGGCACGCCTGACCTTTGCCGACGGCGAAAGCTTTACCGTTTCGCTTGCACAGAATGCGGTGCTGCGCTATGACAACGGTATGCTGCCTGTTACGCTGCGAGTCAGTGGAGGCAGAATATGCTTTATTGATTCAGTTTGCCCGGATCATTTGTGCGAGGGCTTCGGCTGGCTGTCAGAGGAAGGACAGACCGCCGTTTGTGCCCCGGCGGGAGCATTTCTTGAAATTTTTTATTCCTAACGTCGCAATTTGCGATAAAAATAGAGGGAATCATCAAAACGGGTATTGAAAAGCGTCATTTGAAATGTTACAATGAGTTCATACCACGGATCGGAAAATAGAGTTCCTGCAGAAGATAAGGAGTGTGTCGCTATGATTAAACTAACCCCCGCTGAAAAACAGGATATGATGAAAACCATGGCCAACTATCTGCCCTCCATGCGCAAAATGCTGCGCCTGAGCCAGACGGATTTTGGCGATCTGTGCGGCGTTTCCCGTGCCCGTATCAGCGCTATTGAGTGCGGTGAGGTCAAAATGACGTGGTATCAGTTCAACGCTTTTCTGATGGTGCTGATCGTCAACCCCGAGACCAAGCGTTGGATCATCAATATGAACGTTTTTCCCGAGAAGCTGTTTGCCTCCTACCAGAAGAAGGAAGAGGGCGAAAGCCCCGATGGCTTTGGCCGCATCTGAGCGTGCCCTGCAGCCGAATGGATGCCGCCCGCATGGCCGGGCGGCTTTTTTACGCCGAATAAACCGGAAAGCCAAAAAAAGGAAGCGCCTTTTTTCAAAAGCGCTTCCTTTTTTCTGCCAAATAAAAGCGGGAACCCCATTCGGCGGGCTTAGCCGTTTTCGGCATGCTCCAGCCAGATGCAGCTGATATCCAGCGCGCTGAACAGGCCGTTTTTGTCGCCCTGACGGATCATTCTCTCCTGCAGGGGCTTGGCGCTGTCGGTTGAGAGCAGCGACAGATGCACACGGTCGGCGACTTCAACGCCGTCCACCTGCTTTGTTGAAAGGATCTGCATAAAAACCACAAAAGGGTCAGACATACTGCCGTAATAAATTTGATTTTTACAGCGCACCAGCGGGCGGCCCTTATAGGTCAGCGGGGCTTCAAAAGCCATGGCGAACACCTCCGTTTTCTTTGCGAATGCAGGGGGCAAGCGCCATGGTCACAGGCTGTCCCCCAGATAATTTTTCAGCAGCTCCTGCAGAAGATCGTCGCGGTCGATGCGGCGGATCTTGTTGCGGGCGTTCTGATAAGTGGTGATATAGGTGGGATCTTCCGACAAAATATACCCGACCAACTGATTGATGGGGTTATACCCCTTTTCCTTCAGGGCCTGATATACCTCTGTCAGGGTCGTTTTGATCTGATCGTCCTTATCCTCAAAGAGCCTGAAAATCGCGGTCGGATCCACCATCAACGATCCCTCCTTTTTTCCTGTTTCAGAATTAGTATACATCATTTGCGACGGCAATGCAAGGGCGAAATCGGGCACATTGCGGCGCTGTCTGTCAAATGCTGCCCGCCGGGCAGGCAAAACCGGATGCTCTGCCCATTAAACGGGGTCAAAAAACAGGGCGTTCAGCACCGCATTGGGGCCGCGGCGCTGGTCAATGCGTATCCGCACACTGCCGCTGCATTGATAAACCAGATAAACTCCGCCCGCAAACCGTTCCACCACCTGCACCGGCGCCGCCAGCGAAAGCTGCGGCAGGGCGAACAGTTCGACCGCCGCGCTGCGCGCAGCGGCAGCCTCGTCTGCGAAGTACAGCGTCAGGCGATAATCACGGTCGCTGCGGCAGAGAAGGTCGACCGTGAAGGTCTGCATGCAGGCGGCCGGATCCTGCGTTTGCCACGCCCCGGCCGAGTGCCCGCCCTGCGGCAGACACGGCGCGGCGGGTGCGGCAAAGCCGGGCTGACGCCGCACCTTTTGCAGCATCGGCCCCTGCAGATAGGACGGCAGCTGCGCCAGATCCTCGCCCTGCGGCCCGGCCGCGCACAGCAGCCAGCCATCCGCACCGTACCGGCCGCGCCAATCGCCGCCCGTCACCGTGTCACGGTACAGCAGGCGGTCGGTGTATTGCCACGGCGGACAGACGGTCCGCCCTGGGCGGCGGGCCTGCCAGCACAGCTGATGTGCACCGGCCCCCAGCACCGGCAGGCTGACGCACAGCGTACCGGTCTGCTCCTGCAGGGTCGGCTGCGCACTGCAGGGCGCGCCGTCCAGCCGCAGCTGCGGCTGCGCAGCCAAAAATGCCGTCGGCAAAAAGATCTCCGCCTGTGTGCCCTGCGGCACCGTCAGCGTCATGCAGCCGGTCGGCGGCTCTGCAGACGACAGGACAAACGTCAGCTCAATGAGGCCGTGCGGCGTGGGCACCCGGCCGCGAAGACCGCCGCAGGCAGCGTCCGGCTGCGGCATCACGGCAAAGCGCGCAAACCCGGCGCGCAGCGGCCGCACCCCCAGCACATATTCGTTCAGCCAGGGCAGAACACCGGCGCTCCACGGGTGGCAGAGGCTGGTGTACCCGGCCTGTTCGTTCGGCACCGGCGCGTTGCGGTGCAGCTGAGCGTTCCAGCTGGGACGATACACCTCGAAAAAGGAGGTCGCGCCATACTCCAGCTGGCCGCCCCATACATCCCGCACGGCACACAGCGCATCCGCCATATGGCCCAGCCGTGCCATGGCCTGCAGCAGGAAATACTGGTTGAACGGCGAATAGGAGAGTCGGGCCTCCCGATCGGCAAACACCAGACGGTATACCCGCTGCGCGGCCTCGCCGCACAGCACCCCGGCGTTGATGGCGTCGGCGCAGGCATGGATGCCATACTGCTCCCAATGCGGCAGCGCGGCAAGCGCGGCCCGTTTGGCATCGGCCTGCGCCTCATATTCCGCCGCGCGGGCCGACTCGCCCAGCTCACGCAGCAGCGCGGCAAGCTGCTGCAGAGCTTGCACGACCAGACAGCGATAGGCCATGCGGTTGCTTTCGGTGTTGGGGTTTTCAAACCCCGCGCCAAGACGCTCGTCCCAGCCGAAGAAGCTGAGGTCGCCCGGCGCGTCATAAATTTCCAGCGCGTGCTGCAGACGTTTTTCGGCCTGCGGCAGCAGGCCGCGCACACCCTGCCGGTCGCCGGTTGCCTGATAATACCCGGCAAGGCTGAACACCCAATACATCTCGTAGCTTTCGATGCCGTTGCCATGCTGTGAGGTAAAATGCAGGTTGTGCAGCACAGCCTCCCAGCAGCCGAACGCCGCCAGCGCCGCCGCCTGTGCCGGGTATGCGTCGCCCGTCCAGGAAAAACGATCGCCGCGATCCATCAGGATGGCCGCAAAATAATCCGGCCGCAGGTTCAGGCGGACGGTGTGGGCCGCCGTGTACCAGATGCGCTCCAGCTGCCGCTCCTGTGCGGAAAACGCGCCCTCGTAATTGACCGGGCATACCAAGCACACCAGCCGCACGCCCGTGATGTGGAACGGCGTTGTCACCGGCCCGGCCACATGCAGAAAGCCATACCGCACGCCCTCGTACAGCTCGGCGTTCAGCTCCAGCCGCCAGGTGTCACCGCAGCGCTGCGGCATGCCGGTCTTGACCGGCGACTGCGGCCCGGCGTTCACCACGGCCGGGCAGTCATACTCGCTGATGCTCAGCGTAAAGCTGCCGGGCGCGGCATCCGGGCTGTCGATCTCCAGCCATGCGGCGCACTCGACCCCAAAATCAAACCGCAGATCGCCCGCGCCGCACACCAGCGCCCCGGCCGGGGCATCCGCCAGCGTGTCCAGCCCGGCAAAGCTGTCCGGCTGGCAGGTATCCACCCGCAGCGGACGACGCACATACAGCTGGTTTTCACGCGGGGTCTGCGCCCAGCGATAGCCGCACAGGACATCCGGTGACAGCGAACCCGGCTGTGCCGAAAGGCTTCCGCCGTGAACATAGGGGAACGGCTGCGGCCGCGGGCTGCGGTCGGCCAGCAGGGCCGCGCCCTGCGGGGGCTGCAGAGGGATGCTCGTCTGTTTTTCCATAGCGGCGTTCTCGCTTTCCTGAACGGCTCAACG
>CAKTAM010000059.1 GCA_934527255.1 uncultured Oscillospiraceae bacterium | reverse complement strand
CGGCAGAGCTGATCGCCGCGGGCGAAGTGGTCGAGCGCCCGGCCTCTGTGGTCAAGGAGCTGACGGAAAACGCCATTGACGCCGGGGCGCACGCCATTGAGGTGGAGATCGAGGGCGGCGGCGTTCGCAAAATTGAAATTCGCGACGACGGCTGCGGCATTGAGCCGGAGTATATGCACAATGCCTTTGTGCGCCATGCCACCAGCAAAATTGCCGCCGCGCAGGATCTGGAGGCCATTCACACGCTGGGCTTCCGGGGCGAGGCGCTGGCCAGCGTGGCCGGCGTCGCACGGGTGACGCTGCTTTCCAAAACGGCCGACGGCGACAGCGCCTGGCGCTATACCATTGCCGGAGGGGAGGAGCTTTCCCTGCAGGAGGACGCCCGCGCGCCCGGCACCACCATCACGGTGTGCGACCTGTTCTACAATACGCCGGCCCGCATGAAGTTCCTGAAAAAGGATTCCAGCGAGGCGACCTATGTGCAGGATGCCGTCGAGCATCTGGCGCTTTCTCACCCGGAAATTTCCTTCCGTTTTACCAAGGATGGAAAGGAGCAGTTCTTCACCCCGGGTGACGGGCAGCTGGTCAGCGCGGTGCGGGCACTGTTTGCGCGTGATGTCGCGCGTGAGCTTGTGCCGGTGGAATACAGCGAAAACGGCATGCGCGTCAGCGGGTTGGTCACGCCGCCGCGCGCTGCGCGCGCCAGCCGCAGCATGCAGAATTTTTATGTCAACGGCCGTTATGTCAAAAACCGCACCATGATGGCGGCCACGGAAAACGCGTTTCGCTGCCTGCTGATGGGCGGGCGCTTTCCCGGGTGCGTGCTTTTGCTGCAGCTGCCGCCGCAAAGCGTGGATGTAAACGTGCACCCGGCCAAAACCGAGGTGCGCTTTGCACACGAGGGCGATGTTTTCAATGCGGTATACCGTGCGGTAAAGGCCGCCGTTATGCGGCCGGACAGTCTGGAAAACCGGCTGGAGCTGGATGCCGCCGCAGGCAAAAAGCAGCACGCGGCCGCCCCGCAGGGGGTGCAGATCGGCTTTACGACTCTGCCGACGGAGCCGCCCGCACAGCGCGGCCCGGCAGAGCCGCAGGCCGCCGCGCCGACGGGGACAGAGCTGCAGGCCGCCGCGCCGCAGGACCCGCCGCGGGCCGAAGGCAGCGCGTCCTTTGTGGCTGCCATCGGCAAGGCCGAAGCGGCAGGTGCGACCAGGCAGCCGCTCTGGCGGCAGGCACAGACCTTTGCCGCCGCACCGGAGGTGGCGGACAGCCTTACCGAGAGCACCCCGCCCATGGAGAATGTGCTGGTGCCGCCCGCCCGCGCCGGCCGCAGCTTTCCGCGCAACCCCTTTGCCGGGCTGGATATTGCGGTGGATGACCCTCAGGCGCCCATGCGGGCTGCCGGGGACGGCGCGCAGGCCACGGCGACGGCAGAACCGGCAAAAGCATCCGATACGGAGGCCACTTTTTGTCAGGACGCTGCTTTTGATACGCCCAATACGGCCGAAGCGGAGGCAGCCGAAAAAACCGCTGCCGGGCAGGAAACTGCCGGGTCGCTGCAGCGGCCCGCCGCGGCACAGGGCCAGCCCGCCCCGTCAGCACAGCAGCCGCTGTCGGATGTTGGTGACCTTCTTGTGCTGGGTGAGGCATTCAAAACCTATGTGGTGGTGCAGTACGGCGAGGAGCTTTGCTTTATTGATAAGCACGCCGCCCACGAACGCATCCTGTATGAGGAGCTTGCCCGCAGCTATGGCAGCGTGGCCGGTCAGCTGCTGCTGGCGCCGGTAACGGTCGACCTTTCCGCAGCGGAAAAGACGGCTCTTCTGGAGCAAAAGGACTATCTGGACGGCATCGGCCTTTCCGTGGATGATTTCGGCGGCCGTTCGGTGCTGGTGCGGGAGGTCCCGGCCGATATCCGCGCAGACAGCGTGGAGGATCTGGTGCAGGAGATCGCCGCCCGGCTTGCCCTGGGCCAGCGCGAGCCGCTGAGCGAAAAAACCTCGTGGGTGCTGCATTCCATTGCCTGCCGGGCCGCCGTCAAGGGCGGCGACACGGCCCATACGCCCGAAATGCTGCGGCTGGCGCTGGATATTCTGCAGGGGACGGTGCCGCCGTTCTGCCCGCACGGCCGCCCGGTGATTCTGCGCCTGACGCGCAGGGAATTGGAGAAGCAGTTTGGCAGACTTGGCTGAAATGGGGCGCGCTGCGGCTGTGCCCCGGCAAAGGCTGGTTGCGGTGTGCGGGCCGACCGCCAGCGGAAAAACCGGCCTTGGCGTGGCGTTGGCCCGCCGGTTCAACGGCGAGATCATCTCGGCGGATTCCATGCAGATCTACCGCGGCCTGTCGGTCGGCACGGCCAAGGTCACCCCACAGGAGGCATGCGGTGTGCCGCACCATCTGGTGGATATCTGCGACCCGGCCCAGACTTTCAGCGTGGCCGATTATGTCGAGCATGCCCGCGAGGCGATCGCACAGGTGGCGGCGCGCGGGCGGCTGCCCATTGTAGCGGGCGGCACCGGGCTGTATCTTTCCAGCCTGATGGAGGGCGTCCGCTTTGCGCAGCAGCCGCCGACGGATGGCTTGCGGGCCGCGCTGGAGGCCGAGGCGGCCCGGCTGGGGCCGCAGGCCATGTGGCAGCAGCTGCAGCAGATCGACCCGGCATGCGCGGCGGGCATTCATCCCAACAACGTCAAGCGGGTGCTGCGTGCGCTGGAGCTTTTCCGCCAGACCGGTACGACCATGTCGCAGCAGGTGGCGGCTTCCCGGCCGCCGCAGCCGCCGTATGACGCGTTGGTCATCGGCCTGCGCTTTGCCGATCGCTCCGCCCTGTATGCCCGCATTGACGCCCGCGTGGATGCCATGCTGTCTGCCGGGCTGCTGGAGGAGGCGCGCTGGGTCTGGCAGAACCGCCTTGTCTGTACAACGGCGGCGCAGGCCATTGGCTATAAGGAGTTTTTTCCGTATTTTGAGAAAGAACAGCCGCTGGAGCTTTGTGTCGAAGAGCTGAAGCGGGCGTCGCGCCGGTATGCCAAGCGGCAGCTGACCTGGTTCGGCCGCATGCCGCAGGTGCATTGGCTGGAGGCAGATACCCTGCCCTGTGTGACGCAGGCCGCCGAAACGCTGCTGCAGGAAAACGGCTTTTGAAGCGGCAGTGTCTGGCATCGGCAAAATACGGCTTGAGGGATACGCGGCGCAGCAGGCGCCGCCGGACAGGAGGATAAAACCATGCAGACGCAGACCCATCCCCGCCGCAGGGGGCATATCTGGCTGTGGCTTCTGGTGGCGCTGGCCGTGGGCTATCTGCTGCTTGTGGTGGTGCTGCGCTATACCAACCGCCCCTATCGCACCCAGATGGCGCTGGCCGTCACCATGACCGATGGGGTAGAGGTGCACGGCGTGGTAACGCGGCAGGAAACGGTGATCCCGCAGGAGACCTCCGGCGTGGTCGGCCATATTGTCGACGATGTGCAGCGGGTCTCGGCCGGGACAGAGGTGGCGCGCATTTTTGAAAACGCTGCCGCCGCGCAAAGCTTTGCCGCGGCCGAGGAGCTGGAAAAGCAGGCGGATACGCTGCTGCAGGCCCAGACGGATGGCGCCAATGCCGGTACGGATGTCAATCTGATCCTCAAGCAGGTCAGCAGCGACCTGTACGATTATATCTCGGTGCTGAACAGCGGCGATTACGCCGATCTGCTGCAGGTGCGTGACGCGCTGAGCTATACGCTCAACAAGCTGGATGTGGCAGTCGGCCGGGAGGAAAGCTTTGACGAGCAGATCGCCGCGCTGCAGGCGCAGCCGCTGATGGGCACGGCGCAAAGCCAGACGCAGACGCCGGTATATGCGCCGCAGACGTGCTTCTTCTTTTATGATGTAGACGGCTACGAGGCGCTGACGCCGGAGCAGGTCATGGCCCTGACGCCGGATGAGCTGGACGCTCTGCAGGAAAGCTGGCCGCGCGACACGACGGCGGCTGTCGGCAAAATGGCCGGCAGCTATCGCTGGTATTATGTCTGTGCCGTGCCCGCCGCGCAGGTCGGCCGCTTTTCAGAGGGACAGTCGGTGACGCTGGCCTTTACCGATGCCGGGGTCACGGGGCTCAAGGCCAGGGTCTCGCACATCGGCGAGCCGGATGCAAACGGCCGCGTGACAATGGCCGTCTGCTGCGAACAGATGGATGAACGCCTTTCCGGCCTGCGGTTTGAAACCGCCGAAATACAGATCGCCTCCTATACGGGCATCCGCATCAGCAAGGAGGCGCTGCACATCAACGCCGACGGTGAGATCGGCGTTTACATCAAGTTTGGAACAATGATGTATTTCCGCCGCATCGCCCCCATTTTTGAAACGGATTCCTATGTGCTGACCCCGGTGCAGGTTCAGGCGGAGGATGAAAAAAATGAGGTCCTGCTGTATGACGAGGTGATCGTGGACGGCGTTGACCTTTACGACGAAAAGCCGCTGTGACCTTTTTGCGGCGGAGGCTGTTTCGGCCGGGGGGCTTCCGAACAGCTTTTTTGCAGAAAGCGCGCTGCTCTGTTTTGCCGATGCGCTATTCCGCAAAGCGTTCTCTGCGAATTTTTCGTGCGGGAAAAGCCAAAATCCCGGCTTGCGCCTTGACATTTTATCCAAAAAACGGGATAATAAAGATAACTATCAAAAAATCGTGTCTTTGCCGTGCTTTTTTACAAAGAGACGCGGCGGGCAGGGCAATACAGGAGGAATAGCAAATGGGCCTGGTTACGAAAATGAAAGATTTCTTCGGCGTCGGCGCAGAGGATGAATACGAGGGCGGCGAGGACGAATACATCCAGAGCCGCAGCGAGCGCGAGGAAGTCGATAGCCCGCGCATCGACAGCGACGCGGCTTCGCGTAAAAACAAGGTGGTCAACATCAACACGACAACGCAGCTTCGCGTTGTGCTGGTCAAGCCGGAGCGCTTTGCCGATGCCAGCACCATTGCCGACCATCTCAACGCCAAGCGTACCGTGGTGCTCAACCTCGAGTCGACCAATAAAGAGGTCTCCCGCCGTCTGATCGATTTTCTCTCCGGCGTGGCCTATGCCAACAACGGGGAGATGAAGCGCGTGGCGGCTTCGACCTATATCATCACTCCCTTTAATGTAGATATTGTGGGCGACCTGCTGGACGAGCTGGAAAGCAGCGGCGCTTTTCTGAATAATTGAGAGGCTATATTCCGCCGCAGACCCCGGAGGAGCAGCTGCTGGTGCGCCGCGTACAGGAGGCGGCAGCCGGTGTGCGCTATGCCGACGGGTTCCGCTTTCTCGGCTTTCTGGATGAACGCGGCCGTGCATTGGCGGAGGCCCGCCTGAACCGGGAGGATGTCGGCTTTGCCTTTTGGGGCGGCTTTGACGGGGCGCAGCGCTGCTATCTGGGGCTTGGCGCCGCACAGCCGCCGCAGCCGTCGGCGTTTCCCATTGCAGCCGTACGCATCACCTGCTGGCAGCCGGGGCGTCAGGCGCCTGCCGGGCAGCTGCCCGGGCACCGAGACTATCTGGGCGCCCTGTTGGGCCTTGGCGTGCGGCGCGAGTGCGTGGGGGATATTCTGACGGACGGGCCGTCGGCAGTCTGCTTTGTCGACGCACGTATGCAGCCGTTGGTGCAGGAGCTGACCGGCGTCGGCCGGTTTTCCGTCCGCACGGAAGAAGAGGATCCGGCCCGTCTGGCCGGTTGGCAGCCGCAGACCCAGACGGTTCGCGTCAGCGTGCCGTCGCTGCGGGTGGATGCCGTTCTGGCGGCGCTGCTGCACGTTTCGCGCGGGGATGCCGCAGCCCTGGTCTCGCGCGGGGCGGTCGCGCTGTGTCACATGCCGGTGACGCAGCAGCACATGACGGTGCAGCCGGGCGATACCCTGTCGGTGCGCGGCGCAGGGCATTGGCGCATCGGCGAAACGGACGGCCTGAGCAAAAAGGGCCGCATCTGGTTGGAAGCAGAAAAATTTACGGGTTAAACAGC
Organism: uncultured Oscillospiraceae bacterium; assembly: GCA_934527255.1. Taxonomy (GTDB): domain Bacteria; phylum Bacillota; class Clostridia; order Oscillospirales; family Ruminococcaceae; genus UBA1762. The sequence goes on along the minus strand of CAKTAM010000059.1, from coordinate 5,110 downwards.
GGCGTCGGCCAACGGGGCAGGGGCCGGGCAGGAAAAAGGAGCAGTGAGCAACATGCTGAAAGCACAGGATATTCGAGTCGTCACGTTTGACAAGGCCATGCGCGGCTACAACACAGAGGATGTGGACGCGTTCCTCGCACAGCTGGCCGATCAGGTAGAGGCACTGGAAAAGGAAAAGGCCGAGACCGAAAAAAAGCTGTATATGCTGGCCGAAAAGGTGTCCGAGTACCGTAAGGACGAAAACAACCTGAAGGCTGCGCTGCTGAACGCGCAGCGTCTGGGCGAAAACGTCATTCAGGAGGCCAACCAGCGCGCGGCTCAAATCCTGCGCGAGGCCGACATCAAGGCACAGGCCGTCACCTCACAGACAACGCAGCGTCTGGAGGAAGAAAAAAACGAGCTTGCGCGTATGCAGGAAGAGGTCGGCCGTTTCAAAAACAACATTCTGGCGCTGTACCGTCAGCACATCGAATCTCTCAGCACCCTGCCGGATCCTCCGGCGGCAGCCCCGGCCGAGGAGACCGCTGCGCAGCCGACGCAGGAGGAGCCTGTCGAACAGCAGCCCACCCTGTTTGAAAACGCAGATAACGCCTGAAAAACGAACCGTTTGTTTTTGTGTATCAGCAGCGGCGTTCCGTCTGCCGTCTTGCCTTGCCGGGCGGGCGGCAGGGGAGCGCCGTTTGCTTTTGTCCGCTACCGCCTGCGGCGTGCGGCAGGCTTTGACAGAAAGGGAAAAACGTATGTGGTTGACTGTGTTAAGCATTGCGGTGCTGGTCGCGCTGGATCAGCTTTCCAAATACTGGGCGACGGCCGTACTGCAGCCGGTCGGCACGCTGCCGTTTTTGCCGGGGGTCATGCAGTTGACCTATGCCCTCAACGACGGGGCGGCGTTCAGCATCTTTGCCGGGCGGCAGGGCCTGCTGATCGCCGTCACCACGGCGGCACTGGCGGTGATGCTTGCGCTGCTTGTGCTGGGCAAAACCACCAATGCGCTCACCCGCTGGGGCCTGACGCTGATCGTGGGCGGCGGCATCGGCAACCTGATCGACCGTGTGCTGCACGGTGTTGTGGTGGATTTTTTTGATGTCACCTTTATGCAGTACGCCATTTTCAATGTGGCGGATTGCTTTGTCACGGTGGGCTGTGTGCTGCTGTTTGTCGGCATTCTGTTTGCCGAGCGTCTGGCCGCACGCCGCCATGCGGCCGGTGACGGCGCGGCGCAGCCGCAAAAACAGGAGGAAAAGCAGTAATGCCCCAGCCGACAGAAAGCTATACCGTGGAAGCGGCGCAGGCCGGGCAGCGGGTGGATGCGTTTCTTTCCGCTGCAGCGCCGGGGCTGACGCGCAGCGCCGTGCAGCAGCTGATCGCGGCCGGGGCCGTGCAGTGCGGCGGCTGTCCGGTAGCCAAAAGCAGCCGCGTTGCCGCGGGCGACTGCATCACTCTGCAGCGTCCGCAGCCGGTCGAGATCGCCGTTGCGGCACAGGATATCCCGTTGAATATTGTCTATGAGGATGATGCGCTGCTGGTCATCAACAAGCCGAAAGGCATGGTGGTGCACCCCGCCCCCGGCAACCCGGACGGCACGCTGGTCAACGCCCTGCTGTGGCATTGCCGCGGGCAGCTGTCCGGCATCAACGGCGAAATTCGTCCAGGCATCGTGCACCGTATTGATAAGGATACCAGCGGCCTGCTGGTGGCGGCCAAAACCAACGAGGCACATCTGGGGCTTGCCGCTCAGCTGGAGGGTCACCACATCGACCGCGTTTACCGGGCGGTGTGCTACGGCGGCTTTTCCGTGCCGGAGGGAACGGTCGATTCGCCCATTGCGCGTGACCCCGCCGACCGCAAGCGGATGAAAGCAGGCGTGCCCGGTGGGCGCGCGGCCGTCACGCACTACCGCGTGCTGGCGCAGGCCGAGGGCTTTTCCTATCTGGAATGCCGTCTGGAGACCGGCCGCACCCATCAGATCCGTGTGCATATGGCCAGCATCGGGCATCCGCTGGCGGGCGATGCGGTGTACGGGCCGCGCCGTGTGATCACCGAGCTGAACGGGCAATGCCTGCATGCGGCGCAGCTGACGTTTACGCATCCGCTCACCGGGCAGATGATGACGTTCCGCGCGCCGCTGCCGGACTGGTTTGCCGCCTTTCTGAAAAAAAGACATCTGCAAGAAGTCGAGCTGCCGTGACCCCGGCAAAAGGAGAAGCGCCCATGAACACACAGATGCCGCTGGCCGGAACGCTGGTCATCAGCGATATGGATCGTGCACTGCTGACGCCGGAGGGCGACCTGCCGCCCGTCACACGCGCGGCACTGGAGCGGTTCTGTGCGCTGGGCGGCAGCTTTACGGTGGCGACGCGGCGCGGCCCCGCATCGGCCGAGCGTCTGCTGGCACGGCTGCCGGTCAACGCGCCGGTCATCCTGCTGGATGGCGGGCTTATCCTCGATCATCGCCGCAGCCTGACGCTGAACGCGCATTATCTGCCGCGTGGCAGGGCGCTTGCCCTGCTGGGGCAGCTGAGACAGGCATTTCCGGCGCTGGGCTTTGTTCTGCTGGCAGAAAACCGGCAGCTCTATGTGCTGAAGGCCACGGCTGCAGTCGAGCAGTTCCGGTGCCGGGCGGGGGCGGCCGCCGTCTGGGCCGATGCCGAAAAGGTGCCGGGCCGCTGGCTTCGGGTGCTGGCAATTGGCCCTGCCGTCCAATGCCGGGCGGCACAGCGGTTTGGGCGGCGCTTTGCGGTACAGAAAGAGCTGGCATTTGCCCGCACGCCGGATGGGTTTCTGGAAATTTTGCCGCCGCAGGTCGACCGCGGCACGGCGCTGCGCAGCCTTTGCCGCATGCAGGGCATTCCGCAGCAGGCGGCCGCCGCGATCGGCGGCACGGCGCAGGATCGTGCGCTGCTGAAAGCGGCAGGCTTTGCCGCGGCGGTGGGCAATGCGCCGCTGCGGGTGCAGTGCTGTGCCGATCTTGTGACCGGCCGCTGTGAGAACGGCGGGGCGGCACAGTTTCTTTTTGCGCTGATGCAGTACCGGACGGAAAGGGGCAAAAAGGAATGAAAGCTTCCCCAAAGGTATGTTTGCCGCCAGCCGAAAAAGAACAGCCTTCCAAGCCGCAGCCCGCCACGGAGGAGCTGTGCGTACGGCGGCCGCTGTTGTGGGTGCTGGCACTGCTTGGCCTGATGGCGCTGGCACTGCTGCTGTACAGCCCGCCGTGGAAAACCGGTTGGCCGCAGGATGAGATGACTGCGGCCCTTTCAGTTATGGTGACGGCGGATGGCCGCATTGCTCTGAACACGGCGGATCGCACGGCGCTGTGCACGCTGCCCGGCATCGGCCCTGTTAAGGCACAGGCTATTTTGGACTATCGTAAGGAGCACGGGCGGTTTTCCAGCCTGGAGGAGCTGCTGCAGGTGCCGGGCATCGGCGAAAAAACGTTGGTGGCGCTGCGGCCGCTTCTGACGCTGGAGACGAACGAAAACGCCGCCTGAACGGGCACGATAGCAGCCATTGCCGTTTTTGCTTTGAAAAAACGGTCACTGTTAGGGGTTTGTGCATAGGGCAATGGCAGGAATACTCATTGAAAAAGTTTTGGGGCGGGGTATCTGCAAAAAAAGCGAACAGCTTCGGTGTGCTGTTCTCTGACCCTTGGAGGTTCGAAAACGCCAATGCGGCAGCCCGGGATGGGCTTCTGGGAGGCGCATATCAGCCGTCTGTACCTTTCTTTTACCCATCGGAAAAATGCAGATGAATTTTCTCAAGTACACCGAAATAAATATCCCCCGGCGCAGCCGGGGGATATTTATTTTATGCTCTTTTTGGGATGGAGCGTTGTTGTGCATTGCCGGGTCAGGCTTCGGCGGGGCGGTCGGCCAGAACCTGCCGGACCTGATGCCGCCGCAGAAACACCGTCAGCCAGCACACCGCCATGGTGACCAGGCCGCAGACTGTCATGCAAAGCCGGTAATCCAGTACCTCCCCAAGGGCGCCAATGGCCAGTGACAGCATCGCTCCTGCCGCTGTGCAAAGCACGGATTCATAGGCGTTGAGCCGGGCGCGCAGCCGGTCGGGAATATGGCGCTGCACCGCCGCCTGACGGATGGTGGCGCTCTGGATGCCCAGAAAGCCGCAGACGGCCCGGTTCGCCAGCATCAAGGGGTACGGCAGCCACAAAAGGCAGGCATCCATCAGTTCATAGGTCTGATATACCCCGAACAGAAAGCCAAACCGTTTCCGTTCCGGCAGGGAGGTGCGGTAACGTACGGCTCCGCCAATGGTGCGCCCGACGAACTCCGCCACAGAGAAAAAGGAATACATGGCAGTGGTGAGACCCGGCGCTGTGCGGAAGAAGGCGATGAGCAGGGGCGAGTAGCCCATGCTCATGCCGTTGGTGACGGCCATGTACTCATAGAGGCCGTGCAGGCCGCGCTCCTGCCGCAGATAGGCGGCGGCCTCCCGGATGTCCTGCCACCAGACGCTCAGGGACAGCAGCGGCTCCTGATCCCGGCGGCTTTCCTGTACATGAATACGGCTTTCGATGATGGCGGCCAGCACCGACAGCACGGCCTGGATCAGCAGCAGCCGCCCCACACCCAAAGTGTCATACAGAAGCGCTGCCAGCGGCATCGTCAAGACCTTTAAAATGGGGTAGAGCATGGCAGAGACGGTATAGGCCCGCTCCTCTTGCCCCTTCGGCAGCAGCAGCGGGTAAAAGCTGTTATAGGCCAGCTCGTCAAAAGCGCTGAGGCACGATACCAGAAGGGAAAAGGCCAAATAGGCAGTGTAGGAAAAAGCGCTGTGCAGCAGGAACAGCCCGGCTGCGGCGTAGCATACACCGTTGAGCAAGTCACCCCACACCAGAAAGGGCTTGCGGGGCAGGCGATCCATCATGGGTGCAATGACCAGCGGCAGCAGCACCATGGGTATCAGCTGAATAGCCACCACCAGCGCGGCTGCCAGGGTGCTGCCCGTCTCGTCAAAGACCAGAAAGGACAGGGCAAACTGGCTGATGATGCCGCCGACAGCACCCAGCGCCGTGGCGGCAGTGATGCGGGTAAAGTTCCGCGTCCAAAGTGTTTGTTTCATAGCATTCACCTCACTTCTATGATTATCG
>CAKTAM010000058.1 GCA_934527255.1 uncultured Oscillospiraceae bacterium | reverse complement strand
CACACCCTCACGGTGTCGCGTCTGGTGCTGTACCCCCGCACCAAGATCCCCAAGACCGATGTGTCGCTGTTCTTCCCGAAGGATTTCTCGCTGGAATATCTGGCTGCCGACGGCAGCTGGCAGCCCATCCCCGGCCAGAGCTACACCGACTGCAACCCCAATTCGGAGCCGCAGGTCTACAACTTTGACCCCATTGACACCAAAAACATCCGCATCAAGGTGACCGGCGTTACCAGCTGGGATGCCGACCTGGAAAAAGAGGATGCAGCGCGCGCCAACCTGTCGGAGATCGAAGCGTTCGGCACCCGCTCCAGCTCCATTCTCATTCCGAAAGATGATACCGTCGGCACCGCCCCCATGGCAATCACGGTCGGCAGCGAACGCGGCGACGCCAACATCGCCGGCAAGCTGACCGACGGCAAATCCGGCACCTATTATTCCTCCGCCGTACATACGCAGGCCGCTGTGGCAGGCGGTGAGGAATTCATCTCTTTCCTGTACGAAAAGAAGTACCGCTTTACCGGTATCAGCCTGACCCCGCATTTCAGCGAGGATGCCGACCCGCTGGCTTTCCCCACCGCGTTCCATCTGGAATACCGTACACAAGCGAACGGCGCCTGGCAGCCCATCCCCGGTCAGAGCTATACCGACTACACGGCCGGTTCCTCCATTCAGAAATTCACGTTTGACGCCATTGACGCCATCGGCATCCGTCTGGTGGTGGATGCGCTTGGCACCAACGCCGACGGCGAGTACGTTCTGGAGCTGACCGAGGCCCGTCTGGTGGCCAGCAGCATCCCGTCTGATGCCCGCCTGACCGTGCCGGTCGCCATTTTGTCCGGCGAGGCCAACAACTATGTCGACCCCGGCAAGGACGGCTCGATGCGGCCTCAGTTTGCTGTGGATGGCAACACCGCCACCTTCTGGTCGTCGTACTATGAAAGATGGCTGGTCAAAAATGATCTGATCCCCCTGCTGTATACCGTTCACCTGCGCGACACCAGCGAGGTGACCCGTATTGTACTGGTACAGCGCAGCGAGGGCGGCGTGCTGGTCAACTTCCCGAAGGATTTCACGCTCTCCTATTCGATGGACGGCGAAAACTGGACCGAGATCGCCAGCTATACCAACTATAAAGCCGTGGGCGAGCAGCAGGTCTTTGATCTGCCGGAGGCCGTCACCGCCAAGCACATCCGGCTTTCCGTCACCCATTGCGAGACTCCGGAAGCGTATTGCCAGATCGCCGAATTTGAGGTTTACAGCAACTTTGAATCCGACCCCGAGCAGCGTAAGGATTTCGGCGAAAAGTACTATCTGACCGAAGAAGTCGACGACAGCGCCTACACCTCCGGCGTCAGCAGCCGTTCGTACGGCAGCCGTACCCTGAAGACCGGCGCTGAGGGCGCCATGGCCGTGTTTACAGACGTGGACTTCGGCACGGAGGGCAGCAGCGCCCTTTCGGTGCACGCCAATTACGCCGGTTACTGGCGTGATTATTCCAGATTGGAGACCGAGGGCGTCGAGGCCATGTACGACTGGGCCTGCTGGGAGGACGCCTCTCTGGAGTTCTATCTGGACAACATGGAAAGCGACCCCATCGCCAAGGTCTACATTGATTACGGCGAAGGCCGCGTGGATGCCGAGTATCAGGAGAAGGTCTCCGCTCTGTCGCGTACCATCACCGGCCGTCACGACCTGATCGTCAAGTTCTGCGACGACCGCAGTACCTTTGAATGGATCCAGCTGAGCCTGGAGGAGGCCGGCCCGAGCGATATTGAAAAGCTGGTGGCCGACTATCAGCAGAACCTGCCCGATATGAGTGCGCTGAAGAATATGGCCAGCGACACCTGGGCCGGCACCGATATTCTCGGCCGCGTGCTGCCCACCAACGAAGGCGAGGAAAGCACCGTCAATTCGGATAAGGTCGTCGGTATGTTCTTCTGGAACTGGAATTACGGCGACAACTTCCTGGACGGCCAGGACAGCCCCATTTACGACATTTCGGAGCGCCAGGCAAACGGTGAGGGCCCCGGCCCGTTCTACAGTGCCCAGCACTGGGGCGAATCGGTCTACGGCTATTACAGCGCACTGGATCCGTGGGTCATCCGCCGTCAGGGCGAGCTGCTGGCCGATGCCGGTGTGGATGTTATCTTCTTTGACTGCACCAACGGCGATCTGACCTGGCGCAGCGCTTATCTGGAGCTGATCAAGGTCTGGAACCAGCTGCTGTGCGAAGGCGCCAACATGCCGAAGGTTTCGTTCATTCTGCCGTTTGGCATGAACTCGAATAACGTCACCAACCTGGAGAACCTGTACGAGTGGCTGTACGAGCCCGGCCTGTATAAGGATTGCTGGTATTATCTGGACGGCAAGCCGCTGATCCTCAACGGCCTGACCAACTCCACACCGGAATACCTGAAGGACTTCTTCTCCTCCAAGCCGGTCATTGCCACCTACAACAACGCCGCCCCCTCCACCCCCACCAACGCCATGACCTGGCTGGAGCTGTACCCGCAGAATAAGTATGTGGACAGTCAGGGCCGGTCGTACATGTCTGTCGGCGTGGCCATGAACTGGAACGGCGAAAAGATGGGCATCAGCGCCATGAACGGCGAAAACATCATTGGCCGTACCACCACCCGCAACGAGGACGGCAGCTGGGAATACGGCCCTGCCATTGCCGACGAGACCTCGCTGGAGGGCCGCAACTTCCAGCAGCAGTGGGACCGTGCCATTGCCGAGGACGTTGATTTCGTCTTTGTCACCGGCTGGAACGAGTGGCTGGCAGGCCGTCACCGCAACTGGGGCGACGCCGGTGCGGGAACCGTGCTGGAAAGCGCCATTGTCGATACCTATGACGCCGAATACAGCCGCGATATCGAGCCCTCGACCGGTATTCTGAAGGACGCCTACTACACGCAGCTGGTAACGAACATCCGCAATTTCAAGGGCCAGAACGCCATTCCGCAGGAGGATACCGCCCGTACCATGACCGTGGACGGCGAGTTTGACGACTGGAAAGACGCCATGACCTACGAGACCTATGCCAACGACGTGGAGGATCGCGACTTCCTGGGCCGCGGCAGCCACAGCTACACCAACACCAGCGGCCGCAACGACATCGTTCTGGCAAAAACGGCCGTGGATGAAAAGTATGTGTTCTTCTACGCCGAGACCGCCGACGATATGACCGGCATGACGGACGGCAGCTTCATGCAGCTGTACATCAACGCCGACCGCGACGGCGAGACCGGCTGGGAGGGCTATGACTTCCTGCTGAACGGTGTAGAGCCCAACGAGTATTACATGACCCTGCAGCGTCACGCAGGCGACGGGTACAGCTGGACGGAGTGCGCCAAGGTGGCTTACCGCATTGTCGGCAACCGTCTGGAGGTCGCCATTCCGCGCAGCGCACTTGGCCTGACCGAGGATTATGTCAACCTCGAGTTCAAGTGGATGGATAACATCATCGACGCCGACGCACCCGACATCATGGATGTTTACACGCAGGGTGATGCCGCGCCGGGCTCGCGCTTCAACTACGTTTTCAAGACCACCGAGACCATGGAATATCCCGAGGCCCCCGTGCAGGATCCCATCACCGCTTTTGACGTGACCGTCACGGTTGAAAACGGCAGCTGGACCGGCGAGGCCACGGCGGAGGTGTTGAAGGACTACACCGTTACCTTCCGGGCCAACAAGGGCTACGCCCTGCCCGCTGAGGTGACTGTACAGCTGAACAATGAGGTGCTGCCTGCCGATCTGTATCAGTATGACCCCGCCACCGGCATTCTGGTCATTCCGGCCGAAAAGATCATCGGCGATCTGACCATTCATGCCGTGTGCACGGCGCTGCCGCCCGACAGCGGCTCCGGCAGCAGCTCTGGCAGCAGCAGCTCCAGTAGCACCGATAACGGTTCTGCTTCCGATACCGGCAGCAGCTCTGCAGCCAGTCAGCCCTCTACCCCGCAGACCGGCGATCCCGGCAGCGTGACACTGTATACGCTGCTGCTGGTCATCAGCCTGTCGGGGCTGGCGGTACTGGTTTACCGCCGTCGCCGCGCCTGATGCACGGCAGCCGCTTTGAGCCGCCCAAGGCGGCGGCCCAAAGCCCTATCCCCTGATTTTTACAGTCAAAAGCCCGGCAGACGGAGCGCTTCCGTCTGCCGGGCTTCTCTGTTTTGGGGTGGCTGCCAGGGCGGCTTTTCCCACCCGCACTTGTCTTGCCGACCTCTTTTCTTTTTTACAGGCCAAATCGGCGGTCTTTCTCGCGCCCGGCAAGGCCGCGGCCGGTCTCGCGCTCCGCCCGCAGCGGCAGGCAGTGCCTGCACCGGCAGAAAACCGGTTTGCGCCGCCTGCGGCCGCTTTGCCGATCCCTTTTCCAGCCGTCAGCGCCTCGTCGCCCTGAAGGCTTCTTTTCGGTTTACGGCAGCTCGCGCCCGCACCGTCTGCAATAGCGGTAGTCGCCGTCGACCGGCGTACCGCAATAGGGGCAATAATCGCTGCGCTGTGCCGCAGGCTCTTCGGAGCGGTCGGACTGCTGTCTGCCAAAGCGTTCGTTCAGCGGGTCGCCCTCCTCGTCGGCATCCACAATATCAAAGGTGGAATACCGCTGCTCACCCGTGGCGTTGCGAAAATGATATATCGCTGTAGCGATGGCGATCAGAATAAAAACAATGCCGAATACACTCATAAACCCGGCGCCGATACCTGCGGCCATCACGCACCAGAACACGCCGAAGATGGCCATTGCCACAGCTACAACACCGCCGAGCATGGATGGGCCGCGGCCCGGCTTGACACTTTTCATCAATACTTTCTCCTTTTTCGTTTGGTTTTCTCTATTGTAACCCTTCCACCCGGTGGAAGGTCAAGCCCCCAGAGCAATTTTTTCGGTGTTTTCCGCCCTGCGGGCGGGTTTGCGCAGGAATGCAGACCTAGCAGCGGCACGTTTCGTCAAACAGAAAGCCCCTCCCCGCAGAAAACGCTTTCTGCGGGGAGGGGCCGACGGTCTATGCATCCATGCTTTCGGCAAGCGCCGGGCCGCTCATCAATCGTGAGACTTTTCGGCGTTTTCCTTTACCACACGGGCCACAAACTCCTCTGCGGGCATCGCGCCAAGGTCTACGCCCTTGCGGGTGCGCACCGAGACCAGCCCGCTTTCCACTTCTTTGTCGCCCAACACCGCCATATACGGAATTTTGTTCAGCTGCGCCTCGCGGATCTTATAGCCGATCTTCTCATTGCGGTCATCCACCTCTACGCGAATTCCTGCGGCGTTCAGCTTCTCTTTCAGGGCGTTGGCAGCAGCCATCGCACGGTCGGTAATGGGCAGCACCTTCACCTGCGTGGGCATCAGCCACAGCGGCAGAGCACCGGCGTACTTTTCGATCAGCAGGGCCAGCGTGCGCTCATAGCAGCCCACGCTGGTGCGGTGGATGATGTAGGGCAAATGCTCCTGCCCATCCGCACCGGTATAGTACATGCCGAACTTGGCAGCCAGCAGCATGTCAATCTGAATGGTGATGAGGGTATCCTCTTTGCCGAACACATTTTTGATCTGGATATCCAGCTTCGGGCCGTAGAATGCAGCCTCATCAATACCAATGGTATATTTTACACCCAGATGGTCGAGGATCTTCTTCATCAGGCCCTGCGCTTCTTCCCACTGCTCCGCCGTGCCCTCATATTTATCCTGCCGGTTGGGATCCCACTGGCTGAAGCGATAGCTGACATCCTCATCCAGCCCCAGCGTTTTCAGCGTGTACTGCGCCAGCTCCAGACAGCCGCGGAACTCCTCCTCCAGCTGATCCGGCCGCAGAATCAGGTGCCCCTCGCTGATGGTGAACTGCCGCACACGGATCAGGCCGTGCATCTCGCCGGAATCCTCATTGCGGAACAGCGTCGAGGTCTCGCCCAAACGCATGGGCAGCTCGCGATAGCTGCGCTTTTTGTTCAAAAAGACCTGATACTGGAACGGACAGGTCATCGGGCGCAGGGCAAAGCATTCCTTGGTTTCGTCGTGCGGGTCGCCCAGCACAAACATGCCGTCCAGATAATGATCCCAGTGGCCGCTGATCTTATACAGCTCGCGCTTGGCCATCAGCGGGGTCTTGGTCAGCAGATAGCCGCGCTGCTGCTCGACATCCTCGATCCAGCGCTGCAGCAGCTGGATCACGCGCGCGCCCTTGGGCAGCAGAATGGGAAGCCCCTGCCCAATGCAATCCACCGTGGTAAAAAACTCCATCTCGCGGCCCAGCTTGTTATGGTCGCGCTTTTTGGCATCCTCCAGACGGTTCAGATGCTCTTCCAGCTCGCTGGCCTTGGGAAAGCTGACACCGTACACACGGCACAGCATGGGCAGCTTGGCGTCGCCATGCCAGTAAGCGCCGGTCGCACTGGTCAGCTTGAACGCCTTGATGCGGCCAACATCCGGCAGATGCGGCCCCGCGCACAGGTCGGTAAACTCGCCCTGACGGTAGAAGGTGATCGGCCCGCCCTCGGCCGCGTGCTTTTCCAGCAGCTCCTGCTTATACGGCTGCCCCTTTACCAGCTCGCGGGCCTCCTCCACGGATACCTCAAAACGCTCGATGGTCGGGTTTTCCTTGACGATCTTCTTCATCTCGGCCTCGATAGCAGCCAGATCCTCCGTGGAAAACGGCTTTTCCACATCGAAATCATAATAGAAGCCATCGTCAATGGCCGGGCCAATGGCGCACTGCGCCGCCGGGAACAGCCGCTTGACCGCCTGCGCCAGCAGGTGGCTGGTGGTATGCCAGAAAGCTTTTTTGCCCGCCTCATCCTCAAACGTCAGCAGACTGAGCGAGGCATCCTTTGTAATGGGGGTGCGCAGGTCACATACCGCATCGTCGATCTCGGCTGCACAAACAGCCTTATACAGGCCGGGCCCGATCTCGCGGGCGATCTCCAGAGGGGTCACGCCGCTTTCGTACTCCTTGACCGTACCGCCCTTTAAGGTTACTCGAATCATCATCAAAATCTCCTCTCTGTCCGCTTTCCGTCAGCCACACCGCTTTTTGGCGAGTGCCGACGGAAAGATCGTTTTGCCGTTTTTTCAAAAATAAATAAAAAACGCGCTTCATCCCGAATATCGGGATGAAGCGCGATAAACGCTCCACGGTTCCACCCAATTTGCCCGCCGGACGGCAACCCGAACGGCAGACCTCTTGCACAGGCGATAACGGGCCCGACCGGCGGGGATTGGCCGCACACAGAAAGTGGTTGCAGTGATCGCCTTCAGCCCTCTTGCACCAAACGGGGGCCTCTCTGCGGAAAGCGGGGTATCACTGCCATGTCTCTCTGTATCGTTTTTGCTTTTACGGCTTCATCATAGCACACCCCGGCCGGGCTGTCAAGGGTCGAACGCCAAAATTTTTTGTTTCTTTGGCCGGTACGGCGCCGCCAGGGGCGGCTGCGCGGCCCGTTTCTGCCGCCCTTGCCGGGGACTGTCGGCAGATTTACCCCGTCAGGCCCAGACGCCGCCGCGGAAAACCGGCACAATGCGTCCGTCAGCCGTAATGCCGTCGATGCAGGTATCCTCCGCACCGATCATCACATCCTCGTGGATGTTGCTGACATTCAGCCCGGCGGCCATTTTCTGCGCGTCGTCCATGGCGTCGCCGCCCTCCACACAGGTGGGGTACGCCTTGCCGAAGGCAATGTGGCAGGCGGCGTTTTCATCGAACAGCGTGTTGTAAAACAGCAGGCCGCTACGGTTGATGGGGCTGGTGGCAGGCACCAGCGCAATCTCGCCGATGCGGGCGGCGTTTTCATCCGCAGACAGCAGCAGGCCCAGCAGGTCTTCCCCCCTGGCAGCGTGATGCTCGACCACGCGGCCCTCGTGGAAAGTCACAACAAAATCCTCGATCAGGCTGCCATGGTAAACATACGGCTTGGTGCCGTGCACCGTGCCCTCTACCCGCAGGCGATCCGGCGCGGTAAAGACCTCCTCGGTGGGAATGTTTGCCAGGAACTCCACGCCGTCCGGCGTGCGCTCGCTGCCGCCCGCCCAGATGTGGTTTTTGGGCAGGCCGATGGTCACATCTGTACCGTTGCCGCTGGTGATGTGCAGCGCATCCAGCTGCAGACCGTTCAGCCAGTCGGCACGGCTGTGCATGGTATGCAGCGGCGCTTTCCAGTTTTCCACGGGGTCGTTTTCATCAATGCGGCAGACGGTAAAAATGGCCTGCCACAGGCTCTCCTCCGCTTCGGTCGGGGCCTTGCCGGGGAAAACGCTGGCGCTCCACGCCGGGGACGGAATGGCCACAATGCTCCACTGCACCCGGCTGTTCATAACATACTCGTAATACTCCGTCATGGCCAGAGCGCGGGCGCGGGCGGCACGGTCAATGCGGGCGGGGTCGATGCCCTTGTAAATTTCCGGGTCGTCGCTGATCACCGCCAGCAGGCAGGCACCGCCGGGCTGCTTCATGTAAGAGGTGTAGCTGTCCTGGATCCAGGGCTTGGCCTCCTCCAGCACTGCCTCGGGGGCGTACTGCATCCGCATCCGGTTGACCTGCTCGTCCTTATAGTGCACCACAACCTCACGCGCGCCCGCCGCATAACCTTCCTCCACGCACAGGCGGGTAAAAGCCGCAGCCGTCACCGGCGCGGTGATGATGAGGGCCTGCCCCGGCTGCACGTTGCTGCCGACGCGCACCGCAAACCGGGCGTATTTGCGCAAAGCCTCCGAACGGGAAAATTCGTTGTTCATATTATCTGCTCCTTTTCGGCCACAGGCCGCTTTTTTTGACTGCCCGGGGGCGAACGCCCGGCGGTCAGATGGTTTCCAGCTTGATGAGATCGGTATTGCCCGAGGTGCCGTTGGTCATGCCGCCGGTCAGCACCAAACGGTCGCCCGGCTGGAGGTCAAACGTCTGCCGGGCCAGTTTTTTGGCGGTGTAGAACAATACATCGGTCGAATTGAACGCCTCGCACAGCACCGGCGTTACCCCCCACGACAGCCCCAGCTTGCGCCAGGTCTTTTCGCTGGTGGTCAGGCCCATGATGTCCATGGGCGGCCGGAAACGCGACACCATGCGCGCCGTCCCGCCGGAAAGCGTACATACGGCAATGGCTGCCGCGCCAATATCCACCGCCATCCCGCAGGTGGCGTGCGACAAAGCGTCCACAATGTTGTGAATTTTGAACTCGGCGCTGCGCAGGCGCTTTTCATAGTTGATGCTGGCCTCGGTATAGGCGGCAATGCGCGCCATGGCCTCGACCGCCTGCACCGGGTGCTTGCCCGCCGCCGTCTCGCCCGAAAGCATGATGGCGCTGGTGCCGTCGTACACGGCGTTGGCAACATCCGAAATTTCGGCACGGGTCGGACGCACGTTCTGGATCATGCTTTCCAGCATTTCCGTTGCAGTGATGACCCGCTTGCCCAGCATGCGGCATTTGTCGATCAGCAGCTTTTGAATGGCGGGAAGCTCTTCATAGGGGATTTCCACTCCCAGATCGCCGCGCGCCACCATGATGCCGTCGCATTCTTCGCAAATCTCCTCGATGTTTTCCACACCGGAACGGTTTTCAATTTTAGCGATGAGATCAATGTGCTCACCGCCGTTGGCACACAGAAAATTGCGGATATCCACCATATCCTGACGGCGCGAAACAAACGAGCAGGCCACAAAATCCACATCGTTTTCAATGCCGAACAGCAGGTCGGCCTTATCCTGCTCGCTGAGGTAGGGCTGATTGAGCACCTTGCCCGGAAATGCCATGCTCTTGCGGTCCGACAGCACGCCTCCCTCCAGCACGGTGCACACGGCGTCGGTGTCGGTCAGCTCCTCCACGCGGAACACCAACAGCCCGTTGTTGACCAGAATGGTGTCGCCCACCGCCAGATCGGCCGTCATGCCCTCGTAGGAGACCGCTACCCGCTGCTCGTTGCCGACAACATCCTGACGGACGGTAAACGTAAAGGTCTGCCCGGCCTTCAGCTCGACCGAGCCGTTTTCAAAGGTGCGGATGCGGTATTCCGGGCCCTTGGTATCCAGCATAATGGCGACGGGCAAGCCAAGCTCCTCCCGCACTTTGCGGATGGTCTCGATCTTCTTTTTGTGCTCCTCATGCGTGCCATGCGAAAAATTCAGCCGGGCCACGTTCATTCCGGCGCGGCACATGGCCGTCAGCGTTGCGGCATCCTCACAAGCCGGGCCGATGGTACAGACGATCTTTGTTTTGCGCATTGTACAGCCTCCCTTGTTTTCCGGGGCGGCGCAGCCGCAGCGGGCGCACCGTCCTTTCCCTTCTCAAAATTCTATCCACTATATAGCATAGCACATTCGCCTGTCAAATTCCAGAGCCGGGCAATGAAATTACGAAGCCGAACGCAAAAAAGCGCCCCGACCACCCCTTGCGGGCAGCGGCCGGGACGCTCTGACCGTGCGGCCGCCGCAGATGCGGGCCGCACGTTTTTTTATTTTGCCTTTTCGGCGCTTTTTTTGCGTGTCAGCGCCTGCAGCAGATACACCGCCCCCACGATCAGGGCAATGACCAGAAAAACGCCCAGCCAGCCGACCAGCATGATCGGCAGCGCTACGGCAACAGATCCCGTACGAAACATTCGATCTCCTCCTCTTTCAATGGCCCAGCAGATTCAGCAAAACGCCGCCCGCCACCACGCTGGCGATCTGGCCGGAGACGTTTACGCTGATGGAATACATGAGCAGGAAGTTCTGATTATCCTCCTTCAGGCCCATCTGGTTGACCACACGGCCGCTCATGGGGAAAGCCGAAATACCGGCCGCGCCAATCATGGGGTTCAGCTTTTTGCCCGAGGGCAAAAACAGGTTGCACAGCTTGGCCAGCAGCACCCCACCCACCGTATCAAACACAAAGGCGACCAGCCCCAGCGCCAGGATCAGCAGCGTATCCGGCCGGACAAACTGCTCGGCCGTCATCTGGGCCGATACCGTAAGCCCCAGTACGATGGTAATGAGGTTGGCAAGCACATTCTGCGCGGTCTCCGACAGCGCATTCAGCACGCCGCACTCCCGCAGCAGGTTGCCGAACATGAGAAAGCCCACCAGCGCTGCGCTGGCCGGGGCCACCAGACCGGCCACCACCGTCACCACAATGGGGAACAAAATACGCGTCAGACGGCTGACGCTGCTCTCACGGTAGCTCATGCGGATGCGGCGCTCTTTTTTCGAGGTGATCAGCCGGATGACCGGCGGCTGCACAATGGGCACCAGCGCCATATAGCTGTACGCCGCCACCATAATGGCCCCCAGATACTGCGAATG
>CAKTAM010000057.1 GCA_934527255.1 uncultured Oscillospiraceae bacterium | reverse complement strand
GTTTTTCTTCCGACATGGGGCTGGTCTCTCCTTTCCTTTTCAGGGTGCCGGCCAAACGTCCGGTTCGGCGGGCATGGCGGGCCTGCCCGCCCGCTGACAGCCGATCTCATACAGCAGCATTCCCGCCGCCACCGAAACATTAAAGCTGTCCACCCCGCCGCAGTCGGCGGCCATGGGAAGCGACAGCGTGCCGTCGCACAGCTTCTGCACCAGCGGCGAAACGCCGCGGCCCTCGCTGCCCAGCACCAGCGCCAGCGGGCCGGTCAGATCCTGCCCGGCCGGGGCCCTGCCGCCCATCTGGGCGCAGTAGACAAAAACGTTCTGCTCCTTCAGCCAGCGCACCGTCTGCCCGATGTTGGCCACGCGCGCCACCGGCAGCCGTGATACCGCGCCTGCGCTTGCCTTGGTAACGGTGGGCGTAATGCCCGCGCCGCCGCGCTTGGGGATGATGACGCCGTGCGCGCCGCACAGCAGTGCGGTACGGATGATGGCCCCCAAATTGTGCGGATCCTCCACGCCGTCGGCCAGCACCAGCAGCGGGGCCTCGCCGCGGGCAGCGGCAGCCGCCAGCAGGTCGGCAGGCTCGGCATAGGTGATGGCGCTGGCCCAGCAGGCCACGCCCTGATGGCTGTCCGTCCCGGTCATGCCGCGCAGCTTGGCGCTGTGCACCCGCTTGACCACGGCCCCGGCCTCCTTGGCCAGCGCCGTGTAATAGGCGGCAACCGGCTCGGCCAGCGTATCCGCTACAAAGACGGTATCCACCCCCGCGCCGCTTTTCAAAAGCTCGGTCACGGCATTTTTGCCGTATACCAGATCACTGGCGGTCTCTTCCACGGCCGCATCGGCCCGCAGGGCTTCGCGCCCGGCCGCTGCCAGGGCGCGGGGCTCGTCGCTGTGAGACGGACGGTAGCCCGGCCGCCGGGGCGGGCGTTTTTTATCGGAATCGTACACGAAAAGTACCTCGTTTCTCTGTTTTTTCGCCCTTGCGGGCGGGTATTTTCTTTCAGTATATCAGTATAGCAAATGCCGCCGTACTTTTCCAGTCATCCGGTCACATTTTTTCGGTTTTCTGCGCCGCCCACTGCCCGCCGCGCGGCAGCGCTGCTGCGTGCCGTTCCTGCCAGGACAGTCCGCAATCCTGCCGGGCTGTGCTGCGATCCTGCAGGGCAGGCACTTTTTTCCGTTTCTGTCAACGCAAGGCCCTTATACTGTTTGTAAACGGCCGTTTGGCCTGGCCGATCCGGTCTGCATGTTGAAAACTACGTTGAAAATGTTGATTACTCCCCTGTTTTCGGCGTATTTTTCCGGTGAAAACGGTTAATCTATAAAGTTTTCCACAATTTGTTGAAACTTTTCCGTGTACGCAATGTTGTTTTTTTCGGCTGTCCATTGATTTTTCGCCGAAATTTCACGCTTTTTTTCGTTACTTTTCTGATTTTCCACTTTTCCACCGTGAACGGTCGGCACGCCTTTTTTGCCGTCAGCGATTGTTTTTTTGCCGCAGATGGTGTATACTGATGCAGAAAGAAACGCGGCGGCCCGCAGGGGCTGCCTGTCCGCTGCAAAATCATCACAAGGAAAGGTGTTTCACTATGCTAGTCAATGCCGCTGAAATGCTGACCAAGGCCCGCGAGGGTCATTATGCGGTCGGCCAGTTCAACATCAACAACCTGGAATGGACAAAGGCCATTCTGCAAACGGCACAGGAGATGAAGAGCCCGGTCATTCTGGGCGTTTCGGAGGGCGCAGGCAAATATATGTGCGGCTTTGAGACCGTCGCCGCCATGGTCAAGGCCATGGACAAGTCTCTGGGCATCACCGTGCCGGTGGCCCTGCATCTGGATCACGGCACCTACGAGGGCGCTTACGCCTGCATCAAGGCCGGCTTCACCTCGATCATGTTCGACGGCTCGCATTACCCCATTGACGAAAACGTGGCCAAAACCACCGAGCTGGTGGCGGCTGCCCACGCCGCCGGGCTTTCCATTGAAGCCGAGGTCGGCGCGATCGGCGGCGAGGAGGACGGCGTGATCGGCGCCGGCGAGGTGGCCGACCCGGCCGAGTGCGCCCGCATTGCCGCACTGGGCATTGATTTTCTGGCCGCAGGCATCGGCAACATCCACGGCAAGTACCCCGCCAACTGGAAAGGGCTGGATTTCAACGCGCTGGCCGCGATCAAGGCGGCCACCGGCAATATGCCGCTGGTGCTGCACGGCGGCACCGGCATCCCGGCGGATATGATCCGTCACGCCATCGATCTCGGCGTTTCCAAAATCAATGTCAACACCGAGTGCCAGCTGAGCTTTGCCGCCGCCACCCGCAGCTACATTGAAGCCGGAAAGGATCTGGAGGGCAAGGGCTTTGACCCGCGCAAGCTACTGGCCCCCGGCGTCGCCGCCATCAAGGATACCGTGCGCGAAAAGATCGAGCTGTTCGGCACGGCCGGAAAAGCGGAATAAGCCCCGCTTTCCGACGCTGCTTTCCCCCCTGCCTCTGCCCGCCCGGAGCTGTTTGCTCCGGGCGTTTTGTGTTTTTGCGGCATGGCGGGACAGGGCGCGTTTTCTTCCGTCCCCCACCGCCGAATTAAGAAATTCTTAATACCCGCTTCTCTTTACTTTGCGGCATCGGTATGCTATATTTTTTGTGGTAATGAAGAGTACGCTGCCCTGCCCCGGCAGCCTTGCCCCGCCCGCAAAAAAGCGGCCGCAGGACGAATGCTTTTGGGGCGCGGCGACGTTTACAACGATGGAACGCACACACAGCCGACCTGCGTCGGCGCAAGGAAAGCAAGGTCTTCATGAAAGCAACAACACCGAAAAAGCGCCGCCCGCCTGCAGAGCACCGCAGGAAGCCGCAGACCCTCCGCGAGCGCAAGCGGGCGCTGGGCTGGGCCTTTCTGGCCCCAAGCCTGATCGGCGTGGCCGCCTTTTTTGTTCTTCCGTTTGCCGTGGTCGTCTATTATTCCATGGTCGATAACCCCATTCAGCACAACTTTGTCTGGCTGCGCAATTTCACCGCCGTTTTACATAACAACGCCTTTCAGAACGCGGCGAAAAACACCGCCGTTTTCTCGCTGATCGCCGTGCCGCTGGCCGTGGTGCTGGCGCTGCTGCTGGCGCTGCTGCTGGAGGCCAAGATCCCCTTCCGCAGCCAGTTCCGCACCTTTTTTCTCAGCCCGATGATGGTGCCGACCGCCAGCATCGTCCTGATCTGGCAGGTGCTGTTCCATGCCAACGGCGTGGTCAACCAGCTGACCTCGGCTTTCGGCGCACAGGCGCTGGACTGGCTGAAAAGCGATTACAGCCAGGTGGTCGTGCTGACGCTGTTTTTGTGGAAAAACCTGGGCTATAATATGATTTTGTTCATGGCGGCGCTGGGAAATGTTCCCAAGGAGCTGCTGGAGACCTCCACGCTGGACGGTGCAGGCAGCTTTACACAGTTCTGGCGCATCAAGATGCACTATATTTCGCCCTCCATCCTGTTCGTCACCATTCTGTCGCTGATCAACTCGTTCAAAATTTTCCGCGAGGTGTACCTGCTGACGGGCGATTACCCCTATGGCAACCTGTACCTGCTGCAGCACTTTATGAACAACACCTTCCGCAGTCTGGATTATCAGAAGCTGTCCGCGGCCGCCATTCTGATGTCGCTGGTGATGGTGGTCATCATCGGGGCGCTTTTTGTGGCAGAAAACCACTTTGGAAAGGATGTGGAAGAATGAGCAAGCCCGCTGCTTCTGCACGCGATCTGCACCGCAGGCGGCTGCGCCTGACGCGCACCGTCACCGTTCGGGTGCTGCTGACGCTGGTCGCCGCCCTGTTTGCGCTGGTGTTTTTGCTGCCGACGGTGCTGACCTTTACCAACTCGTTCATGTCGGCCACCGAGCTTTCCTCCAACTACGGCAACATTTTCCAGAACATCACCGCCTCCGGCTCGAAAAAGACCTACATCGCCCAGACCGTCACGCTCAAGTTCATTCCCGATATGGTCAGCTTTCAGCAGTATCTGGGCGTGCTGTTCAAAACGCCGGAATACCTGATCAAGTTCTGGAACTCGGTCATTCTGGTGGTGCCCATTGTGGTGTTTCAGCTGCTGGTGGCCGCCTTTGCCAGTTATGGCTTTGCCCGCTGGCGCGGCAAGCTGAAAAGCATCATCTTCTTTCTTTATGTGATTTTGATGCTGATGCCCTATCAGGTAACGCTGGTGCCGAACTATCTGGTCAGCAGCTGGCTGGGCATACTGGAAACGCGCTGGGCCATCTGGCTGCCGGGCATTTTCTCACCGTTTAGCGTCTTTATTCTGACAAAATACATGCGGCGCATTCCCTCGGCGTATATCGAGGCCGCCAAGCTGGACGGCGCCAACGAATGGCGGGTGTTCACCCGCATTGCCCTGCCGCTGTGCCAAAGCGCGCTGTTCTCGGTGGGCATTCTGGTTTTTATTGATTACTGGAACATGGTCGAGCAGCCGCTGATTCTGTTGACCGACCCCGAAAAACAGCCGCTGTCAGTGTTTCTCTCGCAGGTCAACACCGGCGATGTGGGCCTTGCGTTCGCCGTGGCTACCATTTACATGGTGCCGACCCTGCTGCTGTTTTTGTACGGCGAGGAATACCTGGTAGAGGGCATCGCCTATGCCGGAGGCATCAAGGGCTGAGGCCGGGCCGCCGGGCCCGGGCCGCAAGCGTCCGCTATGACGTCAAGTGTTGAGATGTACACGAAAGATAGAAAGGAAGCCATCCCATGAACGAGACCAAAAAACGCCGCGAATGGATCAAAAATGCCGCCATCATTTTTCTGGCGGTGCTGCTGGTGCTGACCTTTTTCTCCGGCACCATTCAGAATCACTCGCTGCCGGAGGTGGCCGTGCAGTATACGACAAGCGACACCGTTTCCAGCGGCGTGCGCGTCAGCGGAACGGTCAACGCCAGCCAGAGCTACTCGGTCACGCTGGATCAGACCCGCACCGTGCGCGCCGTCTATGTGCGCAACGGCGACGAGGTCGCCGCGGGCGACACCCTGTTTGAGCTGGAGGACGAGGATAGCCAGGAGCTGACCGACGCGCGCAAGCAGCTGAAGACCCTGCAGGAGGACTATGAAAAAGCGCTGCTGGGCATCACCGGGGTGGATTCTTCAGCAGAGGCGCAGGCCGTCGCCGCAGCGGAAGCCGCCTACAACAAGGCCTGCAGCGACCTGAACTCGTTCAAGGCTTCGCTGGCCTCCACCAACGAGCAGAAGGCGGTGGACAGCGCCAAGCGCACGCTGGAAAGCCTGAAAAAGTGGCACGGTGACAGCTACACGGCGCTGGCCGGGGTGAGCGATACCGCCGCCATTGCCTATTTTGCCGCCTATGTGGGCGTTGAGCCCGACGCGCTGTTTGCCACCCATACCGTCACCGAGCAGGTGGATACCGGCCGCACACAGCCCAAAACGGATGCCGACGGCAACCCCATTCCCAAGCTGGACGAAAACGGGCAGCCGGTGCTGGATGAAAACGGCAGCCCCGTGTATGAAACGGAGCCGGTGTATAAAGAAGTGACCAAAGAGGTGGTAAATGGCTACGCCTTTACCGACCTCAAGCCGGAGTACGCCGGGTATTATGCCACCGTGCTGAACACCGCCAAGGCGGATGTGGAAAAGGCCAACTGGGACCTGAGCAACGCGTTGACCAATTATCAGAATGCCGTCACCACCGCCCAGCAGGCCTGGGAGACCGCCAAAAAGGCGCTGGCAGACAAGGTGGCCTCTAACGCCAACAGTGACAAGCTCAACCAGCTGAATCTGAAAGATAAGCGCGACGCCATCACCGAGCAGCAGGCCGTGGTCGCCAAGCTGCAGGAAAAATACACCGATGCGGTGATCACCGCCAAGCAGGCCGGTATGGTCAGCGACCTTACCGCCGTGGCCGGTGAAAAGCTGCAGGCCGACACCCCCGCGTGCACCATTCAGCTGACGGATACCGGCTATACGGCGAATGTCTCGGTCACCGGCGCACAGGCCCAGCGCATCAAGGTCGGCTCCAGCGCCACCGTCAGCGGCTATTATTGGGGCGAAACTCCCCGCGCCACCGTCACCTCCATCCGCAACGATCCCAACACCCGCGGCAACCGGCTGGTGACGCTGACGCTGACCGGCAGCGTCGAGGCGGGCGGCAACTATAACTTTATTCTGGGCGAAAGCAGCTCCTCGTACGACACCGTCGTGCCCAAGAGCGCCGTGCGGGAGGATAACACCGGCTCGTTCGTGCTGGTGGTCACCAACAAAAGCACCCCACTGGGCACCCGCTATTATGTCACCCGTACCGACGTGACCGTACTGGCCAGCGACGACACCCGCTGCGCCGTTTCGGGCGAGTTTTCCGGCTGGGATTATGTCGTCACCTCTTCCAGCTCGCCGATCGAAGCGGGCGATCAGGTTCGTCTGGCCAACTCGTAAGAGGTGGGCCGCATGAAATATCTGCTGCAAGTTTTTTCGCGGCGCTGGCTGCTGCGTACGGCGGCCGTTGTCTGCCTGGTGGCGGTCTGCCTGTGCCTTGGCGGTGCACGCCGGGCGCTGGGCGACCGGCCTGACCAGCAGGCAGCCGCGCGCTGGTCGGGCGACGGCACGCCGTTTGCCCAGGTCAGTCTGTATCTGCCCTCGTCGCAGGCGCTGACGCTGAACAGCCTGCGCGAGGCGCGCACCAAGCTTGACAAAGCCCTCACGGAGGCCTCGCTGGCTCCCGCCAGCGAAAGCGCCCGCCTCTGGCTGGATGCCGCAGGCGCCGAGCTGACGGCCACCGCCGCCACCGACCGCGGCAGCGTCAGCGTTACGGCGCTGGCCGTCAACGGCGATTATTTTCAGTTCCACCCGCTGCAGCTGCTCTCCGGCTGTACCTTTTCGGAAGCGGATGAGCTGCACGATACCCTTGTGCTGGATGAACTGGCCGCATGGCAGCTGTTCGGCGCTTCGGATGTGGTGGGCCGCACCGTCACGGTAAACGGCAAACTGTACACCGTGTGCGGCGTGGCTGCCATGCCCACCGATGACGCCGCCGTGCTGACCTATGGCAGCGCCCCGCGCATCTGGCTGTTTTATGACCAGCTGTTCGGCGCGGAGGATGCCGGGCTCACCTTCTATGAAGCCGTGCTTCCCAACCCGTATACGGGCTATGCCAAAAAGCTGCTGGAGGATACCTTTTCCACCAACACACTGGACTGTGCAAGCGTGGAAAACAGCACCCGCTTCGGGCTTTCCAGCCTGTGGCGTACCCTGCGCGGGCTGCCGCGCGCGGCCATGCGCAGCTCGCAGGCGGCCTACCCCTGGTGGGAAAACGCCGCCGTTTATTGCCAGACTCGCGCCGCCCTGCTGTTTGGCGGGCAGCTGCTGTGCATGGTGTATCCGCTGATCGTTCTGGTATGCCTCGCCGTCTGGTGCTGGAAGCACCGCCGCTGGCACATCAGCGACCTGAAGGCCGTGCTGGAGCGCCGCCATCAGCGCCGCCTGCAGGCGGCCTGGAACGCCGCCGCGCACCCGGATGCACTGGATGGGCTGGAGGCGGAGCTGGAAAAGCAGGAATAACCTGTTTCGGCCATCCGCACACTTTTCCATTGGCGTTCCCTTTGGCGGCAGCGGCGGCCAAAAGAAGGAGCGGTCGTTTTCGGTTGGCGGCATATTTTTCGGCTGCCAAGGCGGAAATTCCGTTCCCGGTTGACCAACTCCATGGTGGCGGCCGCCGTTTCCCCCTACACCTTTTCCCTTTTACGGAGGGCCTTTGTATGAAGCCTGTTCAGCGTATTCTCTGCCTGCTTCTGGCACTGGGCCTTTTCTCGGGCCTGCTGACAGGCTGCCGCAACAGCGGCCCTGACAGCGGCACGGTAAGCAATGGCAGCAGCGCCTCTGTCCCCGCTGACGACAGCGACAGGGACGGCGATGGCAGCGGCAGCGACGCACCCGTTGACCTGCACATCTATGGGTATGATACCGTCGACACCGGGCTGGATGCGCTGGCGGATTCGTTCGATCCCAACTGCGTTATCCTCGACGGCCGGTTTTACACCATCGGCTATCGCTTTGCCAAGGGTGACGGCGACAGCGACCAGATCCTGCTGCTGAGCGTCGGACTGGACGGCAGCGACCCGCAGGCGGTCGCGCTGCCCGCCCCTGCCAGCAACGAAAAGCAAAGCGGCACGCTCACCGGCCTGATGGCCGATGACAACGGCGATCTGTATACCATCTGTTCGGTTCTGCAATATGCCACGGAGGAAACCGACGCCGTGCAAACTTTCAGCCTGATGCGGCTTTCGGCCGACGGCAGCGCTGACGAGCCGGTGCCCCTGCAGGGGCTGGACGGCCGATGGCTGGATACCAACAACGCCACCTATTATGACGGCACATGGTATTTTCCCATTTACAACGAGATCATCGCCATTGCGCCGGACGGCGCGGTGCGCACCTTTCACCCGCTGGGGGAGGATGCCAGCATTCAGCTGCTGTACCGCTGCGCCGACGGCAGCGTGATGATCGGCTATTACATCGGGGAGGAATGGAGCTTTCATCTGCGCCCCATTGACCTTGTCACCGGCGAGCTGGGCAAGGAATGGCAGCTGCCGGACACCCTGATGAACCCCAAGCTGACGACGGACGCCGACGGCGGGCTGTACCTGTATGATATGTATGGCCTGTACCGCTATGACGCCAATGCCCGCGCCCTTTCACCGCTGTGCAGCTGGCTGGATTCCGGCATAGACTATACCGTGGCGGTCGGCTTTGTTGCCGCCATGGGCGACGGCACGTTTCTGGCTGTCGGCAACGGCGGCGGCACAGGCGACAAGCGGCTGCTGACCAGGCTTTCCCCCATCGACCCTGCCGCGCTGCCCGCCAAAACGGTCGTCCGGCTGGGCTGCACGAACAGCGAGACCCTGCGCGCCGCCGTGCTGGCGTTCAACCGCAGCAGCACGACCACACATGTCACCATGGTGGATTACAGCATTTACAATCACGAAAACAACCAATGGGGCGGCGGGCTGAAGCAGCTGGACGCCGAGCTGACCGCCGGAGACGGGCCGGACATTCTGCTGATCGAGTCCAGCATGCCGTTTCAGAGCTACCTGAACCGGGGGCTGTTTGCCGACCTGTACCCTCTGCTGGATGCCGACCCACAGCTTTCCCGCGAGGATCTTCTTTCCAATATTCTGACGGCCTGCGAGACCGACGGCAGGCTGACCAGCATTCTCCCCGCATACGATATTTTCACCGCCGCCGCCCCGGCCGCCCTGGTCGGCACGGAGATGGGGTGGACATGGGAGGAATTTTTCACCGCGCTGGACACCATGCCCAAGCTGCCATATGCGTTTTCCAACACAACGAAACAGGCGATGCTGGTCACGGCGCTGATGCTGTCCGGCGGTCGGCTGGTGGATGCGGGCACCGGCGCCTGCAGCTTTGATTCGTCCGCTTTCCGGCAGATGCTGGAATATACCGCCACCTACCCGGCGGAGATGAGCAGCAATAGAGACGAAACCCTGCAGGAGCGGTTTGCCGCCGGGCAGATGCTTCTGCACGAGGTGCTTGTCACGGATTTTACCGGCATTTGCAGCGAGGTGTACAACATGAACGGGCCCGCCGTCTACAAGGGCTTTCCCACCGTTGACGGCGCCGACGGCAGCGCCGCCATTCCTCAGCTGCAGCTGGCCATTCTGGAGGGCTGCACCGATAAGACCGCCGCATGGGAGTTTGTACGCACTTTTCTGACGCCGGAATATCAGCAGAGCATCACCAACCATCTGCCGCTGCGGCTGGACGCCCTGCAGCAGCGCGCCGAGGAAGCCATGCTTCCGCTGCCGGAAAATGAAAGTCCCAGTGACGGGCACCGCCCCACCACACAGGCGGAGGCCGACCAGACGATGGCGCTCATCACCTCGGTATCCACCGTGTACCAATGGGATAACGCCCTGCTGGTGATGGTGCAGGAGGAGGCTGACGGCTTTTTTGACGGCAGCCGGACGGCTGAGGAGACCGCATCCGCCCTGCAAAGCCGCGCCGAGGCTTATTTTCGCGAAAACCGGTGACCGCGCCTTTGACCCGCCGGAGACCTTCCGACGGGCGGCAGGCCGCCGTTTTCCCCCTTGCAAGGGGTTTTATCCGTCTTTTCATTTCTTCTGGAGGTACCTACATGAAACATTTCAAGCGCATTCTCTGTCTGCTGCTGACGCTGTGCCTTTGCGTGGGGCTGTTTGGCTGCAGCAAGGGCAACGGCGGCAAGAACACCACTTCCACAGCCGACCTGCATGTGTACAAAAGCACTGAGGTCGACACCAAGCTGGATTCCTATGCCGATAGCTTCGACAATACTACCGTTATCCTCAACGACCGTATTTACCTCGTCGGCTATACCTATGACGATTCCGATGCGGGTGTCCAGTATAAGCTGCTGAGCGTCGGGCTGGACGGCAGCGACCCCCAAGCCATCCCGCTTGACACCCTCAAAGTGGATGATCCCACCACGCAAAGCGCCTCTTTCAACGGGCTGATGTCGGATGACAGCGGCAACCTGTACCTGCTGGAACAGGTCTATACCTCCGGTACGGAGGAGGCCAGCTGGACGGACGCTTCGCAGACCTATTATGTCAACCAGATCGACACCAGCGGCAATGTTCTCAACAGTTTTGCGGTCAGCGCGCCGGAAGACAGCTGGCTGAACGTTGCCACTTCCGTGTGCATGAACGGCAATTTCTATTTTGTCACATATGATTCGATCTTTGTCGTGCCGACGGATGGCTCCGCCTCCAAAACCTTCCCCGTTCTGTCGGGCGACAACGGCCGCCTGAACGCACTGTACCGTCAGGGCGACAGTCTTCTGTGCAGCTATTACGGCGGCGAAAACTGGGAATATCACCTGTGCACCGTCGACCTGCAGACCGGCAAGCTTGGCCCGGACCTGAACGTTCCCGACAGCATGCGCAATGCCAACGCGCTGGTCGACCCCAACGGCAAGCTGTATTTTACCGATGAAAACGGCATTTACAGTGTGGATACGAATGCCGGAACGGCCACGCTGCTGTGCAGCTGGCTGGATTCGGACATTGACTCCAGCGGCTCCATCCAGACGCTGCGCGCTATGGCCGACGGCACCTTCCTTGCCACCGGCAACGGCGAAAACTGGGATAAGTTCCTGCTGACCACCCTTACCTATGTTGACCCGGCCACCCTGCCGGAAAAAACCATTCTACGCCTGGGCTGCGCCTACAGCTGGAGCCTGCAGCGCGCGGTGCTGAAGTTCAACCGCGCCAGCGACACCGTGCGCATCACACTGGTGGATTACAGCCAGTATAACAGCGAGGAGAACAACTGGACCGGCTCGACCACCCAACTGAACACCGACATCATCTCTGGCAACGTGCCGGAC
>CAKTAM010000056.1 GCA_934527255.1 uncultured Oscillospiraceae bacterium | reverse complement strand
GCTTCTGCCCGCGCTGCGTAAAGGGGTTTGAAAACGGCCGCTTTGCCAGCCGCGAGGAGCTGGTGACTGCGCTGAACCGGCCGGAGAACAAGGCCCTGCGTCACAGCTGGTCGTCCTACGGCGGCGACCGTCTGGCCGCTTTCTGCGCCGAGGTGCGCAAGGCGGTGGATGCCGTCGACCCCTCCATTGACACCCCGTTTATGACCGTCGGCCCCACCCACACCACCTTTTCGGGCGATTTTATTCCCAAGTGCATGAATGCCCTGCGCGCCCGCCGCGGCCGTCCCGGCCACGGCTTCTATTGGGATGCCTGCCCGGACGATATGCTGGGCAAGTGCATGGAGGCCGGACGGCAGGTCATGCTGTACCCCGAGCAGGTGCAGGAGATCGTGTACGAGGAGGAAAGCTGCCCCACTGCATATGGCGAAAAAGCGTTCCGCACCCGCCGCAATGAGATCACTCTGGCGCTGGCCATCGGCTGCAACGGCGTCGCCTTCAACCATATGCCGGTTATGACCAAGCGGCCCGAGCAGCTGCTGGCCCGCGAGGTGGACGAGCTGGCCGCCTGCCGCCCCCGGTGGGACAAATATACCCAGTTTGTCAAGGGGCTGCCGCTCACCGGCCTGTGGCCCGCGTTTTCGTGGTATATGACGGCCGACCGTCCGCTGGAGGGCGGCAGCTGGTTTACCGCCGAAAGCAATCGCGACTACCGCATTGAAAAGCCGGAGGCCATGGGCCGCATCGGCCTGCCGCTGACCCCTTCTCCCGCGCATGCCGACATCACCCTGCTGGCAGGCAAGACCCTGCGCGCCTTTTCGGATGAGGAGCTGGGAAAAATTTTCTCCGGCAATGTCATCATGGATATTTTCGCCCTGCAGGAGCTGGAAAAGCTGGGGCTGGAGCATCTGGCAGGCGTGCGCAGCGGCAAGCCGCACCCCGCAACGTATGAGACCCTGACCAACCATCCCCTCAACGCCGGGTTTGCCGGTGACAGCCACTCGGGCATTTTCCAGGCGGCGTACGACCTTCTGCCGGAGGAAAGCGCCCAGCAGCTGGCCTATATTCAGGATCCGTACGGCAACCGCCACGGCTGCTGCCTGACCCTGTTTGAAAACGCGCTGGGCGGCAAGGTGGCCGTCAGCGGCTATGACTGCTGGCGCTTCATCGGCGACCCGCACAAGGTCTGGCAGTTTGGCGCCATTGCCCGCTGGATGGGCGTCAGCCTGACGCTGCGCTGGCCAAACCCCATGCAGGTGTCGCGCCTGCAACCGTTTGTGCGCGCGGACAAAAAGCGCGCCGCCGTGCTGCTGGTCAACGCCTCGCTGGATGCCTCCTACCCCACCGAGCTGCTGCTGCGCACCGCGGCCAGCCGGGCCGTGATGCTGGCCGACGACGGTACCGAGACTGCGCTGCCCTGCGCCCGCGAGGGCGACTGCCTGCGCATTGCCGTGGGCAGCATTGCCCCGTGGGATACCCTCACGGTGCTGGCGGAATAAGCTTTCGACATATCAGAAAGGCGGCAGACCCTTTGCAGGGTCTGCCGCCTTTTGGCGTTGATACCGTTTTACGGCTGCTGCCGGGCCGGCTTATTTGGCGTCGTCGGCAACTGCCTTGACCCCGGCCACCAGGCCGGAAAGGTTCTGCAGCTCGCTGGGGATGATGATCTTGGTCGCCTTGCCGTCGGCCACCTTCTGCAGGGCCT
The DNA here is from genome assembly GCA_934527255.1 of uncultured Oscillospiraceae bacterium. GTDB lineage: Bacteria > Bacillota > Clostridia > Oscillospirales > Ruminococcaceae > UBA1762. Next base: position 9,706 of record CAKTAM010000056.1, on the reverse strand, counting down.
CCAGGCTCTTCAGTGTCAGCACCTTCTGGCTGGGGTCGGCCTCGTTCAGCAGGCGGATCGAATCGGCCATGGCTTTCTGCACCGCCAGAATGGCTTCGGCTTCGCCCTGCGCCTCGCGGATCTTCTGCTCCTTCACGGCCTCGGCACGCAGGATGGCGCTTTCCTTTTCGCCCTCGGCCACCAGAATCTGGCTGCGCTTTTCGCCCTCGGCACGCAGAATGCTTTCGCGGCGCTCACGCTCGGCCTTCATCTGCTTTTCCATGGCGTCCTGGATCTCGCGCGGCGGGATGATGTTCTTCAGCTCGACGCGGTTGACCTTGATGCCCCACTTATCCGTGGCCTCGTCCAGCGTGGCAGTGATCTTGGTGTTGATGACATCGCGGCTGGTGAGAGTATGATCCAGCTCCATTTCACCGATGATGTTGCGCAGCGTGGTGGCCGTCAGGTTTTCAATGGCCGAAATGGGGCGCTCGACGCCATAGGTATACAGCTTGGGGTCGGTCACCTGAAAGAATACGACGGTGTCGATCTGCATGGTCACGTTGTCGCGGGTGATCACCGGCTGCGGCTTGAAGTCGACCACCTGCTCCTTGAGGCTGACGCGCTTGGCAATGCGGGTGACAAACGGCATCCGGAAATGGAAGCCCGCGCCCCAGGTATTGCTGTAGATACCCAGCTTTTCGACGACATAGGCGTTGGCCTGCGGCACAACGCTGATATTGCTGATGATAATAATCAGCGCCAGGATCACCAGCGCTCCGATCACATAAGGCATAATAGCTCCTCCTTGTTCAAATACCTTTTTTATTCTTGCTTTTCGCAGGCTTCCACCTGCAGTGTAACACCGTTGATAGCACGCACCGTGCACCAGCTGCCCACCGGCAGCACCTGCTGCGCGCTGGCCGCCCACGACAGCCCGTTCACCTGCACCCGGCCGGGCTCATCCGGCGCGATGGCCTGTGTAACGCGAGCGTGCATGCCCACCACCTGATCGGCATTGGTCGGCACAAACCGGGTCTGCAGCTTTTTGCGCACCAGCGGTCTGGTGATGGCCAGCGATACTGTGCTGACCAGCAAAAACACCAGCATCTGTACCCATACCAGCGGACAGAACAGGCTGACAATCATCCCGGCTACCGAGCCGATCATAAACCAGATGGAGACCAGCGCGCTGGGGGTCGCCAGCTCCAACAGCAAAAACAGCACGATCCCCACTACCCAGCTGCACTGAACAAAGGTCATTCTCCTTCCTCCTCTCTGCTTTTTCCCGTCGGCCGCCCTGCCGCCCGGCGCTTTTTCGCCGCGCCGCCGCTGCGGCCCGTTCCGGTAAGCTTATCATAAGCCTTCCCCCGGGGGGAAGGTCAAGCCTTTTTTGAAAATTTTCTGTTTTTTTGCCGTTTTGTGCCGCTTACGCCTGCGGCCGCAGGGCAAAGGCACTGTGCAGCGGCCGGGCCGTCAGCGTTTCGCCCCACGGCAGCGTCACGCTGACAGGGGCATAGCTGCCGCGGTTGACCAGCAGCGCCGCCTGGCTGCCGCCCTGCGTGCGCAGCAACGCCAGATGATCCTGCCCGGCGGCCAGCACCTGCAGGCGGCCCGTCTGCAGGGCCGGGCAGCCGCGCCGCACCCGGGCCATGCGGCGAATGGCGTCGCGCAGGTCCTGGCTGTCATCCTTCCAGTGGAAGTACCCCCGGTTGAAGGGGTCGCGGTAGCCCTCCATGGCGATCTCATCGCCGTAATACACGCACGGGTTGCCCGGCAGAAAAAACTGCAGCTCCATCGCCAGCCGCAGCAGCTGCCGCCCTGCGGCGCGCTGCACCGGCGACAGGTGCATGTGACTTTGCCAGTGGCGATCGTGCCCGTTGACCGGCTCGCCCGCCAAGGCGGTGACGGCGCGCTCGGTGTCGTGCGTGCCCAGCATATTCATCAGCGTATGCAGCGCGGGCGGGGGATAGTGCTCACAGATGCTCTCCAGCGCCTGTGCGCAGTCGTCGCCGCCGCCGTACCGGATAAAATGCAATATTGCCGCGCGCCAGGGGTAGTTCATCACCGTGTCCAGCTCGCGCCCGTACAGAAAAGCGCGGCGTCCGCCGTAGCTCACCTTGGTGGAAGCATCCTCCCAAACCTCACCCAGCAGCAGCTTTTCCTCACCCTCGGCCTTGACGGCCCGGCGTATGGCGGCAATAAAATCATCCGGCAGCTCATCGGCCACATCCAGCCGCCAGCCGTCCGCCCCGCGGCGAAGCCAGGTGCGCAGCACGCCGTTTTCGCCGCAGATAAACTCGCGGTAGGCCGGATCCTCCTCGTTGACCTCCGGCAGCGTTTCAAACCCCCACCAGCTGCGGTAGCCGCAGGGGTACTCGCCGCCGAATATGTACCAGCTGCGCCACGGGCTGGCCGGGTTCTGCCATGCCCCGCCGCTGCCGTACCGGCCCTCTTTGTCAAAATAGATGCTGTCCGAGCCGGTGTGGCTGAACACACCATCCAGCAGCACGCGCATGCCCGCCGCGTGCGCCTCACGGCAAAGCGCTTCAAACTCCTCGTTCGTGCCAAGCACCGGGTCAATGTTCAGATAATCCGCCGTGTTGTAGCGGTGGTTGGCATGCGCCTCAAAAATGGGGTTTAAGTACAGGCAGGTGACGCCCAGCTCTTTCAGATAGGGCAGCTTTTGGCGTATCCCCTCCAGATCGCCCCCGTAATAGTCGCGGTTCAGATAGCCCTCCGGGCTTTCGTTGGGCCAGTAATAGGGGGCAGCCTCCTTGTCAGTGCGGTAGATGCGGTCGGAAAACGGCATGGTCTTGCCGGGGCGGCCCTCAAAGAACCGGTCGGGGAAGATCTGGTACATCACGCCGCCCGTCAGCGCGCCGCACAGCGTCATGGCCGGGTCGTACACCGTCAGCTGGTAGGGCCGGCCGTCCTGCTGGGTCACCACGCAGCCGCCGTGACGGCCCTCGAACACCTTTTGATAATCCCGGTAAAAATCGAAGAAATAGAAATAGAGACCGGGCTGCTCCACCGTCAGCGTGCCGGTGAAAATATCACAGTCCGGCAGATGCTCCTCCGGCTGCAGCACCAGCGTACGCGCCTGCTCGCGGGTCTGGCCGTCGGCCATGACAAACAGCACCGGCGCCTGCACGCCCAGCTGTACCGGCGCCGCCAGCCGAAAGCGCACCGGCGTGCCTGCGGGCACCGCCCCGAACGGCGATTTGTAATAGTCGTCATAGCTGTTGTATACCGCCCGTTCCATGCTTTTCCCCCTTTCTGCAGCAAACGGCCCGCCGCCCCAAAGCCGGGCGGCAGACCGCTGCGCGCAAAAGCCCTGCCCGCCCCTGCGGCCGCAGGCGGATGGTCTTCGGTGTTTATTTGACGGGGTGCGTACCCCAGATGTTGCGGCTGTACTCCTGTACGGCGCGGTCGGCGCTGAACACACCGGCGTTGGCGATGTTTTCCAGGCTCATGCGGTTCCACACCTGCGGCTGCGCATACAGCTGACGGGCGCGGGCCTGCGCCTCACGGTAGGCCTTGAAATCGGCCAGCACCATATAGGGGTCGCTGCCGTTCAGGTTGTTCACCAGGTCGTCAAAGCTCTGGCCGTTCCAGCCGTGCTGCATGAAGGCCAGCGCCTGCCGCGCCGCATCGTCCGATGCCAGAAACGCGCTGGGATGATAGCCGAAGCGCCGCAGCTCGTTGACCTGCGGGGTGTGCATGCCGAAGATGATCTCGTTTTCCTCCCCGGCCGCCTGCGCGATCTCGACGTTCGCGCCGTCCAGCGTGCCCAGCGTAATGGCCCCGTTGAGCATGAATTTCATGTTGCCGGTGCCGGAGGCCTCCGTACCCGCCAGGCTGATCTGCTCGCTGATCTCGCTGGCCGGCATCAGCCGCTCACTGGTGGTAACGCAGTAATCCTCCAGATAAACGATGCTCAGCTTACCGCGCACGGCGGGATCGGAATCGATCAGCTTGCCCAGCTCGCAGATAAAGCGGATCATCTGCTTGGCCATATAGTAGCCGGGCGCAGCCTTGGCCCCGAACAGATAGGTCTTGGGCGTGAACGCCGCGTTGGGGTGATCCTTCAGGTACAGATACTCCGAAAGGATGTTCAGCGCGTTCAGGTGCTGGCGCTTGTACTCGTGCATCCGCTTGACCTGCACGTCAAAAATGGACGACGGGTCAATGACCTGCCCCGTCACCTTGGCCAGATGGTTGGCGAAAATTTCCTTGTTGCGGTGCTTGATCTCGCCCAGACGCTGCAGAACAGCCGGGTCGTCCGCATAATCGTGCAGCTTTTTCAGGGCGGCGGCGTCATACTTGAAGTCAGGGCCGATCAGCTCCTCCAGAAAGGCGGTCAGGCCGGGGTTGGAGGCCAGCAGCCAGCGGCGGTAGGCAATGCCGTTGGTCACATTGGTAAAGCGATCGGGCGCATACAGATAATAGTCGTGAAAAACGCTGTCCTTGATGATCTGGCTGTGCAGGCGGGAAACGCCGTTGATGCTGTGGCAGGTGTAGCAGCAGATGTTGGCCATGCGCACCTGTCCGTCGCCCACGGGCGCCATATAGTCGATCTTGCCCTGGTCGCCGGGGAACACGCGCGCCAGCTCGGCGCGGGCGCGGCGATCCAGCTCGGCGACGATGGTCCAGATGCGCGGCAGCGTGCTGCGGAAGATGTTGACATCCCACTTTTCCAGCGCCTCGCTCATCACCGTGTGGTTGGTGTAAGCAAAGGTGCGGCGGCAGATGTCGAACGCCTGGTCCCACCCAAGGCCGCAGTCGTCCATCAGAATGCGCATCAGCTCGGGAATGGCCAGCGTGGGATGGGTATCGTTGAGCTGGATGGCCACCTTGTCCGGCAGGCTCTCCATCGAGCCGTACTGCGCCGCGTGGCGCTGCACAATATCCGCCACCGAAGCCGCCGACAGAAAATACTGCTGGCGCAGGCGCAGGATCTTGCCCTCCAGATGGTTGTCGTTGGGGTACAGCACCTTGCTGATGAGCTCGGCCGAATCGCCCGCGTTCATGGCGCGGCTGTAGTCGCCGCGGTTGAAGCTGTCCATATCCATGCTGGGGGCCTTGGCCGTCCACAGCCGCAGCTGGCTGACCCCCTCGCTGTCATAGCCCGAAACGTACATATCGCTCGGCACGGCCAGCACGCTGGTATAGTTCTGATAGTTGACGCGGTGATAACCGCTGGCATCCCAGCTTTCGCTGACGTCGCCGTCAAAGCGCACCTCCACGGCCTGATCAGGGTGGCTTTTCAGCCATACGCCGCCGCCGGGCAGCCAGTTGTCGGCGCGCTCCTGCTGCCAGCCGTCCACGATCTTCTGCTTGAAAATGCCGTATTCGTACAGGATGGAATAGCCCATGCCCGGCGTGGCCGTGCTGGCCATGCCATCCAGATAACAGGCCGCCAGCCGCCCCAGACCGCCGTTGCCAAGCCCGGCGTCCGGCTCCTCTTCATAAATATCCTCCAGCCGGATGCCCGCCTTCTGCAGCGCCTGCTCCGCCGCCGTGTTCCAGCCCAGATTGAACAGGCTGGTCTTGAGCGAACGGCCCATCAGAAATTCCATGCACAGGTAATACACCTGCTTTGCGTTGGTGCCGTAGGTGTGCGCCATAAAGCTTTTGCGCTTGTCGCTGAGATGACGGCGCACCAGCAGGGCCAGCGCCCGGTAGATCTGCTGGTTGCTGGCATCCTCCAGCTTGACGCCAAATTCGCTGAACAGCTTCTCCCGCAGCTGCGCGTCAAACGCCTGCTCGGTCACATTCTGTTTCATGTGTGCTCCTTTCCGTTCCGCCAAAGCGGAGCCTCTTTTATCACTTTCCTGTTTCTCTGACATAGAGTATACCGAAAAATGCGAAAAAATTCAATACTCCGGCCCTGCCGGCGCACTTTTCCGCCCGTGCCGACGCACCGCAGCCCCCGCCGGGCAGTTGCTTTTTCCGTTCGCCGCCCGGCCGCGGCGGTATGGGCCGGTCGGCTTTTTTGGGGGCGGCGCTTTCTGCCGCTGTCCGGCACGCAGCCGGGCCGCCGATGCTGACAGGCACTGGGGCGCACCGGCCGCCGCGTCACTGCGACCCCCGCCGACGGATTTTGTTGGCCCTGCCCGCGAAAATCTCTTTTCATTTTTGCCCGTTTCGTATATAATAAAAAAGACAGCGGCACCGGCACCGAAGGGCGGCCTGCCGCTGTCGCACAGCAGCGCTGATGACAGGCGCGGCCGGTCGGCCGCCGCCTTTTTTCCATAAACGAAAGGGAGCGTGAGGACATTGGCTATGAAAAAAGTGAAGCTGGAGATCTGCGGCGCGGTATACGCGCTTTCGGTGGAGGGCGAGCCCGCCTATTATGAGGAGCTGGCCAAAACCCTGAACGAGAAAATGCACGGCATGCTGGAGGCCAGCGACCGGCTTTCGGTCACGGGGGCCGCCGTGCTGAGCGCACTGGATTATCTGGACGAGCTGCACAGCCAGCTGAAAAGCTATCTGGAGGACGCCATGGCCGCCAAGGGAACGGCGGACAACGCCGCGCGTGAGCTGCAGGAGCTGCGCGCCCAGCTGGAAAAAAGCCAGCTGGAATGTGAGCGTCTGCGCCGCGAGGTCGGCTATATGCGGGGACAGGATTCGTGAGCGCGTCCGCACAGCAGCCGCAGGCGGAAAACAGCGCGGCCCGGCCCATTGAAATTCTGGCGCCGGTGGGCGGCCCCGCCGGGCTGGAGGCCGCCGTCTGGGCGGGGGCCGACTGCGTATATCTGGGCCTGAAAGGCTTCAATGCGCGGCGCGGCGCGGACAATTTTACCCCGCAGGAGCTGCGCGAGGCCGTGCGCCTGTGCCATGCCTACGGCGTGGGCGTGCATGTCACGCTGAACACGCTGGCGCACGCCGACGAGCTGCCCGGCCTGCTGCAGGCGCTGGAAAGCATCTGCGAAGCCGGGGCCGACGCCGTTCTGGTGCAGGATTGGGCGGCCGCCCGGCTGGTGCGTCAGCACGCGCCGGGGCTGCGGCTGCACGCCTCCACCCAATTGGCCGTATGCGATCTTGCCGGGGCAAAGCTGGCGGCGCAGTACGGCTTTTCGCGCGTGGTGCTTGCGCGGGAGCTCTCCGCTGAGGAGATTGCCCTCATCACCCGCGAATGCGGCATTGAGACCGAGGTCTTTGTGCACGGGGCACAGTGCATGAGCGTTTCCGGCCAGTGCTACCTCAGCGCCTTTCTGGGCGGCCGCAGCGGCAACCGCGGCGGCTGCGCCCAGCCCTGCCGCCTGCCCTGCACCGCCTTTACCGGGGCGCGGCCGCCTGCGGGCGGCCCCGTCTGCCACCATCTCAGCCTGAAAGATCTTTCGCTGCTGGCCCGTCTGCCGGAGCTGGCCGCCATGGGCGTTGCCAGCGTCAAGATCGAAGGCCGCCTGCGGCCGCCGGAATATGTGGCCGCCGCCGTGCACGCCGCCCGGCTGGCGCGGGACGGACAGCCCTATGACGCCCGCCTGCTGGAGCAGGTGTTCTCCCGCAGCGGCTTCACGGACGGCTACTATACCGCCCGGCGCGGCGGCGGGATGTTCGGCGTGCGCCGGGCGGAGGATCTGGCCGTCAGCCGCGCCGCCGAGCCGGCGATCCGCGAGCTTTACCGCCGTCCGCTGGCGCGCGTACCGGTCTCCATGGCGCTGACGCTGGAGGCGGAGGGCGCGCGCCTGACCGTCAGCGACGGTGCGCAGCGCGCCACGGCCTATGCGTCGGCGGCTGCCGACACTCAGCCGCCCGGCCCGGGCTACCCGCAGACGCTGCGGCGCAGCCTGTGCAAGACCGGCGGCACCCCGTTTTCGGCCGCCGAGTCGGCCGTCACGCTGGCGGGCGAGCGGCAGTTTTATCTGCCGCTTTCCGACATCAACGCCCTGCGCCGCGCTGCGCTGGAGCAGCTGTATCAAAAACGCGCCGACGCCCCCGGCCCGCATTTTCTGCCGCAGGCGGCCGACATACCGGAATGTTCCCTGCCGCGCGGGCTTGCCCGCTATACGGCGGCCGAGGCTGCGGCGGACCGCGCCGCACTGGCCGAGGGCCGCAGAAGGCTGGCCGCCCGGCTGGAGTCGCCCCGGCAGCTGCCGGAGGGGTTGGAAAAGGCGTTTTTCCGGCTGATTCTGCCGCTGCGGTGCGCGGCCGATATTCCGGCCGACTGGCGCGGCCGCACCGTGCTGGAGCTGCCGCGCGGCAACTTTGGCGGCACGCACGCGCTGGAGCAGGCGCTGCAGCAGGCCGCCGCGCTGGGCTTTACCCGCTTTGAGGCCAACAACCCCGGGCATCTGTTTCTGGTGCGGCAGCTGGCTGAACGCACCGATGCCGCGCTGGAGCTGTGGGGCGGCTTTGCCCTCAACGTGCTCAACCCGGAGGCCGCGCGCGTGCTGGCGGGGCTGGGGGTACATACCCAGACCCTGAGCTGTGAGCTGCGCGTGAACGAGCTGCCCGCCTTTGAAAACATTGGCGTGCGTACGGCGCTGCTGGCCTATGGGCGGCTGCCCGTGATGCTGACGCGCGCCTGCCCGCTGCAGAACGTGACCGACTGCGCCGACTGCCCCCGCCGCGGCCGCCTGCTGGACCGCAAGGGCGAGCAGCTGCCGATCGTCTGCCGGGGCGGCGTGCGGGAAATATACAATCCCATTCCGCTTTGGCTGGGCGACCGCCAGCCCGAGGCGGCCTGCGATCTGCTGACGCTGTATTTCACCTGGGAAGCCCCCGGGCGCGTACAGGCCGTTACCCAAAGCTTTCTTGCGGGCAGCGCTTTCGACGGCCGCTTTACCCGCGGGCTGTACTATGCCCGCCGCGACGGCGCCGAATAAGCCGCCGCGCCTGTCGGCGGCGCACGCCCACATCCGCAGGCCCGCCGCACCCGCGGCCGGGCGCTTCGCCTGCTTTTTTTAGAGGAGACCGCTATGAATTCGTTCAAACGCAACCTGCTGTTCGCTTTTTATCTGGTGGCCGGTGTGGCCGTGGGCGCACTGATCGCCCACCTGTGCACCGGAACGCCGTATCTTTCGTGGCTGTCCTACAGCATCAAGTTCGGCATCAGCGACGGCAGCCCGCTGGTATTGGATCTCGCCATTCTCCGCCTGACCTTCGGGCTGAGCTTCAACCTGTATATGGCGCAGATCTTCACCGTCGGGCTGGCGCTGTTCGCCTACAGCCACACCCGCATTTAAGCGCCGGTCGGCGCGCTTTTCGGCGCTGCCGGTTTTGGGGCGGCTGTCACGGCTCTGCAGCCGTCTGCCCGCCGTCCGCCGCGCAAAGGGGCCGTGCGCCCTGCGCAGCCGTTTTTTGGCCGGGCCGGAAGAAAACCGGGCCGACCGCTCGTTTATCAAAGGAGAGTTTTCATGTCGCTGATCCTAGCTTCGGCCTCGCCCCGGCGGCGGGAGCTGCTGGCGCTGCTGACGCCGCACTTTACCGTCTGCACCGCCCCGGTGGACGAAAGCCGCTTTGCCGAGCCGACCCCTGCCGCGCTGGCCGGGCGTCTGGCGCTGGAAAAATGCCGTGCCGTCGCCGCTGACCACCCGCAGGACTGCGTGCTGGCCGCGGACACCGTTGTGGATGTAGACGGCGCCATGCTGGGCAAGCCGCGGGATACCGCCGACGCCCGCCGCATGCTGCGGCTGCTGAGCGGCCGCAGCCATCTGGTGCACACCGGCGTCTGCGTGCGCTGCGCCGGGCGGGAGGAGCACTGCGTGCAGACCACGGC
>CAKTAM010000055.1 GCA_934527255.1 uncultured Oscillospiraceae bacterium | reverse complement strand
ATGACAGCACCCCGGCGCAAAACCCCTCCGACAGTGAGGGCGGTTCTTCCGCACCGGATGGCAGTTCCGACAGTCAGCCCGACAGCGTGCCGTCGGATGCCTCCTCCAGCGATACCTCGTCGGAGGGTGCATCCTCGGAGGATACCTCCTCCAGTGGCGCTTCCGGCGATTCGTCCTCCGGTGATGGGGAGGGTTCTTCCGAGGATTCTTCGCCGAACCCCGACGGCCAGCCTGCCGGCGCTTCCTCCGGTGAGGAAACGCCTGCGCCCGGCACGGACGGCGGCTCGTCCTCATCTGCAGGCTCCGCCCCACAGGAGGAAAGCGCCCCTGCAGCGCTTTTCGCAGCGGAATCGGATGCCAAGCCGCAGCCCTGAGCAGGCGGCGGGCTGCTTTGCCCCACTGGGCGGCGCAGCGCTGCCCCCAAAACACGTTGTGTTCATGGAAAAAGCATTTATTCCATCTACTCATAGTTTAAGCATTCACAAAACAGGAGGAAAGAACAATGAAAAAGTCAATGAAACGTACGTTGGCGTTCAGCGTTCTGTCGCTGGTGCTGTGCATGGCCATGCTGATCGGCACGACCTTTGCTTGGTTTACCGATACCGCGACGACTGGCGTCAACAAAATTCAGGCCGGTAATCTGGACATCGATCTGGTGAACGCCGACGGCAAAACCGTGGTCGGCAAAGAGCTTACCTGGAAGAAAGCCGCTGGCGCAGAAAGTGAAGCCATCCTGTGGGAGCCCGGCTGTACTTATGAGCTGGAGCCTGTGAAGGTGGTCAACAAGGGCAATCTGGCGCTTAAGTATAAAATCGAGATCAACGGCATTGATGGCGACGAGGGCCTGAACAAGGTCATCGAGTGGTCGGTCAATGACACGAAGCTAAATGAGGATCATACCTTGGCGGTGGGTGCTACCTCCGAAGCTCTGGAGATCAAGGCCCATATGCTGCCGGAGGCCGGCAACGACTATCAGGGCATGAGCATCGAGGGCGTTTCCATCACCGTTTACGCCACGCAGGATACTGTCGAGCACGACAGCTTTGACAACCAGTACGATAAGGACGCCGCCTACCCCGACCCCGTTAAGAGCGCCGCGGATATGCAGACGGCTCTGAATGCTGGCGGCAGCGTTTCGCTGGCTGGTGACATTACCCCGACCGAGGCTTTGACCGCCGGTAAGACTACCACCCTGTACATGAACGGCAAGACCATTGCCAACACGGATGATGTGTGGGATGTCACCCCCAACTCCTGGTCTCTGGTCTCCGTGCGCAATAAGGGCACGACCGTTACCATCACCGGCAACGGCACTTTCCAGGCCAAGGAAAATGACTGCTACGCCGTGGATGTGCAGGATGGCGGCAACGTCGTCATCGAGGACGGCACCTTCATCGGCAACATTCACGCCGTGTATGTGGAAGAGGGCACCGCGACCATCAAGGGCGGCTTCTTCTCCGTGCAGCAGAAGTACCCCGATGCTGCTAAGGCGTATGAGTTCGTGCTGAACTGCTATGATGCCAACCGCGCCAACGGCACCGCTAAGATAACCGTTATGGGCGGCACGTTCGTCAACTTCAACCCCGCGGATTGCCAGGCCGAGGGTGCGCACACCAACTTTGTGGCCGATGGCTACAAGGTCGTTTCCGAAAAACAGACCAACGGCGATGTCTGGTACACCGTTGTGGCCGAATAAGGCTTTCGGCCTTTCCGCCTGCCCGGCGGCGTGATGCATGCGCCGCCCGGTGAGGAGAAAAAAACAAAAACAAAAAAAACGAGGGCCGCGGCAGGCTTGCCGCGGCCCTCGTTTGCTGTTTTTCGGCAGCGCTTTGCGCAAAAGCCCTCTGCGCCGCCGCCCCCATATACCCAAATGGTCAGGCATTCCGTGCCCGCGCCGGGGGGCACCCGGCGGCGCTTTGGCCGCCTGCGGCCTGCTTTCCATCCGCAGCAGCCCGGCGCTTTGAAAAAAAGCCTGCGCCCCGTTCCCGGTATGGCCTGCCCGCAGTCGGCATTTGGCCTTTACCGGCTGCTGCTGTCTGCGGCCGGTTTGCTGCGCGGTTCGCCTCTCGGCCGCGCCCATTCCGCCTCTGCGGGCGCTTGCCATCCGGGGGCTGCCGCCGCGCTGCCCTGTGCGTGCCGGGGCTTCACCCGGCGTGTCTGCCCGGCGGGTCGTCACACCCCCTGCAGGTCAAACGGCGGGGTGTATTCCTCCTTCGCGCTCGAACGCTCCTGCATATACCCGGCATCCAGCCCCAGATCCAGCGCGTGCTGTACCACCTGCTTATATTCAAAGGTGCTGACGCGCCGGTTCAGCCCCGGCATGGCGCAGGCCCTGTGCGCGGGGGTGTACTGGCTCATCAGGCTCAGCAGAAAGCTGCCGCGCGGCAGCTCGTTTGCCAGCCAGTCCAGCACGGCGCAGCTGTCGGCACGCTGCCCGGGCAGCACCAGTTGCCGCACGATCACCCCGCGCCGCAGCAGCCCATCCGCGCCAAACACCGGCGCGCCGGTCTGCCGCACCATCTGCTGCGCGGCGGCGGCCGCCGCGGCAAAATAATCGCCCGCGCCGCACAGCCGCGCGGCCAGCGCACCGTCATAAAATTTCAAATCGGTCAGCCAGATATCCACATACGGGGCCAGCGCCTGCACGGCCTCCGGCCGCTCGTACCCGCCGGTGTTGTACACCACCGGTATGTGCAGCTGTCCGCGCACCGCCTGTAGCGCCTGCACCACAAACGGCAGGTACGGGGTGGCCGTGACAAGGTTCAGGTTATACGCCCCCTGCGCCTGCAGCTGCAAAAAAATCTCCGCCAGCCGCTCCACCGTGATGTTCTGCCCAAAACCCCCGTCCGAAATGGCGTGGTTCTGGCAAAAGCAGCAGCCTAGATTGCAGTGCGAAAAAAACACCGTGCCGCTGCCGTGCGCAGGGTCGGCGGCGCTGCCGCTCAGGCAGGGTTCCTCCCAATGGTGCAGCGCGGCGCGCGCCAGCCGGGGCGATGTGGGCGCGCGGCAAAAGCCTTGCCCGCTGCCGCCGCCTGGGTTGTGGGTGCGGTCGGCCCCGCAGCGGCGGGGGCAAAGCTCGCACCGGGTAAGCGAAAACGAAAACGACATCTCAGCAGCCCTTTCTCCGCTGGCGGAAAAACCGGCCAAAAGGCCAAAAAACGCCTGTCAAATTTCTGCGGAATGTGTTATACTGAACCCAAACATCCGTCCGCCGCACCGGCGGCGAACGCCTGCCTCCATTATAGCACACGTCCGCCGCTTTACAACAGCAAAACCGCCGTTTGTCAACGGGGAGGTATTTTTATGAACCAGCCCGTCCTTGAAGACCGCTTCCCGCCCGAACGTCTTTCCTATCTGGCGCTGCTTGGCAAGCAGTACCCCACCGTCGCCCGCACGGCGGCGGCCATCATCCGCCTGCAGGCCATGCTGCACCTGCCCAAGGGCACCGAGCATTTCATGAGCGATCTGCACGGCGAGGAGGAAGCCTTTACCCACATCCTCAACAACGCCTCCGGCGTCATCCGCGAAAAGGTGGATGCCGTGCTGGGCAAGCAGGTCTCCGCGCGCGAGCGGGCCGAGTTTGCCACCCTCATCTATTACCCGCGCCAGAAAATTCAGCAGGTCAAGCTCACCGGGCAGGAAATGAGCGAGTGGTACAGCATCAACCTTTACCGGCTGATCGATGTCTGCCGTCTGGTCTCCAGCAAAAACAGCCGCCAGTTCGTGCGCGAAAGCCTCCCGGAGGATTACGCCTATATTCTGGATGAGCTGCTGCACGCCCATTTTGAAGACCACAACAAGGAGCATTACTACGAGGCCATTCTCTCCACCATCATCGAGACCGGCCAGGCGGATGCTTTCATCGAGGCGCTGGCCGTCCTCATCAAAAAAATGGCCGTCTACAAGCTGCACATTGTCGGCGATATTTTCGACCGCGGCGCGCGCCCCGACCTCATTCTGGATAAGCTGATGGAGCACCACTCGGTCGACATCCAGTGGGGCAACCATGATGTTTTGTGGATGGGAGCTGCGGCGGGCAGCCGCGCGTGCATGGCCAATGTCATCAACAATGCCCTGCGTTATAACAACCTCGAAACGCTGGAGGATGGGTACGGCATCAGCCTGCGCCCGCTGTCGCAGTTTGCCGATGAATATTATAAGGATTGCGAGGTCTCGGCCTTTTTGCCCAAAAGTGTGGATGGGGAGGAATATGACCTGCAGTCCATGCAGCGGGTGGCGCGCATGCACAAGGCCATTGCGGTCATTCTGTTCAAGCTGGAGGCCGCCATCATCGACCGCAACCCCGATTTTCAAATGGCCGACCGCAAGCTGATCGAAAAGATGGATCTGCAGGCGGGCACAGTCGAGATCGACGGCAAGGTCTATGCCCTCAATGATACAACCTTTCCCACCGTTGACCCGGCGCACCCCACCCAGCTGACGCAGGCCGAGTATGAGCTGATGGAAAAGCTGGTCACCAGCTTTCTGCAAAGCGAGCGTCTGCACCGGCAAATCCAGTTCATCTACGCCAAGGGCAGCATCTACAAGGTCGAAAACGGCAATCTGCTGTTTCACGGCTCCATCCCGCTCAACGAAAGCGGCTCGTTTGATACCGTGGTGTTCGACGGCGTGCCCTACAGTGGCCGCGCCCTCATGGATCACTGCGACAAAATGGCCCGGCAGGGCTATTTTGGGCGCGAGGGCAGCCCCGCCCGGCAAAAAGGCAAGGATTTTCTGTGGTATCTGTGGTGCGGCCCCAAGGCCCCGACCTTTGGTCGCAGCCGCATTGCCACGTTTGAAAACTTTTTTATTGATGACCCCGCCGCCCATGCCGAGCCGAAAAACCCCTATTACCGCTATATCGACAGCGAATATGTGGCCCGCTACATCCTCAGCGCGTTCGGGCTGGATCCTGCCGTCAGCCGCATTATCAACGGGCATGTGCCGGTGCGTGCCAGCGCCGGTGAAAAGCCCGTTAAGGCGGGCGGAAAGGTGGTGGTCATCGACGGCGGCTTCTGCCGCGCCTACCACCGGCGCACCGGCATTGCGGGCTATACGCTCATCTATTCGTCGTGGGGGCTTTCGCTGCGCAGCCATCAGCCCTTTGAAAGCGTGCAGAAGGCCATAGAGGAAAACTGCGACATCGTTTCCCGCACCGATGTGTTTGAAAAAATGAAGGATCGCCTGTATTTTGCCGACACCGACGAGGGCCGCGAAATGCTTGCCGATATTCAGGATATGAACGACCTGTTGGAGGCCTACCGGATGGGATATCTGAAAGAGGGCGTTCAGCGGCACAAGGGCATGTGACGGCGGCCCGGCTGGGCTGCCGCATCCATCAAATATAAGGGAGAAAGATCTTTATGAAACACCAAAATACTCTTCATTTTCTGGCCAATCAGACCCCGCAGCAGATGATGAGCTTTATTATCGAGACCGAGGACGACAAGGTCATCGTCATTGACGGCGGCACGGCGGGCGACGCCCCACACCTGCTGCAGACCCTGCGCGAGATCACCGGCAGCGAAAAGCCGGTGGTGGATGCCTGGTTTCTGACGCATTCGCACCTTGACCATACCGGGGCGCTTATCCGGCTGCTGCAGGAAAGCCCTGATGCGTTTGCCATCCGCACGGCATACTACAATTTCCCCTCTGTACAGTTCCTCGAGCGCAATGAAAGCATTTTTGCCGAGGATTTCCGCAGCTTCCGCCGGGTGCAGCCGCTGCTGGCTTCCGTGGCCGAGACCATCACGCAGGGCGACACCTACACGGTGGGCGCGGCGCGCTTTGACATTCTGTATACCACCGACCCCGCCTTTACCAACAATGCGGGCAACAATTCCTCGGCGGTCATCCGCATGACGCTGGCCGGGCAGACGGTGCTGTTTTTGGGCGACCTTGGCGTGGAGGGCGGCCGCAAGCTGCTGGGCCTGTACGGCGATGCGCTGAAAAGCGACTTTGTGGAAATGGCCCACCACGGCCAGAACGGCGTCGAGCGCGATGTTTACGCCGCCATTGCCCCCAGGGCCTGCCTGTGGTGCACCCCGCAGTGGCTGTGGGATAACGACGCCGGAAAAGGCTACAACACCCATACCTGGCAGACCGTTATCGTGCGCGGCTGGATGCGCGAGCTTGGCGTGCACTGCCACTTTGTCAATAAAGACGGCGACCATCACATCGCCCTGCCGTGCAGCTTTGCCCCCACGGCCGAGTAAACGGAAAAAGCGGCCGCCCCGGAATGACCGCCGCTGCAGGGCACATCGCCTTTGGCTGCAATAGCCTCTGGCGGTATGCGGCAGGCGCACAAAAGCGAAAAAGGAGAAAGCCTATGTTGAAATTGAGCACCGCCAATGCTTCGGCCTACCGGCTGTTTGGGGCGGAGGAATCGTACCGGATGCTGTCGGAAATTGGGTATGACTGCATAGATTACGGCATCCCCTGCGAAAAATACGAGTACGGGCGCGGGCTGTTCAGCCTGCCGCTGCCGCAGTTTGAGGCGTTTTTCAAAAAGGACGCCGCGCTGGCCGAAAAATACCGCCTGCCCGCCGGGCAGGTGCACGCGCCGTTTCCCACCTGGCCCGAAAGCAACGACCCGGACGAGTACGAATTCATGATGCAGGCGCTGGAAAAAAGCATTCTGGCCGCGGCCATTATGGGCAGCCCCTATCTGGTGCTGCACTGCGCCATGCCCATGGGCTGGGCCGAGGATACCGACCTGCCCCGCACCCGCGCGGAAAACGAGCGTGTGCTGGCGCGGCTGCTGCCGGTGGCCGAGCGCTGCGGGGTGACACTGGCGCTGGAGAACATGCCGCTGCGCAAAATTCCCTCCTGCAGCCCGGAGCAGCTCATTGATTATATTGACATGATGCACTCTGACCGTCTGGTGGCCTGCTTTGACACCGGCCACGCCAATTTGAGCGGGTATTCCTGCGCCGAATACATCCGCAGGCTGGGCAAGCGCCTGCGGGTGCTGCACCTGCACGACAACGAGTACGGCCGCATTTACCGTCAGGAAAGCGAGATGGATCAGCACGACTGCCCCGGCCTTGGCAATATTGACTGGGCGGCGACGTTCGCTGCGCTTCGGGAGATCGGCTACACCGGCAGCCTCAGCCTCGAGTCGGACTGCTTCCACAAGCATTTCCCGCCGCAGCTTTTCCGTCTCAGCGAGCAGTTCCAGCACGACGTGCTGCAAAGCATGGCGCAGCTTTATCTGGGCTGAGCCCGGCGGCCTGCGGGCCTATCACGGCTTTTTCGCTGCCCTTTCCCACCGTGCGGGGGAGAGGGCGGCATTTTTGTATGCCGACCGGGCGGTCGACCAGTTGGCCGGGCATGCCTGCCGCCGCCCCGCATGAGAAAAAACGCCGATCTGCCGCCTGTTCCGCACGGCGGAAGAAAACATGCTCTGCCTGTCTGCGCTTGGGCCGGGCGGCCGACTATTTCCCGCCGCGCCCTCATACGAATAAGCATGGGGTACAGGGCCGTCCTGAGCGGCAGGCCGGGAAAAAGGGGGCGTTGGGTTTGTGGTATGCATGGCTGGTCAGCTTGTTGGCGGGGCTGTTTACGGCGCTGGGCGGCGCGTTTGCTCTGCTGACGCCGCCGGGAGAAACCGCTATTGCCGCCGGTATGGGGTTTGCAGGCGGCGTGATGGTCACGGTGTCGCTGGGTGATCTTCTGCCCGAGGCGTTCGCCGTTTATCGCCAGACGGCGGGCGCATTTGCGGCGGCGGGCAAAACGCTCAGTCTGTTTTGCCTTGGGGCGGCGGCTGCGCTGCTGCTGGCGGCCTGCCTGCCGGAGGAGGCGGAGCTGCTGGCGCGCCGGGGTAGGCGGCAGGCCGCCCCGGCCGGGGAGGGCACGCTGCAGGCGGCAGCGCTGCGCAGCGCGCTGGTCACGACGGCGGTCGTGGTGCTGCACAACCTGCCGGAGGGCGTGTTGACGCTGTTCACCAGCTATGCCGATCGCCGCATGGGGCTGACGGTGGCGCTGGCCATCGGGCTGCACAATTTTCCCGAGGGCATCGTCATCGCCGCGCCGGTGCTGTATGCGACCGGCCGCCGCGGGCGCGCGTTTGCGGCGGCCGCATTTTCCGGCCTGGCTGAACCGTTTGGCGCGGCGCTGGCATTCCTTTGCCTGCGCCGGGTGCTGAACCGCCTGTTTTTGAACGGCCTGCTGTGCGTGGTGGCGGGCATGATGTGCGCCGTCAGCTGGTTCGAGCTGCTGGCGCTGGGCTTTCGCACCGGCCGGGGGCGTGCCTGCGCATGGGGCGCATTGGTCGGCTGCGCGCTGATGAGCTTCGGCATTTACTGCATTCCGTAAGTCCCGGCCGCCTGCCTGCCGCGGCGAAATGTCCGCATTTCGCCGCGCGGGAGCGTTGCAGGCCGATGAAAAGTGTGGTATAATAAAAACGGTATCAGCGCGGGTGCAGGCCGCCCCAAACGGGCTTCTCACCGGCGCGGACAAACTCAAAAAACAGGAGCGTTTCTCTTTTATGGATGCTATTACCATGTTCAAGCAGGCCGCTGCCCAGATGCAGAAGGAAGAGGCTTATCTTTATTATCAGCACGCCCGCCAGCAAAGCGACGACGACGAGGCGCTGCAGGATCGCATCGGCGAGTTCAACCTGCTGCGGCTGGAGCTGCAGAATGCCATGGCCGACGAAAAGGCCGACGAGGCGCATACCCAGCAGCTCAACCAGAAGCTGAGCGATATGTACACCGAGATCATGGATACCGACTCGATGAAAAATTACAACGAGGCCAAGGCCGGAATGGATACGCTGATGAATTACATCAACGCCATCATTCAGGCCGCCTGCAGCGGCGAGGATCCCATGCTGGTGGAGGAGCCGCACGGCTGCACCGGCAGCTGCTCCACCTGCGGCGGCTGCCACGGCTGACCGTACACATCCTGCTGAAAGCCCGCCGGGCGCACTGCGGTGCCGTCAGGCGGGTCTTTCCGGTTTTATCTCATCATTCTGAAAGGCAAGGCGGTGAAGCGCCATGGCGGATGTTTCCCCCATGATGGAGCAATATCTTCGCATCAAACAACAGCATAAGGATCAGATCCTCTTTTTCCGGCTGGGCGATTTTTATGAAATGTTCTATGATGACGCCCTGCTGGTCTCCAAGGAGCTGGAGCTGACCCTGACCGGCCGTCAGTGCGGGCAGGAGGAGCGCGCCCCCATGTGCGGCGTGCCGTTTCACAGCTATGAAAGCTATGTGGCGCGGCTGATCGCCAAGGGCTACAAGGTGGCCATCTGCGAGCAGCTGGAGGACCCGGCGCTGGTCAAGGGGCTGGTCAAGCGGGACGTTATCCGGGTCATCACGCCCGGCACCGTCATCGAAAGCAGCATGCTGCACGATGACCGCAACAATTACATTGCCAGCATCTGGCTGCCCGGGCAGGGCGAGGGCGGCGTCTGCTTTGCCGATGTTTCCACCGGCGTGATCCGCACGACGCGGCTTCCCGCACAGGACAGACAAAATGCCCTGCTGACAGAGCTTGGGCGCTTCTGGCCAAGCGAGGTGCTGTTCAACGATGCGCTGCTGGACTGTACGCTGGTCACGGCGTATATGAAGCGTCAGTTGGGCTGCTCGGCCGAGCTGATGGAGGAAAAGGTCTATGCCCCAAATGCGGTGGAGGAGGCCATGCGCACCCAGTTTGGGCCGCAGCTGCTGCAGGAGGCCGGTGTGGCCGACTGCATGCCGATCCAGATGGCGCTGACCGGTCTGTTGACCTATCTGCGCGAAACACAAAAGCATGGCATCGAACGCCTGAAAACCATCGAGAACTATAACCAGAACCAGTATATGCAGCTGTCTGGCATTGCCCGCAGCAATCTGGAGCTGACCGAGACCATGCGCGGCCGCGAAAAAAAAGGTACGCTGCTGTGGGTGCTGGATGAGACCCGCACCGCCATGGGCAAGCGCTTGATGCGCCGCACCGTCGAGCAGCCGCTGGTGGATGTCGCCGCGATCAACCGTCGGCTGGACGGCGTGCAGCAGCTGGTGCAGGACAATGTGGGCCGTGCCGACCTGGCCGAGGTGCTCTCCGGCGTTTTTGACATGGAGCGCCTGATGACCCGCGTGGTATACGGCAGCGCCACCCCAAAGGATCTGCTGGCGCTGGCGGCGGCGTGCGCGCAGCTTCCGGCCATTCGCGCCGCGCTGCAAAATTATACGGCGGCGGAGCTGCAGGAGCTGCTGGCCGCGATTGACCCGCTGGAGGACGTGCGCACGCTGATTGAAAACGCCGTCGACCCGGACGCGCCCGCCACACTCAAGGATGGCGGGGTCATCCGCGACGGTTACAATGCCGAGGCGGACGAGCTGCGCAGTCTGGTGAAGGATTCCAAGGGCTATCTGGCCTCGCTGGAGGCACGCCTGCGGCAGGAGAGCGGCATTCCCAAGCTGAAGGTCGGCTACAACAAAGTCTTTGGTTATTATATCGAGGTCAGCAATGCGTATGTGCCGCAGGTGCCGTCCACCTTTATCCGCAAGCAGACCCTCACCAACGGCGAGCGGTATATCACCGAAGAGCTGAAAACGCTGGAAAGCCGCATTCTCGGTGCGCACGAGCGCCTGATCGTGCTGGAGCATGAGCTTTTCGCCCAGCTGCAGAGCCGCATTGGCGCCGAGCTTTCCCGCATTCAGCGCACGGCGGCCGGGGTGGCCCGGCTGGATGTGCTGACAAGCCTTGCGCAGGTGGCGGTCAAAAACCGCTATGTGCGCCCGACGGTGGACGACGGCGACGAGCTGCACATTGTCGAGGGGCGGCATCCGGTGGTGGAAAAAATGCTTTCCGGCAGCCGCTTTGTTCCCAACGACACTCTGCTGGATTGCGGCGACAACCGCATGCTCATCATTACCGGGCCCAACATGGCCGGTAAATCTACATATATGCGCCAGACGGCCATTCTGGCGCTGATGGCGCAGATGGGCAGCTTTGTGCCCGCCGCCGCCTGCCATATGGGCGTGGTGGACAGCATCTTTACCCGTGTGGGCGCATCGGACGACCTGGCGGCGGGGCAATCCACCTTTATGGTCGAGATGAGCGAGGTGGCCGAAATTCTGGAAAAGGCGACCCCGCGCAGTCTGGTCATTCTGGATGAGATCGGCCGCGGCACCTCGACCTTTGACGGCATGAGCATTGCCCGTGCCGTGGTGGAGCACATCGCCGATAAGGCAAACGGCATCGGCTGCAAAACGCTGTTTGCCACCCATTATCACGAGCTGACCGCGCTGGAGGATGACCTTGACGGTGTGAAAAACTACAACATTGCCGTAAAAAAGCGCGGCGATGACATCACGTTTCTGCGGCGCATTGTAGCAGGCCCGGCCGATGACAGCTACGGCATCGAGGTGGCCAAGCTGGCGGGCGTTCCGCAGGTGGTCATCACGCGCGCCAAGCAGGTGCTCAAGGCGCTGGAGGCGGCCGCGCCGGATCTGACCGAGGCCAACCGCCAGCTTGATTTTGATAACTTTGAAAAATTCCAGCCCGCGCAGGCGGATGCCGACACGGTGAAAAAGCTGCAGGAGCTGGATGTGGATACCCTGACGCCGTTGGAGGCGCTGAACTTTCTCTATCAGCTGAAAAAGGAGCTCAGCCCGGCCTGAACCGTTTTTTCGGGGCGGCCGCGCGGGCAAAAAAAGGAGTGAGACGGGCCTATGGCAGAAATTCGGATACTGGACAAGCATACGGC
>CAKTAM010000054.1 GCA_934527255.1 uncultured Oscillospiraceae bacterium | reverse complement strand
CTCCCACACTTCCTATCTCTTCCTTGTCTGTGAGAAGGCAGCATGTCGTCTTATCCGGATTTTCAGCCTCGATCATAGCCACAAGTGATGTGTACGCACACACTCTGTCATCCTGTCCGTACGCCATAATCATGCTCTCATCTATACCACAATTTCTTGCTTTTCCAGCAGGCACGATCTCCAGCTCTGCCCGTGCAAAATCCCGTTCCGTAATGCCGTATTTTTCGTTCAGCAGCTGCATGACAGCCAGCTTAACGCGGTCAGCCTCCATCTCCTTGTCATCATACGGCAGGCTGCCCAGAACAATATTCAGCTCCTCCGCCTTCAGGCCCTCCGGCAGCGAACGCTGGTTCTGCTGCACGGCCAGATGGGGCAGCAAATCGGTTATGTACATCAGCGGGTCGCCCGTATCCTCGCCGATATTGACCTTCAGCACCTCGCCGCCCTTTTTGACGATGACGCCGTGCAGCGCCAGCGGCGTTACGCCCCACTGGTACTTGCGGATGCCGCCGTAATAGGTGGTTTTGAAATAGGCGATCTCATTGTCCTCATACATGGGGGTGGGCTTCAGATCCAACCGGGGGCTGTCGATATGGGCTGCGGTGATGCGCAGACCCTCGTTGAGCGGATGCTGGCCAAACGTCGCCGCCAGAATGGCATGACCGCGGTTGACCCAATACACCTTATCGCCCGCCGTATACGCCGCCTTGCGGTCATAGGGACGATAACCGGCCGCGCGCAGCAGCTCGACCGATTCATCCACGACCTCACGTTCAATTTTTCCGTTGTCCAGAAACTTCTTGTACGGCTCGCAGAATGCCCACGCATCCTCCTTGATCTCCGGGCGCACATCCATGATATGCGCGCGCGGCATCATCAGCTGCTCGCTGAGCAGCACGCCCTTTGACTTCTCTGCCATTGGTCTATCCCTTCCTCTTTCTGATTTTATTTTGATTTTATTTATGGTTATCAGCCGCCGTCATACAGCGACCGATACCTTTCATAGTTGCGCCGGATCTTTTTGACATAACGGTTCATATTGGTATAGGGAAATTCCGTCAGCGTTCTTTCGCCGTCCGCCGTCTGCAGCAGGCCATCCACGGTTCCCCACCCGCTGTGATAAGCCGCCGCCGCCGTGGCTACATCGCCGTCGTAGCGCTGCAGACAGGCCGCCACATAATAGCAGCCGTAACGGATGTTCTGCTGCGGGTCGTACATCTCATCAAAATCCGGCGTCGTCTGCGGCGACAGCTTGGAGTGTATCCACTCATAGGTCTCCTGCGTGATCTGCATCAGGCCGCGGGCCCCCACCTCGGATTCCGCCTGCGGTACAAACCCGCTTTCGGTGCGGATAAATGCATAGATCAGCAAAGGATCCAGGCCGTATTCCTGCGCGCTGGCCTCCACATATGCGGCATACCGCTGCGGATACAGCTGTTTTTCCAGCCGCTGCAGCGCCCCGTTCAGCAAAAGCACAGCCGCGGCCAGTACAACAGCCGCCAACACCAGACGACGAGTTCTTTTCTGCCTCATTCCCCACATTCCAATCTCTGCAATACCATCTGCGCCCGCCGCAGCAGCTGCGCCACGTCGCCATCGTTAAAAATAACCGCATCTGCCGCCGCCAGCAGCTTCTCTCTCGGCGTCTGAACAGACAACCGGCGTGCAGCCTGCTGCGGCGAAATGCCGTCGCGTGCGCACAGTCGTGCGATCTGCTGCGGCTCCGGCGCATCCACCACCACGATTTTGTCGCAATATTTTTCAAACGGGCCGTCAAGGATCACCGCGCCGTCAACAAAGACCAGCCGTGCGCCGTTTTCGGCCTCCTGCGCTATTCTTTCCAGCAGCGTGCGGATGATGTACGGGTGCGTGATCGCCGTCAGCTTTCTCTGCCCATCCGGCGTGGCAAACGCACGGTCTGCCAGCAGCTGGCGGCGCAGCGTTCCGTCATCGGCCAGAATATCCGCCCCAAAAGCGTCCGCCAGCGCCTGCAGACAGGATGCATTTTCATGCAGGACCTCTGCTGCGGTCTTGTCGGCATCCAGCACCGGATACCCATATTCCCGGTAACAGCGGGCGACGGTAGATTTTCCGCATCCGCTGCGGCCCGTCAGCGCAACGACCTGTACGGTACTGTTCTTCCACTGCAACGTCATTCTCTCCTTCGCTTGTGCCCCGACCGGCATCCGTATCGCAAAACAGGGTATGCGCCCTGAAACCCGGCAATATCAGCGCAGGCTCTGCGCCGGAAATCCGGCAATCTGCAAAGTCGGTCCCACACAAAGCTTTTCTGCGGATGACCGCACCCGTTCCTTTCGCTTCTTACAGCTCAATGACGCGAAACGCCGCCGCACGCAGCAGACGGTTGTACACCGCCAGCGCCACACCGGTTTTCTGGGGGCAATGCGCGAAAACGGTTTTCGCGCCCTGTTCATCCAGCTGCCGCAGCGCAGTAAACAGCTGCTGCGCCTGCTGCTCGGGGCGCTGTGCGCCGCCATAGGAAATGCTGGGCACCGTCAGCGCGCCGACATCCTCCGCAAAGCACAGCGCCATACAGCCCGGCGCGGCGTGCTCGTTGACATACTGCACATACTGCTGCAGCGTGCCCGTGACCAGCGTCACCTCTGCCTTGGGGGCATAATGCTTATATTTCATACCGGGTGACTGCGGCTTTTCCCCCTCCTTCAGGCCCTCCGTCACGGCATGCGACAGCTGTACCGGGCAGCCGAGGACAGCACTCATCTGCTCCGCCGTGACGGCGCCCGGCCGAAGGATCAGCGGCGTTTCGCCGCACAGAGAAACCACGGTGGATTCCACCCCTACCGAGCAGGGGCCGCCATCCACGATCAGCGGAATGCGCCCCTGCATATCCTCCAGCATATAAGCGGCCGTCGTTGGGCTGGGCCGCCCTGACAGGTTGCCGCTGGGGGCCGCCAGCGGCAGACCGCTGGCTTTCAGGATGGCACGGGCCACCGGATGGCTTGGCATACGGACAGAGACCGTATCCAACCCGGCGCTGACCACCGCCGGGATGCTTTCACCGCGCGGCAGAATAATGGTCAGCGGCCCCGGCCAGAACGCCTGCGCCAGCTGCAGCGCCTGCGGCGTCACCTGCGCCGCTACCCCGTACAGCTCCTCCAACCGGGCAATGTGCACGATCATCGGGTTATCCCGCGGACGGCCCTTGGCATCATAAATGGCCGCGGAGGCTTCGGCATTGCGGGCATTCGCCGCCAGACCGTAAACCGTCTCGGTGGGAAAGCCCACCAGCTGCCCGGCCTTCAGCAGGCGGGCGGCCTCTTCCACACCCGCCGCATCGCCGGGAACGATACGTGTATCAAATGCAAAACCCTGCATAAACGGTTTTCCTCTTTTCTTTTGGGCTCAGCAGCCCTCTTTGCCCGCCTGCTGCAGCCGACGGGTCTGGTCATCCAGCATCAGCGCCTGCAGCAGCTCATCCAAATCGCCGTTCATCACGCTTTCCAGACGATACAGCGTCAGGTTGATGCGGTGATCCGTCACGCGGCCCTGTGGAAAATTGTAGGTGCGGATGCGTTCGCTGCGGTCACCGCTGCCCACCTGCTGACGGCGCTGACGCGCCGTTTCGGCATCGCGCTTCTCCTTTTCCTGCTGATACAAACGGCTGCGCAGCACCTTCATCGCTTTCTCTTTGTTTTTCAGCTGACTGCGCTCATCCTGACATTCCACCACCATGCCCGTCGGCAGGTGGGTGATGCGGATGGCGCTGGAGGTCTTGTTGATATGCTGGCCGCCCGCACCGGATGCCCGGAACGCGTCGATCTTCAGATCGGCCGGGTCAATGCGGACATCCACCTCCTGTGCCTCCGGCATAATGGCCACCGTCACCGCCGAGGTTTGAATGCGGCCTTGACTTTCCGTTGCCGGAATGCGCTGCACGCGGTGCACGCCGCTTTCATATTTCAGGCGGCTGAACACGCCGTCGCCCTCCACCGAAAAGCTGACCTCCTTATATCCGCCAAGCTCGGTTTCGTTCAGCGACAGCAGCTCAGTGCGCCAGCCGCAGCGCTGTGCGTACATGGTGTACATTCGATACATGTCATAGCCGAACAGGGCGGCCTCCTCACCGCCGGTGCCGCCGCGAATTTCCACAATGGCGCTGCGGGCATCGTCGGCGTCATGCGGCAAAAGCAGCAGCTTCAGCTGCTGCTCGTCGGCCTGCTGCCGGGCGCAGTTTTCCTCGTATTCTTTTTTAGCCAGTGCGCGAAGCTCGTCATCCGTTGCCGGATCCTCCAGAATTTCCTGCGCCTGACGGCAATGGCCGCACGCTTTGGCGTAATGGTCATAGCATTCCACCAGCGGCGTCAGCTCTTTATATTCGCGCATAGCGTCACGGTAGCCGTCCAACCCAAGGGAAGTGGGATCCTGCAGCAGGCGGTTCAGCTCATCATAGCGGTTTTTCACATGTTCCAGCTGTTCCAGCATTGCTTACTCCCGAATGATCTTTTTGATATTGCGTTCGATCTTAACGCGCGGCAGCAAAATTTCGTGTCCGCATTTGGTACAGCGAATGCGAAAATCCATGCCGACGCGCAGAACATCAAACTGTACATTGCCGCAGGGGTGCGGCTTGCGCGTCAGTATTTTATCTCCCACCTGTACATCCATAACGATTTTCTCTCCTTTGGGCTGACATGCGCCCCGTTCTCTTCTGCGCCCCGGCCGTCTCTACCTCTCCGGGTATGGCAGAATGCCGTTGCTTCGCATGGAGCAGAGCGCCTCGCCGGCGACGATCACATGATCCGTCAGTTCAATATCCACCAGGCGCAGCGCATCGATCACCGTGCGGGTCGCTGCCTCATCCCGCATGCTGGGCCTTGGCGCACCGCCCGGGTGGTTGTGCGCCAGAATGACCCGCGCCGCATGGCTGCTGACGGCAGCCTCGACAATGCGCTTGATATTGACCGCAGAGGCCGTCACCGTTCCCTGCGAGATCAGCGTATCCTGCAGGGGATGCAGCGCAGCATCCAGGCAAACAAGGTGCAGCTCCTCATTCTGCTTACCGTAAAACAGCGGGACGAAATATTCCCGCAGCGTCTCCATGGAGTTGAGAACAACGCCGTCGCGGATGCGTGCCTGCCGATAATAGGCGGCGATCTGTGGGATCATGCTCAACAAGAACGCCGTATTTTCCCCCACGCCCGGTATCGCCAGCAGCTCTTCATATGACGCTTCGGCCATTGCGGCAAAATCGCCGTGGAAATGCTGCAGAATGCGATGCGCCAGCTCGTTGGTATCCCCGCGCGGAAAAGAGTAAAACAGCAGGATTTCCAGTACGTTGTGCGGCTCCAGATGCTGCAGCCCCTCCCGCAGCACCCGCTGCCGCACCCGGCCCCGATGGCCGTCGTGTGCCCCCATCTGCCGTCCTCCTCTTTACTTTTGCGCCAAAATCCTCTATACTTACAACGATAGATAATAATTATTATATACCAATCGCGCCTTATTTGCAATCGCCGCAGGGTGTATTTTCTGTGTGGGAAGGGGCTTGTTATGAAAAGCTTTACCGTCGGCGCCAATGATGTTCAAATGCGGCTTTCCCGCTTTGTGGAAAGCGTCACGAACCGCTTGCCCAGCTCGCTGCTGTACAAAAGCTTCCGCAACGGCCGCATCAAGGTCAACGGGAAAAAAGCCAAGCCGGATTATCGTCTGCAGCCCGGTGACAAAATCGACCTGTACATTGTGGATGAATTTTTTGAAAATGTTCCGCAGAAAAAGGCGCCTGTTCTGCGAAAGGTTCCGTTTCAGGTCGTATTTGAGGATGAAAACCTGCTTATCGTACACAAGCCGGCAGGGGTACTCTGCCATTCGGACAATACCGGTGACCCCTGCCTTGTTGAGGGCATCACGCGCTACCTGACCGAAAAGGGCGACTATGACCCGGCCGCACAGAACACCTTTGCCCCGGCGGTATGCAACCGGCTGGACCGCGGCACACAGGGGCTGGTCATTGCTGCCAAAAATGCTGCCGCGCTGCGCAGTGTCAACCGGCTGATCCGGGAGGACGGCATTACCAAAACCTACCTTTGTCTGGCCTTTGGCCGCTGCCCGGACGGTATTTATGAAGCATGGCATTTTCACCGACCGGACACCAAAACCGTACAGCTTTCCCGACGGCCCCGCACCGACCGGGCGAGCGGCCAAAGCTACAAGCCCATCCGCACAGGCGTGCATCTGCTGCGCTATGCCGGAGAGATTGGCCTGTATCGCATTACGCTTTACACCGGCCGCACCCACCAGATCCGCGCACATATGCGCCTGTTGGGGCATCCGCTGCTGGGTGACCGCAAATACGGCGACCCCGCAGTCAACGAACGCTGGCCCATGAAAAATCAGGCCTTGTGCGCCGCCGGACTGCGCTTTGCCGATGACATCGACGACCCGCTTCTTCTGCCCTATGCCGGAAAGAAGATCAGCAACCCTTACTGTACCCTGGAGGCGCTTTTTGCCGAGCTGACCGGTCAGCCGACGGATGCAGCCGACGCACAGCCATCAGAAGCGCGCACCTGAACGTTTCCAAAGCTTCGGCGCAGCTGCCGCTTTCCCCGCCGTAAAAGGCCGGGGATTTGCAAAACCTTTTGATGCATCCGTTTTGGCTTTTCACGCAAACATAAACGCCTTCCTCTTGCTGGTGGACTATACCCAAGAAAACAGACGGCAAAAAAGACGCCTCCTGTTGTAGAATAGAAGCTACAACAGGAGGTGTTGTCATGTCCGGACAATATACCAAAGTAGAGGCACACCACAGCGGCGGCACCATAATACCGAAGCTGCTATTTGAAAAAGCCATCTGAAAGGCTGTTATCTATTACACAAAGACGGATGCCTTGCATGACAGGCTCCATTTTGTAAAAACAGCTTTTCCCCTGAGGCAATCTTCATCCGGAGAACTTTCTGCAAAGGCCCTCCAAAGCCTCCACAAAATTACCGCACAAAGGGACGGACGGCCCCGTTGTGATTTAAACCGGATAGGAGAACGTTTTCCCTAAATGGGAAGCAAAGCCAAGTGCCTGGTACATTTTTTCGTCGCAGGGGGCACAGGTAACAGTCAAACTGGCAAGGCTGTTTGCCTTACACCAGTTCTGGGCTGCTTGAACCAATTTCCCGGCAATGCCCTTTTTGCGAAAGACCGGTTCAATATAAAAGTCATCAAACATGCCAACGTCGGTGCAGGCATAGGTAGAGAAGCATTGGGCAACGCTGCACATCCCCACCGCCCGGTAACCGCGCTTCGCCATGAAGAAGGTGATCTTTCCGGTCTGGATCGCCCACGCAAGCTGCTTCTGTTTTTCTTCGGTCGACGGTGCTTCTCCAATTTCCCGCAGAAAGCCGTTTTCCAGCTTTTTCAGCTGCCAATCCTCCGGATTAGAAAGGATTTCGACGGTAATCGGTATCTCCTCCGCCGGAGGGAGGATCATCAGTGGATTTCCCCACTCATCGGCGCCGTTCTCCATAAAGCCGACCGTTTCCCAGAAATGCCGCCGCCGTGCGCTGCCGCCATCATTCAGCTCTGCGTATCGCGCGCCGCGGTCTTTGGCCCAATTCAAAAGCGCGCGGGCGCATTCCCTGCCAATTCCGTTTCCGCGGAGCTCCGGATAGATACCGTATTCCATGATGAAGCACTTGCCATCCTCGGAAGTGTAGATCACGGGCATTGCAAAACCGACATCCTGCCCATTTTGTTGGAAAAACAGGAAAAAGCAGCGATCCTGCGGTCTGCTGCAAAGCTTCATCATGTGGTCGTGATACTCGGGACCAAGAAAATATTCCAGCTCGTCGGTATCAGAACCGGTGAAAATATCTCGCCTGTGATAAATGTGAAGCCGCTCCCAAAAGGCAGCAATATCCTTTTCCGAGACAGCCTCACGGATGGTAATGGTCTTTTCCATTTGGTTTCCTCCAAAAAATCGATTCGGAGGGTTAGGAAGCGTGAACCCTCCATACACGGTTCCTTTTCATAACAACCACCCTTTCTCACAATGAATTTGTATTCAGATGCCTTTTACAGCACGGATACCTCAACGTGCCCCTTGGAAAAGCATTTCCGCCTTTCCGTTGAAGCATCGGGCTTATGGTGCATTTTGGGCAAATAACCTGTTTTTTTGCCTGCACACCGTTTCTTCTGCTTACTCAGCCGACAGCCACACCGAAAGATCCTGCTGCAGAAACCGGGCCTGTTCGGCTGCGGCCTGCGGGAACTGCTGCGAAACGCGCTTTCCATTGGTCAGCAGCGGGTCGATATATCGCTTTTTCGCCGGAATTTGCAGCCAATCACCCACAGACGGCCGCTGCGCCGCCTTTTTCAGCGCCGAATAGCCGGTAAAGGTTTTCCAGTCGGCAGCCAACCGCGCATCCGTCTGCAGACGTGCGATGACCTGCGGCTCGGTCTGATACAGATCCGACTTGGCCAGCACGCCCATGTCCAACGCCCGACGCAGCAGCTGCGCCAGCTTCTGCATGGCAAAGCGATCTTCATCCGACACATACACGCGTGAGCAGCGCAAAGCTGCCTGCGCAAACCGATACCCAAGCTCCGGCGTGGAAAAAGCCAGCTCCGGCACGCCCTGCTCGTTTTCCGCCTGCACAATATCATCATACCAGCCTTGCAGCTCTTCGGCCCCGCAAAAGCCATAGTGCAGCAGATTGCCCAGCGTATATTCCAGACGGTCAGCCGACAACCGCGGCAATGCGTTATCCGCTATGGGGTATTGGTGGTAGTTTTCGACCGCGGAAAGCGGCAGTCCCCATCGTCCCAATACCGAAAGCAGCGGCGCGCTGGCCGCCAGCACATCATGTGTACCGGCCTCCGTCGCCTCCTGCCGCAGATGATCGCCCAACAGAAAATCCACCACATGTGCAAATGTCGGTGTTGCAGCATCGTGCAGAAGCCCTGCGGCCGCCTGCGCGCGATTGCCGGTAAAATGCCAGACGATCAGCGCCACACCCAGGCTGTGCTCATAACGCGAATAGGGCGTGCTGTGCACAAACGGCGGAAACTGCGTATACTCACAGCCGCAGCTCATCCCCACCTGCCGCAGGCGCTGCACCGGCGGCGTTTGGGCCAGCTGCTGCAAAAACAGCGGAAGCTGTGCATGGTAACATACCGCCGTCTGCTGCATCTGCGATTTTCCACCGCTCATTCCTGCGGCGGCTGCTCGGTAATGGCTGCCGTTTTTCCCCGCACCAGTGCAAGCAGGGCATCCGGCGCACACTCTACCTGCGCGCCGATCTTGCCCGCACTGACGCAGACAGTCGCCTGCTGCAGGGCAGATGCATCAAATACCGTAGGAAACAGCTTTTTCATGCCAACCGGCGAACAGCCGCCGCGTACATAGCCTGTTAACGGCAAAAGCTCCCTGACCGGGATCAGCTCGACGGATTTTTCTCCCACTGCCTTTGCCGCCTTTTTACGATCCAGCTCATGCAGGACAGGGATCACAAAAACATAATTGCGCCGGGATGCACCCACAGCGACCAGCGTTTTGAAAACAGACGCCGGATCCTTTGCCAGCAGCTGTGCGACGGATGCGCCGTCCACGGCCTCGCCCTCCGTATGCGGATAGTAGTGCGCCTGATACGGTATCTTTTTCTGCTCCAGTGTGCGCATGACATTGGTTTTCAGTTCGGCAGACACAAAAATCGCTCCCTTTTGTTTTATTCAAGCTCCAAGCGGCTTGCCGCCAAACGGCTCAACTGCTGCTCATCGTTCCAAAAGCAGGTCAGCGGCGTAACACTGACATAGCCCTCGGCCACCGCCTGCACATCCGCGCTGGGCTGCTGGCGTTCAAAATCGGCCGGTACGAACTGGCAGATCGTTTTGCCGTTTTCCTCCTGCGACAGGCAGGTATACACCTTTTGCGGGTAGCGCTGTATCCGGTCGATCCTTGCCCAGCGAATACCTTTCAGCTGCTGCGGCATAACGGCCGGTACATTGACGTTCCACGTCATGCAGGTGCCATCCTGCAAAAGCGCCTTGGCCAGGCTGACCCCCACGCGGGCCGCGGCCGTATAATCGGCATCCGGCGCAAAGCTGTCCAGCGACATTGCCAGCCCGGGCAGCCCCAGCAGGCGGCCCTCCAGCGCAGCAGCCACGGTGCCGGAATACAGACAATCCGTAGAAAAATTAGCGCCGCGGTTGATACCGGAGACCACCAGATCCACCGGCTGCTGCAAAAGCATTGACACCGCCAGATGCACACAATCGGCCGGGGTGCCGTCGATCGCCCATGCCTCATCTGCGCCAGGGTAGGTCACTCTTTGCGCCGTGACCGGCGACTGCATGGTCAGATGGTGGCTGTTTGCACTGCAATTGTGGTCAGGCGCCGCCACACAGACCTGCCCGACTGCAGCCAGCGCCTGCGCCATTGCCGCCAGCCCCGGCGCTTGAATACCGTCGTCGTTCGTCAATAAAAACCGCACAAATATCTCCCTTCTGCCAACAAGACCAGCCAAAATCCTCTTTTTTACAGCATACCACAAAAAGCAAAAAATGTCGATGCAAAAAATTTTGCGCTGCTTCTGCCAGCCTGACGGAAAACGACTGTCGGCAAGGTCAAAAAAACGCTTTCACCTGCCCTGCACCATGCAAAAAAGTGTTTGGAGAAGCATAATTGCCGCCCTTGACTGCAGCCGGTATTCGGTCGCTTTTTTCGCAGGCCAACACAGCCCACAGCAAGCGCCCAAAAGCCGCTGTCATAAGAGCTTTTTCAGTCCGCGCACCATTTTTGCGGTACGCAAAAGCCGCTGCACATCAAATGCAGCGGCTTTTATGCAAAATGCTTTATGCTTCAGTCAAAGGTTCAGCCGTCGATGGCGTCCTTCAGAGCCTTGCCAGCCTTGAACGCAGGCACCTTGTGCGCAGCGATCTCAATGGTCTGACGGGTGCTGGGGTTCATGCTGGTACGGGCGGCACGCTCGCGCACTTCAAAAGTACCGAAACCGATCAGGGAAACCTTCTCGCCGTTTTTCAGGGCGGTGGTGATCGCATTCAAAGCGGCAGTCACAGCCTTTTCTGCGTTTTTCTTTTCCATGCCGGCATCTGCGGCAACGACTGCAACCAGTTCAGCTTTCGTCATTATTCTGTTCCTCCCAAATGATGATTGTTTCTATTTCCATGAGAATGGCGGTACAATAAAACGCTTCTCAAAAGAAAACCTTCAAACAGCCGGTGTGGCTGTACCGTTTTGCACAACGGTGCGCTGCTCCGCCTGCTCGATCTGTCCGATGTAAGCGTTTACCGCATCGGCCAGAGCGACCTCGGCGTTCAGCCCACACAGCTGACCGGCGGCAGCCAGCGCAAACAGCGCCTCACCATATTCCCGCTGCAGCATTTCCCCGGCGTCAGCCCCTCCCTGGTCGGCCACAGCCTCCACTTTGGAAAGCGCCGACCTCCAAACGGCGGCCTGGTCTGCCTCGCCAAACCCATGACGCAGCGCACGCCGGCAGACCTTTTGGGCGCGCAGCAGTGCCGGAAACGATTCGGGCACGGCATGAACGTCCTGCGCTGCCGTGTGAATGCCTTTTTCTGCATCCTTCAAGCGATCCCACTGCTGCCGGATATCAGCCGCACTTTCTGCGCGCGGCTGATCGTCAAAGAAGCCCGGATGACGGTAGATCAGCTTTCTGCAAAGCCCGTCACATACATCGTCAAAGGTAAAACTGCCCTTCTGCGCTTCCAGCTGTGCATGCAGCACGACCTGCAGCAGCACATCGCCCAGCTCTTCGCACAGCCCATCGGCGTCATTGCGGTCGATGGCGTCCAGCGCTTCGTAGGTTTCTTCGATAAAGCTACTTTTCAGTGTCTGGTGCGTCTGCGCGCGGTGCCACGGATGCTCGGCGCACAGCAGGCGGATGAGCTCCAGCAGATCCTCCATTTGATAGGCAGCCTTTTTCCGGAAAGTTGCCATGAAATACCCCAGAAG